>JAVBVL010000086.1:0-33745 GCA_031554285.1 Bacteroides sp.
AGGCGGACGAAACCGTTATCCAACAAGGCGTCGATGCAAAACAATACCAATTATTATTAATAAAAAAAGCTGTCGGCACAAGGCTCTACTCTATGGCCAACAGCTTTAATCACAGTAAACTTAAAAAACGTATCACTATGATGTTAAAAGAAAAATCAAGTCCGTGGGCACGTTTGAAGTACTTGTATGTACTTCCGTTGGCAGCTATTACCGTATCTGTCTTTGCCCGTCCCGAAGTCTCTAACAAAGTGGAAGAGATTTCTGCCGTCAAAGTTAATGATTTGACTGCAATTGTTGAAACAAAACTGGCAGAAAGTGTAGCAGCCGTAACGCCCGCTGCACCTGTAGTCTCCGTAGCGGTGGCAGATACTGCCAAGCGTACTAAAGGAGGGGTATTTATTCAAAAAGAAGATGGGGTGTATTCTATTGCGGAAACGATGCCTTTGTACCCGGGAGGCAATGCTGCCATGATGGAATATATTTCACGCAATATTAAATATCCGGCAAGTGCCCAAGATGCGGATGTGCAAGGACGGGTTATTGTGCAGGTAGTGATTGCAGCCGATGGTAGCGTTACATCGCCTAAAGTAGTGCGTTCAATAGATTCTGCTCTGGATGCGGAAGCCATACGTGTAGTTACAAACATGCCACGTTGGACACCGGGAATGCACGATGGTAAGGCTGTTGCGTGTAAATATACTTTTCCGATTACCTTTAAAATAGAAGGTGGAAAGAAAGCAACAACACTGGAAGATTTGGCGGTAAATGGGAAATTTCCGTTGATTATTGTCAATGGGATAGAGGTTACTCAGGATGTAATGAATTCTATCAATCCCTCGCACATTGAAAGTATTAGTGTGTTAAAAGATAAGACTTCCATAGATATGTATGGCGAGAAGGCGAGTAGCGGAGCGATTGTAATTAATTTGTTCACCAAGGAGCAACTTGATGCCAGAGAGGCGAACAAGGCCAAAGAGAAATTGTCGGACGGTATTGCCATGTCTGCCACAGCTAATGATGTATTAGTAGTAGGTTACGGTTCACAAAAGAATGGCGACGGCATACAAGTAACCGGTAAAGTAACAGATAAGAAAGGCAATCCCATTATAGGCGCCAGTGTCCTGATAGAAGGAACCAATATAGGAACCATTACCGATACTAAAGGTGTATTCCAGTTGAAGGCAGCGAAGGATGCTACCTTGAAAGTTAGTTATATTGGCGTGAAAACGGGTACAGTGAAAGTAAGTAGTTCTCCGTTAGTAATTGCGTTGGAGGACGAATAAAGTAATAATCTTTTTTGGCCCGTTGGTGGAATGGTTAGATTTTAAACTCTCATATAATAACCTTGCTCTATTCCCACCAGCGGGCTTCTTTATGCCGTAATGTTGGCTTGTACTTTTATACGGGTACCTGCACCCGGCTGTGAAGTAATGTGTACGGTAGCATTAATAGCTTCGGCACGTTGGCGGATGGAACGTAAGCCAATACCTTCGGTCTTTTTTTCCGTGTCGAATCCCTTGCCGTTGTCTTCCACAGATACAGTTAACAGGTCTTCTTCTGCGTGGAGCGTTACATGCAACTGTGTGGCTGCACTGTGCTTAATGGTGTTATTAACGGCTTCCTGTACGATGCGGTAAAACTCAAATCCTATTTCATCCTTAATCTCATTCCACGCTACTCCTTCGGTGGAGGTGTACGTAATTTCTAACCCCTTGGGACATTGCAGGTGGCGAAGGTGGTCGTTCAGCATCTCGTCTATCGTTGCATGTTGGAATACAGGGGGCATCAGTTCATGCGAAATATTGCGCACCCGGTTGCGGATGTCTGATAGAATCCGGATGTTCTCCGCCGTTTCGGGGGAGCCGGGATAGTTGGAAGCTTTTATTTCTAATGCCAACAGGCGGTGGCATACATCGTCGTGCAGTTCGGTGGCCAGGCGGTGACGTTCGCTTTCAAGCCCTTCAATGTATTTGCGGGTAAGACGGCGTTCGGTGTCTTTTTGGTAGGAGAGAAACTGGCGTTCTTTCTCCTCGGCGGCGTATTTCAGCTTGGCTACCTGTGTTTTACGGTGCTGCCGTTTCAGCAGGATAACAAACAGCAGGAACAGTATAATAGCAATGGTTACTTCTTCTTGCATATCTTTTCGTCAAGGTAGGCAAATATCTCGGCGCTTTGCTCCGGATGGAACCATCGTATTTCGGTGTCGCGTTTAAACCACGTCATCTGTTTGCGGGAGTAGATGCGTGAGTTCTGCTTTATTTTTTCAACGGCAAAGGGGAGTTCCCATTCACCATCCAGGTAGTTAAAGAGTTCTTTGTAACCTACCGTATTCAGGGAGTTGAGGTGGCGGTAGGGATATACGGAACGCGCTTCTTCTAACAATCCCTCCTGCATCATTTGGTCTACCCGGAGGTTGATGCGTTGGTATAACTCTTCGCGGTCGCGGGTGAGTCCTATCTTAATAATATCGAAAGGGCGTTGCTTTACTTGTTGCGTGCGGAAGGAGGTGTATGTTTTCCCCGTCATGTAGCATATTTCCAGGGCATGTATTACACGCTTGGGATTCTTTAAGTCCACAATCAGGTAGTATTCCGGGTCCAGGAGTTTCAGCTCGGCGCAGAGCGAATCTAATCCTTCGGTTTCATATTTCCGTATCATCAGCGCACGGGTATCGGCATCTACCGTAGGAATGTCGTCGATGCCTTTGCAGATGGCATCGACATACATCATAGAGCCACCGGTAAGTACCACTACCGGATGTTGCTTGAATAAAGTTTCGAGGATGGAGAGCGCTTCCGCTTCGTATTGGGCGGCACTGTAATAATCGGTGAGTTTCAAGGTGCTCACCAGGTAGTGTGGCACACGTTGTAGTTGCTGCGGGGTAGGAGCAGCCGTTCCTATTTGGAGGTCGGCATACAATTGTCGGGAATCGGAAGAAACGATACTCGTGTGGTAATGTTCTGCCAGTTGGAGGCTGAGTTCCGTCTTCCCGACACCTGTAGGGCCTATAAGTACAAGTAATGTGGGGCGCGACATTTAGAAACGTTCTTCTTCAAAGGCGCTGCCGCCTCCGTCTGAAGCACCGTTGCCCATATCGAACCCTTCTTCGTCAAAGTCTTCCATGTCGAAGTCCTGGTCACCGTAGAAGTTTTCGTCCAGGTCGAGTGAACCGCCGGCTGCTACCATCTCTTCAAAGTCGATGGTTTGCTGTGGAGCATCACCTTCTTTCACGGTACATTTAGCTGCTTTCACTTCTTTGCCGGTAATGATTTCAGAGAGTTCAATGAAGAAGCAACGCTCTGTCATGTAATCAAATACAAACAATAGCTTTTGCTTTTCGTCTTCAATGAGTTCACTCAATGTAGTTTCGCGCATTACCCAACTATCCATTTCCGGATTGCTGTCCATCTCTTCCAGCGTGATTTCTTTTTCCTTTTCCCAATCGTCGTCGCAGATAAAGAAAGAAGTCATTTGGTCGTCTGTGTAATTCACAGATGCCAGAATTGCCTGGTGGAAATCATAGAAAGTTGCTTCCGGGTCAATCTGTATTTCTCTTACAAAGTTATCTACTTCGTCAGAGATAAGTGTAAATCTGTATATCATACTACAAAACTGGTTTCGTCTTATTTAATAATTCCCCGTTCAGAGCCACGTACAAAGTTTACGATGTACTCAATCTCGGGAGTCATGGTAATTTCTGCTTCTACCTTTGCCAGAGCATCTGAGATGTTGAGGCCACTCTGGTAAATAATGCGGTAGGTATTGTGAATGTTCTCAATCAACTCATTAGAGAATCCTCGGCGGCGTAAACCAATGATGTTGATACCGCAATAGGTAATGGGATCGCGGCCGGCAATGATGTACGGCGGGATGTCCTTGCTAAAGCGGCTTCCGCCCTGTATCATTACGTATCCGCCTACGCGGCAAAACTGGTGCATCAGTACGGCGGCACTAACAATGGCATTGTCGTCGATAATAATCTCACCTGCCATCTTGGTAGCGTTACCAATGATACAGCCGTTGCCCACAATGGCGTCATGTGCTACGTGTACAGCTTCCATTAGCAGGTTGTTATTGCCTACTACTGTTTTGCCTTTGGCTGCCGTTCCGCGGTTAATGGTTACATTCTCGCGGATAACGTTGTTGTCGCCCACTTCGGCAGTGCTTTCTTCGCCCTGAAACTTTAAGTCTTGCGGAATAGCCCCAACCACGGCACCCGGGAAAATGGTGTTCCCGTTTCCGATACGTGAACCGTACAGGATGGTAGCATTGGGCATGATTTTATTATTGTCGCCAATGATTACATTCTTGTCGATGTAAACGAAGGGGCCAATCTCTGTGTTGTTACCGATTTTCGCTTCGGGGTGAATGTACGCTAAAGGACTTATCATAAAGTTGTTTTATTTGTTTTTTACTATTTGGGCCATAAACTCAGCTTCGCCAACTACCTTTTCGCCAACAAAAACATACCCTTTCATGGTCGAAATACCACGGCGGATAGGTGCCAGCAGCTCTACGCGGAAGATTAATGTATCTCCGGGAACTACCTTTTGGCGGAACTTCACACCGTCTATTTTCATGAAGTAAGTAGAGTAACGTTCGGGCTCATCTACCTGATTGAGTACCAATAATCCACCGCATTGTGCCATAGATTCAATCTGCAATACGCCCGGCATAACGGGCTCTTGCGGGAAGTGTCCCTGGAAGAAGGGCTCATTGGCAGTTACGTTCTTAACGCCTACAATGTAGTTGGCGCCAATTTCAATTACCTTATCTACCAATTGGAACGGGTAACGGTGCGGAAGCAATTCGCGGATACGGTTTACATCCATGATAGGCTCCTGGTTGCAGTCGTAGATAGGCGCCTGTACATCGTGCAGACGTATTTCTTTGCGCATCTGGCGGGCAAACTTGTTGTTGATGGTATGTCCCGGACGGGTAGCGATGATACGTCCCTTGATGGGCTTTCCAATCAGGGCAAGGTCGCCAATAACATCCAATAATTTGTGACGGGCACATTCATTGGGCCATACCAATGGTTTGTGGTTGATGTATCCCAATTGTGCCGCATCCATGTGGGGAACGCCCATTACATCGGCCAGCTTGTCATAGTTTTCCTGAGACATCTGACGTTCGTAGATAACGATGGCATTGTCCAGGTCGCCACCTTTGATAAGGCCGGCGCCCAACAGCGGTTCAATTTCGCGTACAAACACGAAGGTACGGCTGGCGGCAATCTCGTCCTTGAATTTACCCATGTCTTCCAATGTGGCAAACTGGTTCGGGATGATGGTAGAATCGTAAGCTGCCATCACGTTGAGGCTGAAACTATCGTCCGGTAAAACAATGATTGACGAGCCTGTGCTTTCGTCACGAAACTCAATCTTTGATTTAATGATGTAGAAATCTTTCACAGCACTTTGCTCTTCGATGCCTACACGTTCTATTTCGTTTACATAATATTGGGCGCTACCATCCAAGATAGGGAACTCGGGACCGTCTACCTGAATCAGGCAGTTGTCAATACCCAACGCGTACAAGGCTGCCATTCCATGTTCAATGGTACTTACCTTGGCACCACCCTTTGAGAGAACGGTTCCGCGTGTGGTTTCTGTTACATTATCAGCTACTGCATCAATGACCGGCTGTCCTTCTAAGTCAATCCGTTGAATTTTGTACCCGTGGTTTTCAGGGGCCGGATTGAATGTCACTGTCAGGTTCAGACCTGTATGGAGTCCTTTTCCACTAAGTGAAAAGCTATCTTTCAGCGTTTGTTGTTTCAGCATGGGTTACTTATTTAATAGTTGTTTCAATTCATTTAATTCTTTGCGGAGGGCTCTCACCTCTTGCTGCATTTCGGGCAGGCTTTTTTGCGCAATGGACGATTTGAAATATTGCTTCAGCTCCATGGGCGGCGTGCCAATTAACTGGCTGCCTGATTTTATATTACCGGGAACACCCGACTGGGCCCCCAAGTTCACTTTATCGCCTATTTTGCTATGTCCGGCTATTCCTACCTGGCCGCCAAACATACACCATTCGCCTATTTTGGTTGAACCGGCAACGCCCACCTGGGCAGCCATTACCGTATGCGAACCAATTTCGTCGTTGTGTGCTATTTGAATGAGGTTATCCAGCTTCACACCACTGTGAATTACAGTAGCGCCCATCGTTGCACGGTCAATACAGGTATTGGCACCTACTTCAACCTTGTCTTCCAGGATAACAATTCCTATTTGGGGTATTTTATCATATCCGTCCGGGGTGGGGGCAAAGCCGAAACCATCGGCTCCAATGACCACTCCCGAGTGGAGGATACATTCATTGCCGATGCGGCAATCGTGATAAACGTTTACGTTTGAATAAAGAATACATCCGCTGCCTACTTTGGCGCCATCGCCTACATACGTGTGAGGGTAGATGCGGGTATTATCTCCGATAACGGCCTGTTCGCCTACTACGGCAAAGGGACCGATGTATACGTTTTCGCCGATTTGGGCGGTTGTTGCAATGCTTGCCAGCGGGTCGATGCCCGTTTTTTGAGGTTTGCTCATTTCGTACAGGTTCAGCAATTTAGCCAGGCTCTCGTAAGCATTGTCTACTTTGATAAGCGTGGCTTTGATTTCGCCTTCCGGTACAAAATCTTTGTTTACCAGTACAATACTGGATTGGGTATCGTAAATATAGGAGGTGTATTTGGGGTTCGATAAGAAAGAGATGGCACCGGGTATTCCTTCCTCAATCTTTGCAAAAGTATGTACGGTAGCCTGTTCGTCTCCAACGATTTCCCCCTGGATAAATGTTGCTATCTGCTTAGCCGAGAACTCCATATTTAATAAATTCTTAATGTGTTTTTAATTCAAATCACAAAGAACGGACTTTTTTTTTATATATCCTTACTCTTTGGTCGTTTTTTATGTATTCTCGTCCCATCTGTAATAACATATGTAGTATTTTTTTGCTTTTTTAGATAGTAAAGAGATGTTCAACATGTCCGACGCTTCGGCTATATTCTTGATGGTTCCGTCTTTGTATAGTATATCAATGCTGTCGTCGGCGGGGTTATACATATTCTTTTCGATACCGGGGGTGGAGACAAAATAGTGCGCATCGGAAAGGGAAATGTTTAACTTCTTGCTGATTTGTGCAATTAACTCATTCTTACGTTCTTTCTTGAAAGGTTTCGACGATATTTCTACCTTGAGCAGCTTGCGGTTAACCATGCCCTGGCTGAGGGTAGATAGTACCTTGTCGGGATGGTCGCACCACACCTTGAGTGATGTCCATATATCGTTATCGTCCAACCGGGTGAAGTGTTCCAGGCAATCCGGATGGGCGTAAAAGGTTTCTTTGTCGATGTTATTGTACAGGAAGAACCGAAGGGCGGGCGAGGCGAATAGCTCGATTCCTTGTGCCGCCAGTTCTTTGGCACGCAACAGGCTGCTTACCAACATGCGTTCGTAAGCAACGGCGGTTTTGTGCAGGTACACCTGCCAGTACATCAGGCGGCGGGCGGTGAGGAAGTTTTCGATGGAGTAGATACCTTTGGATTCTACCACCAGGCGGTCGTCCTTTACATCGAGCATCTTGATGATACGTGCCGAACCGATATTTCCTTCGATAACACCGGTATAGAAGCTGTCACGGCGCAGATAGTCGAGCCGGTCCATGTCGAGCTGTCCGCTTACCAATTGGTGCAGGAAACGTTTAGGATGCTGGTCTTTGAATATCTGGATGGCAAGCGTGAGCTGTCCGTTCATCTCTTTGTTCATCCGTTCCATAAGCATGAGCGAAATTTCTTCGTGCGGCATTCCTTTCACAATGGTATTTTCTAATACGTGCGAGAAAGGACCATGCCCTATATCGTGGAGCAGAATAGCGGCTTGTACGGCTTCGGCTTCATCGTCGGATATGGAATGTCCTTTGGCAGCCAGGTGGGTAATGGCTTCGCTCATCAGGTAGAAAGCACCCAGGGAGTGTTGAAAGCGGGTGTGTTGTGCACCGGGATATACCGCCGGAGCCAGTCCCATCTGCCGGATGCGGGTGAGACGTTGCAACAAAGGGTGCTGTACTACGTTGTACAGCAAACCTTTGGGAATATTGATGAACCCGAATACCGGGTCGTTGATGATTTTTCTTTCCTGGGGCATTAGCAGATGGCTTTCAATTGCTCTTCCATTTCGGCTTGTACCTCTTGGGCTGCGGCACGGGCTGCAACGGCGAAGTTCTCCGTTTTATCCGCGTAAATGATGGCGCGTGAAGAATTAACAATTAAGCCGCAGGTACTGTTCATTCCGTATTTACATACTTCTTCCAGTGAGCCTCCCTGCGCGCCTACGCCGGGAACCAACAGGAAGTGATTGGGTACAATCTTGCGGATGTCTTCAAAGGCACGACCTTGTGTGGCACCTACTACGTACATCATACGTTCGTCGTTACCCCAGGCTTGTGATTGGCGCAACACCTTCTCAAACAAACGTTCACCGTTTACATCTTCCATCAGTTGGAAGTCGTGCGAACCTTTGTTAGAAGTCAGCGCTAACAGGATTACCCACTTACCGGCGTATTCCAGGAAGGGGGTCACGCTGTCTTCGCCCATGTAAGGTGCTACGGTTACCGAATCGATATCCAAATCGCCAAAGAAGGTGCGGGCATACATGGAAGAGGTATTACCGATATCGCCGCGTTTGGCATCGGCAATGATGAATTGGTCGGGATAGTTCTCTTTGATGTAAGATACTGTCTTTTCAAAAGCTATCCATCCCTTTACACCCAGACATTCGTAGAAAGCCAGGTTGGGTTTGTAGGCAATGCAATAATCGGCAGTAGCATCAATGATGGCTTTGTTGAAGGCAAAGATAGGGTCTTCTTCCTTTAGCAAGTGAGCCGGAACCTTTTGAATATCGGTATCAAGACCTACGCAAAGAAACGATTTCTTGCGCTTTATGTTCTCGAATAATTGTTGCTTATCCATGGGGAATAGTGATTAGGGGTTAAAGTTCGCTTTCTTTCATCCGTTCGGCATTCTCTTCTACAATCAACCTGTCGATGCATTCCTGGATTTCTCCGTCCATAAAGGCAGACAGGTTATAGATAGTATAGTTAATGCGGTGGTCGGTAATACGACCTTGCGGATAGTTGTACGTACGGATTTTAGCCGAGCGGTCGCCGGTAGATACCATCGTCTTACGCTTGGATGCAATATCGTCGATGTATTTCTGGTGTTCCTTATCGTATATAAAGGTACGCAGGCGTGCCAATGCACGTTCCTTGTTCTTGGGCTGGTCGCGCGTTTCGGTACATTCAATGAGAATTTCTTCGCCCACACCTGTGTTGGGGTTCTTCCAAACGTAGCGCAAACGTACACCCGACTCTACTTTGTTTACATTCTGGCCGCCGGCACCACCCGAGCGGAAGGTATCCCACTTAATTTCGCCTTCATTGATGACTACGTCGAACTCTTCGGCTTCGGGAAGTACGGCTACCGAGGCGGCCGAGGTATGTACACGCCCTTGTGTTTCTGTAGCCGGAACACGTTGCACGCGGTGTACGCCCGATTCGTATTTCATGGTACCGTATACGTTATCGCCTGTAATGGAGCAGATGATTTCTTTGAATCCGCCTGCTGTTCCTTCGTTGGCATTGGATACTTCCAGTCGCCAGCCTTTCTTTTCGCAATATTTGGTGTACATGCGGAACAAATCGCCGGCAAAGATAGCTGCCTCATCGCCTCCTGTACCGCCACGAATTTCAAGGATAGCGTTCTTACCATCTTGCGGGTCGGCGGGAATCAACATGATTTTTATCTCTTCTTCCAGCTGAGGTAGACGGGTTTGGCAGGTTTCCAGTTCTTCGCGTGCCATTTCGCGCATCTCCTGGTCGTTCTCGGTGGAGATAATCTCCTTCGCCTCGTTAATACCTGCCAGCAGGTTGATGTATTCCTGACGGGCTTTCATCAGATCGCCCATCTCTTTGTATTCCTTAGTCAGTTTTACATACCGCTTCTGGTCGGCAATAACCGACGGGTCGGTAATCAGGGTAGAAACTTCTTCAAAGCGGGCTACCAGGCCATCGAGTTTCTCTAAAATAGTGTTATCTGCCATTGATTAATATCTGAATTCTCCAAATTCGCTGTTAATGATGAGTTCTTTCCGGTCGCTTTCTTCTACGCGTCCTACAATTTGTGCGGGGATGCCGAATGACTCGGAGATTGCAATCACTTCGGCGGCATGTTCGGGTGATAGGTACACTTCCAACCGGTGCCCCATATTGAATACTTTGTACATCTCCGCCCAGTCGGTGCCGCTTTGTTCCTGAATGGTGCGGAACAATGGGGGAACGGGGAAGAGGTTATCTTTCACTACGCGTACATCACCCACAAAGTGCAATACTTTGGTTTGCGCACCACCTGAGCAGTGTACCATACCGTGTATCTGGGGGCGAAGAGCATCGAGTAACTTCTTTACTACCGGTGCATACGTGCGGGTAGCCGAGAGTACCAGTTTGCCGGCATTGATGGGCGAACCTTCTACTTCATCGGTGAGTTGCAGACCACCCGAGTAAACCAGTTCGGCAGGAACACCTGCGTCGTAGCTTTCGGGATATTTGCTGGCTAAGTATTTGGCAAATACATCGTGACGGGCACTGGTGAGGCCGTTGCTACCCATACCGCCGTTGTACTCTTTCTCATACGTGGCTTGTCCCGAAGATGCCAATCCCACAATCACATCACCCGGACGGATGTTGGCATTGTCGATGACATCGGCGCGTTTCATGCGGCAAGTAACGGTACTATCAACGATGATGGTACGTACCAGGTCGCCTACGTCGGCTGTTTCGCCACCGGTGGCATACACGCCTACACCCATTTCGCGGAGTTCCGCCAGTAATTCATCGGTACCGTTGATAATGGCCGAGATTACTTCGCCCGGAATCAGGAGTTTGTTACGACCGATGGTGGACGATACGAGGATGTTATCTACCGCACCTACGCAAAGCAGGTCGTCGATATTCATAATCAGCGCATCCTGTGCAATACCTTTCCACACGGAGAGGTCGCCCGTTTCTTTCCAGTACATATACGCCAGTGACGATTTGGTTCCGGCTCCATCGGCGTGCATGATGTTGCAATACTCGGGGTCGCCGCCCAAAATATCAGGAATTATTTTGCAGAATGCTTGCGGGAAGATACCTTTATCAATGTTCTTGATGGCGTTGTGCACATCTTCTTTGGATGCACTTACTCCGCGCATCATGTATCGTTGATTACTCATGAATGAAAGATTTTTGTATGCGTGTGCAAAAGTACGCTTTTTAGATGTACTTACCTACAAACGAGGCAACTTTTTGGGTGTAGGCTTCTTTGTTATCCTGATAAGATGCGGCATGCCTGGCACCCGGGACAATCCAAAGTTCTTTTGGCTCGGGTTTGGCTTCATAGAGTTGGTAAACCATGTAGGTAGGCACGTAGGTATCCTTATCTCCATGAATAAAAAGCATGGGAAGGTAGCACTTGGCCACTTGCTTAAGAGAAGAGGCTTCGCCGAAGTTCCAACCGTATTTGAATTTACAAAGCTGGGATGTGATGTTGAGTAACGGGAAAGAGGGCAAACCAAATTGTTCGTCGAGTTCCTTGGCAAACTGATCCCATACACTGGTGTAGCCACAATCTTCAACGATGCACTTCACATAGGATGGGAGCGATTCACCCGACAGCATCATGGCAGTAGCGGCTCCCATGGAGATGCCATGTACAACCATGTGGGTGCTGTCGCCAAATACCTGATTAGCGACATCCAGCCATTGCAGTACGTCCAGGCGGTCTTTCCAACCCATTTGAATAGCCTTTCCACCGCTTTCACCGTGGTATTGCAGGTCGGGCAGGAGGATATTATAGCCCAGGTCGTGGTTAAACATGTAGCCAATCATCAGCATACGGATGGCATTGTCCGTGTAGCCGTGAATAATAACGGCTGTCTTGTTGGTAGGTTGCGGGGCGGCAGCATACATGGCATGCAGCCAGATGCCTTCGTGGTTAATAATAAAAGTATCTTTGAGTTGGTGCGTGTGTTGCAGGTTCTCAGCCCACGGTTGCAGGAAAGGATATTTGGAGTACATGTGCCGGTAAGCTGCTTCCCGTCCGCCATCCATCTTCAAGGTTGGCGATAATGAGTAGTTGAGCATATAAAAGCTACCGCCCGTCAAGCCTCCGGTAAGGAGGAGCATGACCAGCAATAGCATGTATATGATTTTCTTCTTCATTTGTGTTTTATTTTTCCCAAATCTCCCAAGCGGCAAAGGCTTGCAGGAGCAGCATCTCCAGTCCGTTTTTGGTAACGGCTCCCTTTTCTTTTCCTTTCTTCATAAAGAGGGTTTCGTTGGGATTGTACAGCAGGTCATACAACAGATGGTCGGGCGTAAGATGCTCGTACGGAATTTCCGGACAGAAGTCTACTTTGGGGAACATACCCACCGGGGTACAGTTTACTATTACGGTGTGTTCGGCCAGTATTTCAGCATTCAACTCTTCGTAGGTAAACATGCCGGGTTGGGGAGTGCGCGATACAAATTTGCTCTCGATGCCCAGGTTAGCCAATCCGTGGTAAACGGCTTTAGACGAACCACCCGTGCCCAGAATCAACGCCTTTTTGTGGCTGGGCAACAACAAAGGCTCGATGGATTGGGTAAATCCGATGATGTCTGAGTTGTATCCCACCAGTTTGAGCTTACCTTTGGGGAGGCGGATAATCTTGATTACGTTCACAGCACCTATCTTGGCCGTGTCGGGATCGAGCTCATTCAGGAACGGAATTACCTGTTCTTTGTAGGGAATGGTAACATTGAGCCCGCACAGGTTGGGGTTGTTATCTATAATCTTCTTGAAGTCGTCGATAGAGGGAATCTCAAAGTTTACATACTCTGCATCGATATTCTCGGAGAGAAACTTTTCATTGAAATATCCGCGCGAGAACGAGTGCTTGAGCGGATAACCGATTAAACCATACTTTTTCATGTTGCGTGGGGGTAAAAAAGTTTATTTTGTCGCTGTATATAACGTGCAAATGCCAAAGGTAAGCCGCTTAAACTCTACTTTGCCAAAACCGGCGCGTTCAATAACGCCTTTCATCACTTCTCCTTGCGGGAAGGCGCGGATGGTTTGCGGCAGGTAACGGTAGGCGCTGCTGTCTTTGGAGAACAGGCGTCCCAGTACGGGAATTACTACTTTGGAATAGACGGCAAACAACTGCTTCATCGGGAAGCGTTCGGGGGTGGTGAGTTCCAGTATTACCAGATGACCGCCCGGAACCAATACCCGGCACATTTCTTCGAGTCCTTTATCCAGGTTGTCGAAGTTACGGATGCCAAAAGCTACGGTAACCGCATCGAAACTATGGTCGGCAAAAGTAAGCGAGGTACAGTCCTCACGGGCAAAGTCGATGGTGCCCGCGAGTCCCGCCTTCGTTACTTTATCGCGTCCCACATTCATCATTCCTTCGGAGATATCCGTTCCGGTAAGCCGCTCGGGTTGCAGCATGCGGCAAGCCAGGATGGCAAAGTCGCCCGTTCCGGTAGCTACGTCCAGTATGCGTTTGGGAGCAAATGGGCGCAACCACTTGATGGCTTTGCGACGCCAACTACGGTCTATCCCCAGCGAAAGGGTGTGGTTCAGCAGGTCGTAGGCAGGAGCAATGTTATCAAACATCTGCTCCACCTGCTCCGCTTTCTTTCCCTCGTCGTTGTAAGGTTTGATATGTTCCTGCGGGTAGTTCATTACTTGGTTAAGAAAGCAGTTACGTTCTTCTCGATGCGTTCGGTAATATTATCGGTCGATGCTTTCTCAAACTTCTCACCCGTAATGTTCTCGAACAATTCAATGTAGCGTTCGCTTATTTGGCGTACAATCTCGTCGGTCATCTCGGGAACCTGTTGCCCTTCTTTGCCCTGGAAACCGTTGTCCATCAACCATTCGCGTACAAACTCTTTCGAAAGTTGTTTCTGCGCTTCGCCTTTCTCGAAACGTGCCTGGTAACCTTCCGAGTAGAAGTAACGGCTGGAGTCGGGTGTATGGATTTCGTCCATCAGGTAGATGGTTCCGTTGTTCTTGCCAAACTCGTACTTGGTATCCACGAGAATCAATCCGCGTTCAGCAGCAATCTCTGTACCGCGTTGGAAGAGGGCAAGGGTGTATTTCTCAAGGGTAGCATACTCTTCGGGAGTAGCCAGTCCTTGTTTCAGTATTTCTTCTTTGGAGATGTCTTCATCGTGCAATCCCATTTCGGCTTTCGTGGTGGGAGTGATGATGGGTTGTGGAAAACGTTCGTTTTCACGCATTCCATCGGGTATTTTTACACCGCATATTTCGCGTACGCCGTTCTTGTAGGCACGCCAGGCACTACCGCACAGGTAACCGCGTACAATCATTTCAACGGCAAAGCCCTGGCAGGCTACACCCACGGTCACCATCGGGTCGGGGGTTGCTACTTTCCAGTTGGGGCAAATATCTTGCGTAGCATCCAAAAACTTGGCGGCAATTTGGTTCAACATCTGACCTTTGAAAGGAATGCCTTTGGGCAATACTACATCGAAAGCCGAAATACGGTCGGTAGCTACCATAACGAGTTGCTCGTCGTTGATGTTGTAAACATCGCGTACTTTCCCGTGGTAAACACTTTTCTGTCCCGGGAAGTTGTAATCTGTTCTTGTTAATGCTTTCATTGCTTTATACCTATTATTGTTTCATAATCTTTTCTGCTTCCAGTTTCTTTTGTTCGCGTTCCGCTTTGGCCTCCTTGTCGAACTTTTCGTAGGCTTCTACAATGCGCTCTACCAGTTTGTGGCGCACAATGTCTTTCTTGTTAAGCTCTACCACGCTGATACCTTTCACGCCTTTAAGTATGCGCAGGGCTTGTATAAGGCCCGAACTTTGCGATACCGGGAGGTCGATTTGTGTCACGTCGCCCGTTACTATCATCTTGGTGTTCATGCCCATGCGGGTGAGGAACATCTTGATTTGTTGGGTGGTAGTGTTCTGCGCTTCGTCCAGAATCACCACGGCATCGTTCAACGTGCGTCCGCGCATAAAGGCAAGCGGAGCAATCTGTATCACGTTCTGCTCCATATACTCTTTGAGTTTGGCGGCGGGAATCATATCCTGCAAGGCATCGTACAGCGGTTGCAGGTAGGGGTCAATCTTATCCTTCATGTCACCGGGCAGGAAGCCGAGCTTCTCGCCGGCCTCTACGGCAGGGCGGCTCAGGATAATCTTCTTAATTTCTTTGTTCTTCAGGGCACGCACGGCAAGGGCAATGGCGGTATACGTCTTTCCCGAACCGGCGGGACCGATGGCAAATACCATGTCGCTTTTGTAAAACCCTTCAACCAACTTGAGCTGATTCTCACTGCGGGGAATGATAGGCTTGCCTGTTACGCTGAATACAATCACGTTACCGGCTTTCTCTGCCTGCGGGGCGTTACCTTTTATAATATCGATGATTACTTCCTCTTTGAGGGAGTTATATTCGGCACAATACTTTTCCAACTTGATGATGTTCTCTTCGAAGGCGCACATCTCTTCCTCGTCGCCCATCACTTTAATTACATTACCTCGGGCCACTATACGCAACTTAGGATACAACGCTTTAATGAGTTGCATGTTGGTATTGTTTACTCCATAAAAGATGACCGGGTCAATGTCTTCAAGAACAATCAGTTTCTCTATCATTCAATCAAATTAAATTGGTTTACTCATTCTATTGGAAATGAATTGCAAATTTAGTGAATCCTTTGGAATTGTATTTTTATTTTGAGAAATTATTTCTTTTTCATCAGGAAGCGCTGTTTTAACCACTCACGTACAGGCTCATCGTACAGGCGCAGGGAAGCATATGCCACGGCGATAGCAATCAGGAAGAACGATACGGCTACACAGATGTGTGTACCCATCGGTGCATCCTTATGCCCGGCTGCCCAAGCCATTTGCACATAGATAAGCGGGTAGTGGGTTATGTACAGCGGGTACGATATCTCGCCCAGGAACTTGCAGATGGCTACTGAACGCTTTCCGGTGATGGAACTTCCGGCTCCCAATGCTACGATGAGCGGAAATATAATGAGGATGGAGAAGGCTTCGTACGCACTGTTCATCCACATATCGGTTTCGCCACCTATGCGCGGCATTACCAATACGGCGGCTATCAGCACAGAGCACCACCAGAAACCTCTTTTTATGGTAAGCACTTTGCCCATGCGCGAAAGGAGCAACCCGGCAAAGAACGGGTACAGCAGGCGGGCGGTGCCGATGTACAGTTGGTCGGGCGACAGGCTGAACCCGCCAATCATGGTATGCTTCGCCCAGTCGCGGGGAGCCAGCAGCCCGAAGGTGTCGATGTTAAATGCTACGTCGATAACGAGCAAAGCCGAGAGCCCCACGAAGATTCCCAACGCCAGCTTGGAGAAGTGGCGGATAAACAGCGCGTACAATATATTGGCAATGTACTCCCACAGCAGCGACCAACTGGCGCCGTTCAGTGAGTTTACTTCGCTCCATCCGCGGATATCCATTGAGGGTGGGGTGGGGAGCATGAGGCAACCCAATACGGCAATCAGCAACATCTTCCACCAGGGCGTTTGCATTACGGCGGCAAACATCGGGGCGTCGCCGAAGTAAAACAGCGCCGCACCCACCAACGTACCCATGATAAGCATGGGATGCAGCCGCACGAGGCGGCGTTTGAAGAAGTCTTTCACGGTCATGCGGTTCCAACGGTCATCGTACGCATAGCCTATAACGAAGCCCGAGAGCAGGAAGAAGAAGTCTACCGCCAGGTATCCGTGGTTCAATATCTGATAAACAGGACTGGGTGAGTAGGTTTCAAATAAGTGAAAAGCCACCACAATCAGTGCGGCTACTCCGCGCAGTCCGTCCAGAATCTCGTAACGCGGTTTGGATGCTAAGTAAGTGGATGTCATGTCGTTTTATTTGTTTTACCGGGTAGTAATGTGGAAGCAACCCTGCTTCAATTCGTACTTAATGTAGCAACGGTTGGCCTGGCTCATATCGCGCAGCACTTCAGCAAGTACCAGCTTCAAGGTGTCGGCACTTACATCCTGCAAGGGGCGCCCGTCGGGGTCGTTCAACTTGCGGAAGCGTTTCCAGCTAATATCGAAAGTAGTACCATAAAAGTGTGCCGAGTTCTCGGAGGCATTGCCGTTGCGGCGGCGGAGGTTCTTTACATCGTCCTGCGTACGCAGAACAGATGTTACCACGATGTGATTCGGGTTGAGGCCTTTGGCGGTGAGCGAATCGAGGAAGTTGGCGCCAATGGTATCCAGCAAATTGCTTGCCTGCGGTACCAGGTACGGCAACGAGTGGGTAAGCGAATCTACCGTATAGCGGTCGTTGGTACAGATGTGCGTGAGTTTGCTTTTCAATGCTTCGGCTTCCTTGCGCGAGGCAATGGGGGCAATGCCGATGGTTTGTGCTACGGAGAGGTGTGCTTCGTTGAGGTCGTTAAACGAGCGCTTGTAACTGATAACGCCTTTGATGTTGTGCGGGGTGTTTAACTTGAGGGTAGTGTCCTTTTTTTTGCATCCTGCCATTATGGAGAGTGCTACAAGCAGGAACATAGCGAGGGAGAATTTGTATTTCATTCTTATTCGGTTGATTTTGTTGCGCAAATGTAGTTTTTTTCTTGCATACAGGCAAGAAGAAAGTGCTTTCAATAAAGAAACTTCCATACAAAACGACACTCGTGAGCTGAATTCTGTCAAGAGGCAATTTATATATTATTAACACACTGTTGAGGGTTGTAGGTTTTATCAACTAATCCTGCGGGATTATCAGATAATCCGCACGTTTCATCAGATAATCCGCGCGTTTCATCTGATGAAAATCAAAAATATGGCGATGATATTTGGTACTTTTCACCATCTTCTCTAAAAATTCTTCCATCTTTTGGCAAAAGTTGGTGAACTATTGGGTGAAAGTTTGTGAAGTTTCCGGGTGCTTTTCACGAAAGGGCACAAAAAAAGGGAGCTTGTGACCTCCCTATATAAAGTGTAGTATAAATTGAATGTATTTTACTATTACGCTTACAAAGATAAACAAATAGTTGGAATCTCCCAACACTCTCCGCTTTTTCTTGGTGGCTTTTGCATCTTTAATTGACTAGTTTGAAATCACTTGATTTCAAACTAACTCATTTCAAATTTGCTGATTTCAATTCAATTATTTATTTTTGTACCAAATGAAAGATAGAATTATGAATACACCCTTTACGTACGGACGTATTGCCGAGAAGGAAAACTTCACCGACCGAAACGCGGAAGTAGATTTACTTACCCGTAATTTCGGTAGTTTGATTAATACTATTATCATCTCTCCGCGTCGTTGGGGGAAGACGTCGCTGGTGAATAAGGTAGCCATTCAGTTGGCCGGAAAAGGTGAAGATATATTGGTGTGCCAAATAGATATCTTTAATTGCCGTACAGAGGAACAGTTTTATACGGCTTACGCGAATGCTTTGATGAAAGCTTCTACAGGAGCTTGGGAGAGTTTTGTGGCTGGAGTAAAGAAATATTTGGGACGTCTGGCGCCGATCGTGTCTTTGTCTGATACCAGCCATACATACGAATTGGCATTTGGCCTTGAGTTTCGGGGGAACAAATTGTCGTTCGATGAAATTCTAGACTTACCGCAAACTCTTGCCGATGATTTGGGGAAGAAGATAGTGGTTTGTATAGACGAATTTCAGAACATCAATGAATATGAGGAACCATTGGCCTTTCAGCGGAAATTGCGTTCGCACTGGCAGAAACATAGTTCGGTAGGATATTGCCTGTATGGCAGTAAGCGCCACATGCTTCTAGATATATTCAATGATTACAGCATGCCCTTCTATAAGTTTGGCGATATATTCTTTCTGCAACGTATTCCCCGGGAGGAATGGGTATCGTTCATCGGTAAACGGTTTGCTGATACCGGTAAAGAAATCTCGCCCGAGCTTTGCGGACAGATAGCCGACCGAACCAAGAATCATCCCTACTATGTACAGCAGTTGAGTCAGCAAGTATGGTTGCGAACGAAGCATACATGCACGGCTGAGGTGTTGGATGAGGCATTCAGGGATTTGGTAGGGCAGTTGGGACTACTTTTTACTAATATTATCGATGGACTAACTGCCAGACAGATAAGTTTCCTGATAGCTGTGGCCGATGGAGTGGTTAACTTCTCGTCACGCGAAGTATTGGAGAAATATCGGTTGGGTACTTCGGCTAACATCAAGAACCTTCGTAAAGCTACTCTTGAAAAAGATTTGATTGATGTATTACCCGGCAAGATAGAGATACAAGACCCTGTATTTGAGTATTGGCTAAAAACTATAAAAGCAGGATAGCGCGATGCCCCACGCTATTAATACAAAACCGTTTTCAGGTCCCTCACCACTCTTACCTGCATCAAAAGTGGCGAAGGACCTAAATTATACGCTGCGCGCGAATACAAAAGAGAGATTTATCCGTACCTTTGCGCCGGATTAAAAAAGCAGTAACGTGCAACGATACTTCATCTATTTAGCTTACGACGGAACCAATTACCACGGCTGGCAGATTCAACCCAATGGTAACAGCGTGCAGGAGTGCCTCATGAAAGCGCTCACCAAGTTTCTGCGTACCGATATAGACGTGATGGGAGCCGGACGAACCGATGCGGGCGTACATGCCACGCTGATGGTGGCGCACTTCGACTATCCCGAACTGCTGGATACGGAGGCTGTAACCATGAAACTAAACCGTATGCTTCCGCCCGATATGGTGGTGCACCGGGTGCGGCGGGTAAAGCCCGAGGCACATGCCCGTTTTAGTGCCATGTCGCGTACGTATAAGTATTACATCATTACCGGACGCAGCCCGTTCGACCGCCATTACCGTTGGCGCCTCTTCCAAACGCCCGATTTTGAACTCATGAACCAAGCCGCGCAGGTGCTGTTTGAATATACCGACTTTACCAGTTTCAGTCGCCTGGGCACTGAGGTGCGCAGCAATAACTGCCGCATTACCCAAGCCGAGTGGGTGCAGTTGGACGATATTACCTGGGAGTTTACCATCCGGGCGGACCGCTTCCTGCGCAACATGGTGCGTGCCATCGTGGGAACGTTGGTGGAAGTAGGCCGCGGGTCGGTTAGTATCGACGAGTTTCGCACCATTATTGAGCGTAAAGACCGTTGCGAGGCGGGTACTTCGGCACCCGCGCAAGCCTTATTCCTGGTGGATGTAGGCTATCCGGAAGAATTGTTTGAAGATTAAATGGTTCACCACAGAGTACACGGAGGACACAGAGTTTCTTAATTAACAATGTGCTATTGATAATTTCCCCCTCTGTGCCCTCCGTGTACTCTGTGGTAAACTGAAAAATAAGAATTCTGTGTGACTCTGTGGTGAATAAAACAGAAATATAATTATGTGGTTATTTTTAGCTTTCCTCTCGGCAGTGCTGCTGGGATTCTATGATGTATTTAAAAAGAAATCGCTCGAAGGCAATGCGGTGCTTCCGGTGCTGTTCCTCAATACGGTATTCTCCAGCTTGGTGTTTCTTCCCTTCATCCTGATATCTGCCTGGGGGCCGGGCGCGCTCGGCGGAACCATCTTCGAAGTGCCCGTAGTAGGGTGGGACACTCACAAATACATCATCATCAAATCGTTCATTGTACTTTCCTCGTGGATATTCGGATACTTCGGGATGAAGCACCTGCCCCTTACCATTGTAGGGCCTATCAATGCCACTCGTCCCGTGATGGTGCTGGTAGGAGCCATGCTCATCTTCGGCGAACGGCTTAATACCTTTCAGTGGATTGGAGTTATCATGGCGATACTTTCGTTCTTTATGCTGAGCCGCTCCGGCAAGAAAGAGGGCATCGACTTTAAACACGATAAATGGATTTACTTCGTGGTGCTTGCCGCCCTCACGGGTGCCATCAGCGGGTTGTACGACAAGTATCTGATGCAACGCTTCAACCCGATGGCGGTGCAGGCGTGGTACAACGTGTATCAGGTGTTCATTATGTGCCCCATCCTGGCGCTGATGTGGTGGCCGCGCCGTAAATCGACTACTCCGTTCCGTTGGGATTGGACCATTATCCTTATATCCCTCTTCCTCTGTGCCGCCGATTTTGTGTACTTCTATGCACTGAGTTTCGAAGGCTCCATGATTTCCATTGTATCAATGGTGCGTCGAAGCAGTGTAGTAGTATCGTTCGTGTTTGGCGCGTGGGTATTCCGTGAAAAGAATTTAAAAAGCAAAGCAATCGACCTGGCTTTGGTGTTAATTGGAATGATCTTCCTATATTTGGGAACACGTTCATAGTGATAAGCGTTTAGTGATAAGTGATTAGTATAGTAATATAGATGATGAAGAAACTGATAGGAATAATAACGATAGTTTTTTGTTGTATGCTTTCGGCACGCGGACAGGAAGCCAAAACTTTGTTTGTGAACATGCCCGATTCGCTCAGTCCGCTGCTCACCGCCGTGAACCGTGCCGACTGTATCGACTTCCTGGAAAGCAAGATGCGTGCCCAGGTAGACAACCGTTTCGATGGCAAATCGGAAATGACAGCCCTCGGAGCCGATTTTATTTCCATACAACTCTCTCCGCAAACTACCTGGCAGATGAAACTGTTGCCCGTTAACGATAGTACCCGCATTATCTGTACGGTAGCCACTGCTTGCGCCCCCGTGTGCGACAGTGACGTACGTTTCTACACGAGTGACTGGAAAGAACTACCTGCCGCATCGTTCCTGCAACTGCCGTCTATGGAGAGTTTTTTGTCTATTCCCGATTCGGCCAACACCGAAGATCTTGCCCATACCCTGCTCAAGGCCGATATGCTCCTGAGAAAAGCCACGCTTGCTAATAACACCGCCCAGCTCTCCTTCCAATTTACTACCCCGGAGTATATGGGCGAAGATGCCACCAATCGCCTGAAACCTTTCCTGCACTCGCCGTTGGTATACATCTGGTCGGCCGTTGCGCAACGCTTCGAACAACTCCCGTAAAAGCATAAAAAAAAGAGAGAACCGACGTATCGATTCTCTCTTTCTGAGAGCGGAAGACGGGGCTCAAACCCGCGACCCTCAGCTTGGAAGGCTAATGCTCTATCAACTGAGCTACTTCCGCAATTTGTGTGGGCAAAGATGGATTCGAACCACCGAAGTCGAAAGACAGCAGATTTACAGTCTGCCCCATTTGGCCACTCTGGTATTTGCCCCTTTTTTGCACCCGAGATTGTTTATTTCTCAATTGCGAGTGCAAAGATAGTGTTATTTATTTAAACTCCAAGTAAAGTTGACCATTTTTATTGCAGTAATTGCACCTTCGTCACCTTTATTTCCCAACTTTCCGCCGGCTCTGTCTTCGGCTTGTTGCATGGTGTTGGTGGTAATTACGCCGTAAATAACTGGTATGTCGCCAGTTGCATTGAGCTGTGTTATTCCTTGCGTTACGCCCATGCACACGTAATCAAAATGAGGGGTATCGCCTTTAATTACGCAACCCAAAACAATTACGGCATCGACATCGCAATTTTCCATCATTTGATTGGCTCCGTAGGTAAGTTCAAAACTTCCCGGAACGGTTCTCACTACGATATGCTCTTCCTTGGCTCCGTGCCTTTTTAAAGTATTCACTGCACCTTCCAGTAAAGCGCCGGTAATATTACTGTTCCATTCGGATACTACAATGCCGAACTTCATTGTTTCTGCATTGGGTACGGAGTTAAAGTCGTACTCCGATAAATTGTGAAATGCTGTTGCCATAATAAGAACTTATTAGGGTAAAAAGAAAAGCACGGATTATACGGCTGTCAACAGGAGTAACCCTGCGCATTCGTGTAATCCGTGCTTAGAAATATCTCAGGTAAGTAAATTACTTCTTCAACAGGGTAGCCTGTTCAATGTATTTGTCGATATCCATCGCCTGGTACGATTGGAAGTATTTGTCCTTAATCTTAGTATAAGCATTGATAGCTTCGCTGTATTTGCCTTGTTTTACATAAATCTCACCGGCTTGCAGCAAGAAGATAGGGCTCAAGGTGTTGTTGTCAGCTCTGTCGGCAGCCTTTACCAAAGCCGAAGAGGCTTTGTCTAACTGTCCCAGTTGAGCGTAGCAGTTACCGGCTGCACCCAGGATAGCAGGAGCTACCATTTGGTCGTCACCGTCAAAAGAGCTCAATTGCTTGGCAGCTTCTTCATATTTACCCATACCTTGGTAGCAAAGACCTGCGTAGGCTTTAGCCAGGTTGGCAGCTTTGGTACCGCTGAACTGGTCGGCCACTTTCAGGAAACCGATGTAACCGATGCTGTCGCCGTTCAAAGCTTGTTCAAAGGCATCTTGTTCAAAGTATGCTTGTCCTTTGAAGAGGGCAATTTGTGCTTTTTCTTCACGCGGTCCAGCGTAGAAGTTCTTGTACAGGATTACACCTGCAATGATAATGATTACAGCCAGTACGCCGCCAATGAGTGCTTTCTTGTTTTTAATAAGGAATGCTTCCGATTGGGTCAGTGCTTCTTCCACGTTCAATTGTGGTTCGTGGGTCTTCTTTTGTTCTGCCATTTTATATATTCTTTTTGTTATTATTCTAACGTTAAACGATTTCGACTGGCAAAAGTAGTTTTTTTAGATGTATCAACGAAATTTACCGGCATCTTTTTTTGTTTTACATCCTAAAACCGCGAAAAACTTTCTAATTTTGTAGCAAACAAATAGCAGGCTATGATACTCAAGCGTATATCGATACTTAATTATAAGAATCTGGAGCAGGTGGAACTCGGCTTCTCGGATAAATTGAACTGTTTTTTCGGACAGAACGGGATGGGGAAAACCAATTTGCTTGATGCTGTCTATTTTCTGTCGTTCTGCAAGAGTGCCGGGAATCCCATCGATTCGCAGAATATCATGCACGACCGCGATTTCTTTGTGATTCAAGGCTTTTACGAGGCGCCCGACGGCAGCCCGGAAGAGATTTACTGCGGCCTGAAGCATCGTTCAAAGAAGCAATTCAAACGTAATAAGAAGGAGTATGGTCGCTTGTCCGACCATATCGGATTCCTGCCGTTGGTCATGGTATCGCCTGCCGACTCGGAACTGATTGCCGGCGGAAGCGATGAGCGGCGTAAGTTTATGGATGTGGTTATCTCGCAGTACGACCGTGAGTATCTGGACGCCTTGATTCGGTACAATAAAGCGTTGGCACAACGCAATACGTTGCTTAAAAGTGAGTTCCCGGTAGAGGAAGAACTTTTCCTGGTTTGGGAAGAGATGATGGCGCAAGCCGGAGAGGTGGTATTCCGCAAACGGGAAGAGTTTATCCGCGAGTTTATCCCCATTTTCCAATCTTTTTATTCGTATATATCGCAGGATAAGGAGCAGGTAGGGCTCTCGTATGTGTCGCATGCCCGGGATGCTTCGTTGTTGCAGGTGCTCAAAGAGAGCCGCGAACGCGATAAGATTATGGGTTTTGCCTTGCGTGGCATACATAAGGACGAGTTGAATATGCTGTTGGGTGATTTTCCCATCAAGCGGGAAGGTTCGCAGGGGCAGAACAAAACTTACCTGGTAGCTTTGAAGTTAGCGCAATTCGATTTCTTGAAGCGTACGGGTAGTACGGTACCGCTCTTGCTGTTGGATGACATCTTTGATAAACTGGATGCTTCGCGGGTAGAACAGATTGTGAAGCTGGTAGCGGGCGACCGCTTTGGGCAAATCTTTATTACCGATACCAACCGCGAACACCTGGACAAGATTCTGCGTACAGTAGATAGTGATTACAAGATGTTCCGGGTAGAGAACGGGAACATTACCATCATGGAGGAACCGGAAGTATGAAGAAACAGAAGTCGGAACAAATAGGACAACTCATCCGGGAGTTCCTGCGGCAGGAGGGCTTGGAGAGTCCGCTCAATGAACAGCGGTTGCTGGATGCCTGGCCGCGTGTGCTGGGTCCGGTTATAGCTTCGTACACCGGCGAGATGTTTATCCGCAACCAGGTGTTGTACGTGCATCTTACTTCGGCAGCTTTGCGTCAGGAGTTAATGATGGGGCGGGAGTTACTGGTACGTAACCTCAATAAAGAGGTAGGGGCTACGGTAATTACCAATATTATTTTTCGCTAAGGGTAATCACGCCGTCCATGCGGACGTCAAACGGTTCCGAAGGAACTTCATCTACTAATTGAAAAGGAAAGCAGATGCCCAGCTTGGGCGCTTTTATTTGTGGAAGCAGACGGTCGTAATAACCTTTTCCACGTCCTAAACGCTGTCCTAACCGGTCGAACGCCAGGCCGGGAACCACCACTAAATCAATGCAATCATAGTTGGTAACCAATTCGTCGGTAGGTTCGGCAATGCCGTAGGAGCCTACGGCTAAATCGTCTGTTCCCGTAAAGCGGCGCAGTTCCAGTTCGTCGCCCACCACTGCGGGAAGAAGGATGTTCTTCTCGCTGCTCCACCGGTGTACAAATTCATGTGTCTGCACTTCATCGTTCATGGAGTAGTACATCAATACAGAATGCGCATCCCGGAATAGGGGATGCGCTTCCAGTTGTAAGAGGATATCAACAGATAAAGCGGTCAGCGTAGAGGCGGAGTACTTCGTTTTCTCCACAGCTATCTGCTTGCGCAACTTTCTTTTTCTTTCCTTCATCCTTCTTTTCGGTTTTAGGGGCCTCTGTTTCGGGAGCTTTAGGGAATGCCTCACCCTTTTCGAGCAAATCAAGTGCTTTCAGCACGGTTTGGTCGGTATGATTGAAGTAACGGATGTATGCTTCCTGTCCCAACATGTTATAAAGAATGTTGCCGTAGATACTGCGTTCCAGGAGTTTGTGCGACTTCTGGATGAGCAGGTTTCTGCGTTTCACCCCTTTGGTTTCGGCATAGTGAACAAACTTTTCAATCAGTCCCTGTTGTTTCAGGTAGTTGATGAGCGACTCTTCCGTATCATACTTCTTCAACGTTTCGCGGTTGCTGTCGGTATACTGGAAGGTGTACTGAATGGTAAGTCCCTTGTTGAGCACACTGGTGAAGTACGAAGATACGCCAAGGGTGTCTTGCGGAACAAAGATGTCGGGCATGATGCCGCCACCGCCATATACCGGCCGGCCCAACGAGGTATAATACAACTGGCTCTCGTCCATCTTGATGCTGTCTTTGGAGAAGAACTCGCCATGCTCGTAGCGGTTGTAGATGTCCAATTCGTAGTTACGGTCTTTTCCACTTTCGTACGGGCGTTGAATGCAACGTCCCGAAGGGGTATAGTAACGGGCAATGGTAAGTCGCACCGCCGAACCGTCACTGAAGTCGATAGGCTGCTGTACCAATCCCTTGCCAAACGAACGGCGTCCCACAATCATCCCACGGTCGTTATCCTGAATAGCCCCGGCAAAGATTTCACTGGCCGAAGCCGATGTTTCATTCACCAGTACGATAATCGGCAACTTCTGGCAACTACCCGTGCCGTTGGCTACATCGTCCATGCGCGGGTATTTCCGTCCTTGTGCATATACAATTATCTTACCTTCCGGCAAGAATTCATTAACCATGCGTACGGCGGCTTCCATGTAACCGCCTGTATTGTCGCGTAAGTCGATAATCAATCCTTTGCAGCCCTGATGGTTCAGTTGGGCAAGTGCATTGAGAAGTTCCATATACGTGGTACGTCCAAACTTGCTCACCTGTACATAACCAAAGCTCTTATTCATCATGTAAGCAGCATTGATGGTGTTCTGGGGAATATCTCCGCGGGTAATGGTGAAAGGAAGTAGGTCTTTCTCGGTAGAACGCTTAATGCCCAGTTTTACTTGCGTGCCTTTCGGACCTTTCAGTTTGCGCATAGCCCGTTCGTTGGTGGTCTGCTTGCCTACAAACAAACTGTCGTTTATCATCACAATACGGTCGCCTGCCATCAGTCCCACCTTTTCAGAAGGTCCTCCCTGGATAACAGAGTTTACATGTATCGTGTCATTCTGTATGGTAAACTGGATACCGATGCCGCTGAAGCTGCCTTCCAACTCCGAATTAATCTCTTCCAAATTCTGTGCAGGGATATAAGTAGAGTGCGGGTCGAGTTCCGCCAAAATCTCCGGCATGGCCTCTTCCACCAGTTTGGTCATGTCAACGGTATCTACATATTGGTCGTCGACCACCCGTAACAGTGCATTCAGTTTGTTGGTTGAACCGTTAATGATACCCAACCGGTTGCCTGCATAATGCTTGGTATAGAATGTACCTATGATAATACCGATAACCACACTTACGGCAATGATTACCGGAGTAAAACGGGAAGAGCGTTTTGTACTACTCATATTCTTTCTTTGTTATTATTGTTCACACTCTGCCTGAGTGTTATTTCTATCTATGTATATCACTTCAATATTGGCACGCTTCAACAGTTCCACGCCATCCTCGAGGCGGTATTTCTCAGAATACACTACCCGCTTGATACCTGCCTGGATAATGAGCTTGGCACATTCAATACAGGGAGAGGCGGTAACATACAGGGTAGCCCCGTCGCTGCTGTTGTTAGAGCGTGCTATCTTGGTAATGGCGTTGGCTTCGGCATGGAGCACATACGGCTTGGTGGTATTGTTTTCATCTTCGCATACATTCTCGAATCCCGAGGGAGTACCGTTGTATCCGTCCGAGATAATCATTTTGTCCTTGATGATGAGTGCTCCCACCTTGCGGCGTTGGCAATACGAATTCTCCGCCCAAATAGCAGCCATTCGTATATAACGTAAATCCAATTCCTTTTGTTTTTTTGTAGTACTCATGGGCGTTTTCTTAGTTTGCCGGTACAAAAGCGAGGTAGAGCCGCTCTTTGTTATACGTGAAGTATATGTAGAGATATTTAGTGTCTCCGGCGTATGCGTCGGCAACTTTCAAGGCCGACAGAATTTCATTTCCTATCTTATCATTGGGATCTGCATTGCCGCTTTTCACATTGGCGCTGAATTTGTTGTTTTCGCCATTGGCCGTCCAGGTTCCGTTGGCAGTTACTGAACCGCTTCCGGTAAAACTTCCGGTAATCACATCATCAGTGGGAGTGCCCTGGAAATTCAATATAAAACTTTTCGTTCCTGTTCTGGCATCCCATGCTTCGTAATTGCTGTCGCTCACATTCGGGAACTTGTACCAGTGTCCTAACTTGTCTTGCGAAATATAAGAGAGTTTCCAGGCATGGTCTGTGAAGATTGCCTGTACATCGTCTGAGAGGGTGCATCCTCCCAGTAACGGGAAGATGAGCGCCATGCTGCATATTAATAACCAATGATTCTTTTTGATTCTCATTTTTTGATTCCGTTTCTTATTAGTAAAGCGTCAATGGTAGGTTCTTGCCCGCGGAAACGTTTGTATAATACCATCGGGTGTTCTGTACCCCCTTTGGATAAGATGTTTTCGCGGAACGAGTTAGCTACCTCTTGATTGAATATTCCTTTTTGTTGGAACAGAGAGAAGGCATCGGCATCCAGTACCTCTGCCCATTTGTAACTATAATAACCGGCAGAGTATCCTCCGGCAAAGATGTGCGAGAATTGTGCACTCATACAAGTTCCTTCTACCACCGGCATAATTTGGGTGGGAGCCCAGGCTTTTTGTTCATATTCCATCACATCTCCGTCAAACGGGGTGTTGCGGGTGTACCATGCCATATCCAGTAAGCCAAAGCTGAGTTGGCGCAGGCAACCGTAGGCTACGTTGAAGTTGGCAGCATCCGTTAAACGTTGGATGTATTCGGCCGGGATAACCTCACCGGTTTGGTAGTGCGTGGCAAATGTGTTCAGGAATTCTTTCTCGATAACAAAGTTTTCCATGAGTTGCGAAGGAAGCTCCACAAAGTCACGATATACATTTGTGCCGCTTAAACCTTCATAGGTAGAGTTGGCAAACATGCCGTGCAAACCGTGTCCGAACTCGTGCAGGAAGGTTCTTACTTCATCAAAGCTCAACAGTGCCGGTTTGCTGGCCGTGGGCTTGGTAAAGTTCATTACCAATGTAACGTGCGGGCGACTGTTTTCGCCTGTCTTTTCGTCAAGCCATTGTCCTTTGAATTCGGTCATCCAGGCACCTGCCCGTTTGCCGGCACGCGGATGGAAGTCGGTGTACAATACCGAGAGGAACTTCCCGTCTTTATCGAATACCTCATACGCATCTACTTCCGGGTGATACACCGATATATCGGCATTCTTCTTGAAGGTTATGCCGTACAGGCGGGTAGCCAGTCCGAATACACCGGCTTTTACATTTTCCAGTTCAAAGTACGGACGTAACATCTCTGTGTTGATGCTGAATTTTTTGTCCCTCAGTTTGTTGGAGTAGTAGCTCCAATCCCAGGGCATTACAATGAAATCGTTGCCTTGTTCGGCACGAGCCAGTTTTTGTACTTCCTGGTATTCTTGGCGGGCAGTAGGAATATAAGCCTCCAGTAATTGGTTAAGCAGATTATATACAGCATCACTGCTTTCGGCCATGCGTTTCTTCAAGGTATAGTCGGCATACGTATTATAACCCAGTAGTTGAGCAATCGCCATGCGTGTATTAGCCAGTTGTTTCACAATGTCGAGAGTGTTGTACTCATCATCGTGTGTACATTTGGTATTCGAGGCCAGGTAGAGCTCCTTGCGCAGTTCGCGGTTGTCGGCATACGTCAGGAACGGAATGTAGCTGGGCCCTTGTGTGGTGAATACCCATCCTTCAATGTCTTTAGCTTTAGCGGTAGCAGCCGCTTCTTCAATGGCACCTTCGGGCAAGCCAGCCAACTGTGCCTTGTCGGTAAGTACCAACTGGTAGTTATTTGTTTCTTTCAGGTTGCGTTCACCGAACTGCAAGGAGAGCTTACTCAGTTGCAGGCTTAATTGGCGGTAGGTGTTTTTGTCTTCACCTTGCAGATTAGCTCCGCTGCGCACAAAGCCATCGTATACGTTCTCCAGTAACTTGGTTTGTTCCGGTGTCAGGTTGAACTTGCTCCGGTTGTCGTACACCGACTTTACCCGGGCAAACAGCGCCTCGTTTAAACTGATGTTGTTGCTGTGCTCGCTCAATAACGGAGTCATTTTTTGTGCCAGCGCTTGCATGTCGTCATTGGTTTCGGCGCTTTGCAGGTTAAAGAACACGGTGGTTACCCTGTCGAGCAGCTTGCCTGCCTTTTCGTACGGACGAATGGTGTTGTCGAAAGTAGGCTGTTCCGGATTGGTAATGATGGCGTTGATTTCATCCATGTGTTGTTTGAAACCTTCGCGCATAGCCGGTTCGTAATGTTCCAGTTTTATTTTGTCGAACGGCGCCGTTTGGTGCGGTGTATTGTATTTCTCAAAAAAAGGATTTTGAGCATTTGCTATTGTAGCCATACTTAATAGTGCAAAAGTTAATTTGATGTGTTTCATGTAGATAATAAATGAAGATTTATCTGCAAAACTACGAAAATAACACATACACTTGTCGGGAATCAATCTCTTTTTAACAAAGTATTAGGATGTAGAACAAAAAAAGCTGCTTCGGAAGTACCGAAGCAGCTTTTTTATATTAATTTTTAACAGATTACTTGTTGTAAGCAGCCATGTGAGCTACCAGGTCAAGAACCTTGTTAGAGTAACCGATTTCGTTATCGTACCAAGATACAACTTTCACGAAAGTGTCAGTCAAAGCGATACCTGCTTTAGCATCGAAGATAGAAGTACGAGTGTCACCCAAGAAGTCAGCAGAAACAACTGCATCTTCAGTGTAACCCAGTACACCCTTCAATTCGCCTTCAGAAGCTTCCTTCATGGCAGCGCAGATTTCTTTGTAAGTAGCAGGCTTAGCCAAGTTAACAGTCAAGTCAACTACAGAAACGTCCAAAGTAGGAACGCGCATAGACATACCTGTCAATTTACCGTTCAAAGCCGGGATTACTTTACCTACAGCCTTAGCAGCACCTGTAGAAGAAGGGATGATGTTACCAGCAGCAGCACGACCACCTCTCCAGTCTTTCATAGAAGGACCGTCAACTGTTTTTTGAGTAGCAGTTGTAGAGTGAACAGTAGTCATCAAACCATCTGTGATACCCCATTTGTCGTTCAATACCTTAGCGATAGGAGCCAAACAGTTGGTAGTACAAGAAGCGTTTGATACGAATTGTTGTCCTGCGTAGGTATTTTCGTTAACACCGCATACAAACATAGGGGTGTCGTCACCTGAAGGAGCAGACATTACTACATATTTTGCGCCGGCTTCGATGTGAGCCTGAGCTTTTTCTTTTGTCAAGAACAAACCTGTTGATTCAACTACGTATTCAGCACCTACAGCATCCCATTTCAAGTCAGCCGGATTTCTTTCGGCAGTGATGCGGATAGCTTTACCATTAACAATCAATTGGTTCTTTTCAGCATCAACTTCGATAGTTCCCTGGAACTGTCCGTGCATTGTATCATACTTCAGCATGTATGCCAAGTAATCAACCGGGCAAAGGTCATTGATACCTACGATTTCGATGTCATTTCTTGTTTGAGCAGCGCGGAAAACGAAACGACCGATGCGTCCGAATCCATTAATACCTACTTTAATCATTTTGTTTAAACTTTTAAGGGTTATCTAAATATTTGTATAAATATATCTCTTACCTTACATTTGTTTTCCAAATGCGGTGCAAAAGTAAGAAAATGTTTTTATATTCGCACATTAATTTAATATTAAAAAAGAAAAAAGATGGGAAAGAATACTTTTTTGCAAGACTTTAAGGCTTTTGCCATGAAGGGTAATGTGATTGATATGGCTGTCGGTGTGATTATTGGTGGCGCTTTTGGTAAAATTGTTTCTTCGGTAGTGGCCGATGTGATTATGCCTCCGATAGGTTTATTGATAGGCGGTGTTAACTTTACCGATTTGAAGTGGGTAATGAAGGCGGCCGAAGTGGGTGCCGATGGTAAGGAAACGGCTGCCGCTGTTACCTTGAATTACGGAAACTTTTTGCAGATGACGTTCGACTTTCTAATCATTGCTTTTGCCATCTTCTTATTTATCCGTTTGCTTACCCGCCTTACCGAAAAGAAGAAACAGGAAGAGCCCGCTACTCCCGCTGCTCCTCCCGCACCGAGCAAGGAAGAACTTTTGTTAACCGAGATTCGTGATTTACTGAAAGAAAAGAAGTGATTTTCTGAGATTTTCTGTATTTTTGCGCCAAATTCATAACATTCTTTTTATGCAAGGAAAAATTATAATTCTTGATTTCGGTTCACAAACCACACAACTTATTGGACGTCGCGTACGTGAATTGGATGTTTATTGTGAGATTGTACCTTACAACAAGTTTCCGGAAAACGACGAAAATGTAAAGGGCGTTATCTTGTCGGGTAGTCCGTTCTCGGTTTACAACGAAAAAGCGTTCAAAATTGATTTGAACCAGATCCGCGGTAAATATCCTGTCTTGGGTATCTGCTACGGGGCACAGCTCATGGCATATGCCAACGGGGGAACCGTTGAACATACGGGTACCTGCGAGTACGGTCGTGCTCATTTGGCCGATTTCTGCAAAGAAAATCCTTTGTTCCGCGGCGTGCGCGACAAGTCTCAGGTATGGATGAGCCACGGTGACACCATTACCGCTATCCCTGCCGGCTTTAAGAAGATTGCATCGACAGAAGATGTGAATATCATTGCTTATCAAATTGAAGGAGAACTTACCTGGGGTGTACAGTACCATCCGGAGGTATTCCATACCGAAGACGGTATTAAATTGCTGAAAAACTTCGTAGTAGATATTTGCGGTTGCCACCAGGATTGGTCGCCCGCTTCGTTCGTAGAAACTACCGTTGCCCAGTTGAAAGCCCAGTTAGGTAACGATAAGGTAGTACTTGCCTTGAGCGGTGGGGTAGACTCATCGGTGGTGGGTGTATTGCTTAACAAAGCCATTGGCAGCAACCTTACCTGTGTATTTGTTGACCACGGTTTGCTCCGTAAAAACGAATTCCAGAATGTATTGAACGATTATCAATGTTTGGGTTTGAATGTAATTGGAGTAGATGCCCGCGATAAGTTCTATAGCGAACTGGCCGGTGTAACCGATCCCGAACGCAAACGTAAGATTATCGGTAAAGGCTTTATCGATGTATTCGATGTGGAAGCACACAAACTGAAAGATGTGAAATGGTTGGCACAAGGAACCATTTACCCCGATATTATCGAATCACTCTCTATTACCGGTACGGTTATCAAGAGCCATCACAACGTAGGTGGTTTGCCCGAGAAGATGAACCTCAAGTTGTGCGAACCTTTGCGCTTGTTGTTCAAAGACGAAGTACGCCGTGTAGGCCGCGAGTTGGGCATGCCCGAACACCTCATTGGTCGTCACCCGTTCCCTGGTCCCGGTTTGGCCGTACGTATCCTGGGCGATATTACTCCCGAGAAAGTACGCGTATTGCAAGATGCCGATGATATCTTTATACAGGGCTTACGTGAGTGGGGTTTGTATGATAAGGTATGGCAGGCAGGTGCTATCCTGTTGCCGGTACAATCGGTAGGTGTGATGGGTGATGAGCGTACCTATGAAAATGCAGTAGCTTTGCGTGCGGTAACTTCTACCGATGCCATGACTGCCGACTGGGCCCGCTTGCCTTACGACTTTATGGCAAAAATATCTAATGATATTATTAATAAGGTGAAAGGGGTAAACCGCGTAACTTACGATATCAGCTCAAAACCGCCCGCTACAATCGAGTGGGAATAA
>JAVBVL010000107.1:0-17262 GCA_031554285.1 Bacteroides sp.
TCTCCACGTCCTGTATCAACTTCTTCAGTTCTTCGAGGGAGATGTCTTCTTCGTGCACCAAGGAAGATACCGCACTCAGGTACGAGTTGTTGAAGTATTTGCTGATTACATTGCGCAAGGTGCCCTGGCGGAATTGCTCCTCGCTCACCACCGCGTAATATTGATAGGTGTTACCATAGGTATGATGAGCCAGATACCCCTTCTCTTCCAGTCCGCGTACAATGGTTGAGAGGGTGTTGAAGTGTGGCTTGGGTTCGTCGTAAAACGCCAGCATCTCCTTTACATACAACGGGCCTTTGGTCCAAAAAAAGCCCATTAATTCTTCTTCTTTAGCGGTTAATCCTTTCATCATTTATACTTGTTTATTGAATAACAAGTGCAAATAACGAAAAGTTTTAGTTTTAAAACTAATTATTATAGTTAATATAAACTAAAGAACTTAGTTTATCTGTTTTACCAGTAGAAATTAGCAGGATGTCGCTATCTTAAAACAGCACAGCTCCTATACATAGAAATGTTTTCTGAGGGTTCATATCCTTCAGAACTTTTAATCTATTTATTTGCAACGGGTTACAATGAAGTTTGCACCCTTCATAAACTATTCAGTGCCCTTCATTGTACCGTCCTGATTTTGTAAGCGGTTTACTTACAGGAAGTTTGCTGTTCCACAGCTGTGGAAGGGCTGTTCCACCCATATGGAATAGCTATTCCACAGCTGTGGAATAGCAAAAACAAGGAAGTCTTTGGAGGGGAAGATGGAAGTCTTTATAAAAAAGATGGAAGTGATCTTCTCAAAAGATAGTGAAGTTTTATCGGATAATACGCGCAGATTAAGGCCTGAAAATGCGGGATTAAGGCTTGATGCCTGATTATCAGGCCGTAAAACAAGATTATTAGACCCTGAAAATCAGGACGGTACAATGAAAGGCAATGAATACCACATGAAGGGGCATAACTGCAGCGGGAATGCCGATGGATAAAGTAATCTGGCACAGAAGAAGGGTATGAACCCCTAAACAACAATCTGTTGTATGCGGTGGTAAGCCATACATGTCTACAAATTAGTTGATTGGTAGTAGCTCTAAAGCCTCGGGTAGTTGTTCGTGACCGCCTTCAAAGAGCACTAATTGTAAGTTTCCGCACGAACGGTTCAGATATACATCACGTCCAAACAATTGTATCGTTTTATCAAAAAATGGGTTATAGCGCTTCGTTACCAGGTCAATAATCTCTTTGTCGGATACCAAGTAAGTAGTATCTTTAGTTAATTCACTTGCCAGGCGATTATACATGTGTATGGAGTGGGTAATAGGTACCGACCCTTTATAGCCATCGTGAATTCCTTCATATATGTATAGCCGTGCATCTTTACGTAACTCTTTCGGGTACGAATGCACCAATGGCGAACGGCGCAAAGCTTCTCCCTTATCAAAGACTCCATCGGGCGACAGAGCTTTCAGGATATCATCTGCATACTTCTGTTTGCGCCCTACCGACTCCCAATACCAGGCTTCAATATCCGAAATAGGTGCCCAGGCCGAGAAAGACTTTACCGGATATTGCACATTCATATAAGCCAGCAACGTTGCATATCCCCCACCCGATACACCCACAATGTGTACATTCGCAGGATCGGCATTGGTTTGCTGTACCGCATAACGAATGGCATCTTCTATATCGGCCAGCACATACGCACTTCCCATTGCTTCGGGATGGTTGTTGCTTCCCCGAAAGTTGGGATGAATGTAATTCCAGTTACGCGCCAATATCTCCTCGGTAAGCGGGTCTTTCTGCGTATAATCGCCACTCCAGGTATGTAAGCTGACAATAAGCGGTTGGGGCAACTTACTTGTGGAAGTATGCAGATAAGCCTTTTGCATCTTTCCGTCTTTTGACGAAGGTATATCTACCACTTGAAATACCGAAGGCCAATTCGTTTTAGTTGTATTATCCCATGCCGGGTCTTTCTGTCCGTACACGTTTGTTGCTAGAAGAAACAACAGTATAGCAAGTAAGTGGGTTGTTTTCATTTCTTTATTAGTTGGTTATGTTACCATGGAAGTGGAAAACAATGGAATCAACATACTTGATGGACAAAACGTATTGTTTGATAAAGTACACATTACCGTGACCGGTAAAGAGACTATGGTGAAGTAGAAGTTATTGACGGAAAGTAATAAATTTTGGTTTTTCCGTCAATAATATGTATTTTTGTGGAAAATTCATTCTTATGATAGCAAGAGAAACCTATCTGAATAAACTACGTTTGCTACGTGATCAAGATTTAATCAAGGTCATCACAGGCGTTCGTCGTTGCGGAAAGTCCACACTTCTGACAACTTTTCGTGATGAATTGCAACACTCAGGAGTCAGCACAGAAAGCATTATATACTATAATTTTGAAGAGCGCGAGAATATCCATTTATATGACTGGACTACTCTTTATGATGAGATTATAGCAAAAGCAGTGCCTAATCAAAAAAATTATGTTTTTCTTGATGAAGTGCAGTTAATCGACAAATTCGAGAAACTTGTCGATAGCTTGTATGTAAAAAAGAACGTAGATCTATACATAACAGGATCCAATGCCTACTTGCTATCGAGTGAATTGGCAACATTGCTTACCGGACGGTATATTGCTATTAATCTACACCCGTTTTCTTTTGCCGAATACATGCGCTCTTTTCCCGAAGAAAGAAATATCGACCGCTTGTTCCGACAATACATGAATGGAAGTTCTTTTCCAAAGGCTGTAAGTTTTTCAAGAACGGCACCTGAACTTGTGAATGATTACCTCCAATCAATTTACGATACTGTAATCGGGAAAGACATTATCATCCGGCATAAGCTTCGCAATATAAACAATCTGCAGAGAATCATCGAATTTATGTTTGATTCCGTAGGCTCGCTTGTTTCCCCCACCAATATTGCCGAACAACTAAGCAAGAATTCCAATAAGAAGATTTCTCATAACACGGTTATAAAACTAATCGGTTTCCTTACAGAATCATACATCCTGTACGCTGCTCCACGCTATGACATAAAGGGTAAAGAGCTTTTGTCGAGTATTGAAAAATATTACATAGTTGACTTGGGGCTGAGAAATATTACGACTACCAATAAATACGATACAGACTTAGGACATAAGTTGGAGAATGTGGTATATTTCGAGCTTTTGCGTCGTGGAGGAAAAGTCTTTGTCGGAAAAAACCAGGAAAAGGAAGTTGATTTTGTTGTGCAAAAAACAAATAATGAACGAGTGTATTATCAGGTAGCATACACTGTTAATGACGAAAAAACATTTGAACGGGAAATTTCGTCATTTAGAACTATAAAGGATAATTATCCCAAGTATCTCTTAACACTTGATTATGACAATGCCATAATAGATGGGATTCATCGGATAAATATAATTGACTGGCTGCTCAACCAGTAACAGGAAGACATCCGTCCGAAATTCCAGTAGTTTGTACATATTCACATTGACTACCTACAAAGATTCCACTTATTTTGCAAGCAGTAAACAAATGTAATAGCTATCATGAAAAAACTTCTCCTACTACTCACTCTCCTGTACCCGCTGCTTGCCGGTGCACAGCAAACCGAGACGCTTTACCTATCGGGTAAAGGATTGGGCGACACAAAAACATGGAAGTTCTACTGCAGTGACGGTATGAACAGTAAAAAATGGTCGAAGATTGAGGTTCCCTCGCAATGGGAACTGCAAGGATTTGGTGAGTACTCCTACGGACGGTGGTACACCAACAAAGCCATTAAGCACCCGCCTATGGAGACGGGTATTTACCGCACTAACTTCACACTGCCGGCTGCCTGGAAGGACAAGCAGGTAACCATTGTGTTCGAAGGAGTAATGACCGATACCGAGGTGTTGGTAAACAACCAATCGGCAGGAGATATTCATCAAGGTGGATTCAGCCGTTTCTCTTACGATATTACCCCACTGCTCAAAGCGGGCAAGAACGAACTGGAAGTACGGGTAAGCAAGGAATCGGCAGATAAGTCGGTGAATGCTGCCGAACGCAAGGCCGACTGGTGGATATTTGGTGGAATCTATCGCCCGGTATACCTGGAAGCCAAACCGGAAGTTCACATCGAGCGCATGGCTACCAATGCCAAGGCAGATGGTTCGCTCACCGCTTCCCTCTTTACATCCGATCTTGAAGCAGGATACACGGTAGCAGCAAGCATCACTCCTGTAAAGAGTAATAAAACCTTTGGCAAACAGCAAGCCACATTGAAGGCAGGCAACGAACACGAACTTCGCTTTCAATGGGACGGCGTAGAGCTGTGGAACACCGAAACGCCCAACCTGTACAACCTCAAGTTGGAGCTATTAGATAAGAACAACCAGGTAGTACACGTGTACAACGAGCGCATCGGCTTCCGTACCGTGGAGTTCCGTGCGAAAGACGGTATCTACGTAAACGGCACCAAGGTGGTACTGAAAGGTATCAACCGGCACTCCTTCCACCCCGATGGCGGACGTACCACCAACCGGGCAGTGAGCCTCATGGACGGAAAACTTATCAAGGAGATGAACATTAATGCCGTACGTTTTCACTATGCTCCGGACACGCACTTCATGGAAGTGTGCGACTCACTGGGTATCTTCGTGGTATCGGAATTGGCGGGTTGGCAAAACCCTTATCAAACGTCCACAGGTTCAAAGCTGTTGAAGGAACTGGTAACGCGCGATGTAAACCATCCGTCTATCATCCTGTGGAGCAACGGGAACGAGGGAGGTTTCAACTATGAGTTGGATGCTCTTTTTGCACAGTACGACCCGCAGAAACGTCACGTTATCCATGCGTGGGCCGACTTTAATAACTTAGATACTCACCACTACCCCACCTTCCTCACGGGAGTAGCCCGCTTTACCAACGGTTACAAGGTATTTATGCCCACGGAATTCCAACACGGCATGTACGACCAGGGACATGGTGCGGGACTGGAAGATTTCTGGAACAGCTACACCGCCCACCCGCTCTTTGCCGGTGGCTTTATGTGGGACTTCTCCGACAATGCCGTACGCCGCTCTGACAAGAACGGATTCCTCGACTCCGACGGTTCTAACGGTACCGACGGTATTCTGGGTCCGTACCGCGAAAAGGAGGGCAGTTTCTATACCGTACGTAACATTTGGGCGCCTATCCAGTTTGAGAATCTCTTCATTACCCCGTCGTTCAACGGCGAGTTCTTAGTGAAAAACGATTACCTATTCTCTAACCTGAACAGTTGCCGCATGGAGTACAAGGTACTTACCGCCCCGTCGCCCTTAAAAGCTGAGGCAAGCAAGGTGTTGGCAACGGGTAAGGTAACGCTTCCTGCCATCGACCCGCGCGAATCGGGCAAGGCACGGATGCAGCTCCCTGCCGGGTTCTTTGACGGTGATGTGTTAGAGATTACCGCCTGGGACCGTCACGGCGAAGAGATATGCACCTGGACATGGCCCATTCATTATGCTGCCGAGTACACGGCTGCGCAAATGAAGCAAGTCAGCCAGGCTGGTAAGGCATCGATACAGCAAGATGGCAACAAGGTAATCCTTTCGGGCGGTGGCGTACAGGCTACCTTCGATACCACCAACGGATTGGTAACCGAGGTAACCAACAAGCAAGGTGTTGTTTCGTTTAACAACGGTCCCATTCCCGTAGGCATGAAGGCGCGTGTAAAGGAAGTAAAGTTCCGCCAGGAAGGTGATAATGCCATATTTACCGCCTACTACTTAGGCGCGGTAGACTCCATTCGTTGGACCATGACTCCCGCCGGACTGCTGCAAATGTATGCCGTAACCCTGGATAAGGCCAATCCGGGCGTAGGCTTTGACGAAGCGGTATTTGAGAACAACATCACCAACTTCGGCTTCACCTTCTCATACCCCGAAAGCAAAGTGAAGAGTATGGACTGGCTGGGTCGCGGCCCGTACCGTGTATGGCGCAACCGTATCCGGGGAGCCAACTTCGGCAGTTGGAGCAAGGAGTATAACAACACCATTACCGGAGCCGACTTTGAGAACCTGGTATATCCCGAGTTCAAAGGCTATCACGGCAATATGTACTGGAGCACGCTGCATACAACAGAATCACCTTTCACCGTGTACAGTGCCAGCGACGGTATTTTTATGCGTGTGTTTACTCCCGCCGATCCGGAGGATAACCGCACCGACTGGCCTGCTAATCCTACCTTCCCTGAAGGCGACATCTCTTTTCTGTACGAGATTCCGGGCATGCGTTGCTTCAAACCTATCTCGCAACAAGGGCCTAAGAGTCAGCCATCGAACATCCGCATCAAGCTGGGCGACGAAGGCATACACATGGATTTGTGGTTCGACTTCACCGTGAAGTAACTATACACAACAAGGGCGTCGCTTCAATGGAAACGACGCCCTTGCTATATAATAAGGTACCTCAGCGGTACCGGTAAGCAAAGAAATAATAAACCAGTAATGCTACTACCATCAATGTGGCAGATACATTCATTCCCACTACGAAGAAACCATCGGGCAGTCCTAACAAAGACTCCGCCTCCAGCCAAACGCCACACAAGAGCATGCCGCCTACAATTACATTCATAGCCCGTGTAATGCGCGTAGCCAGTTGAAACTGCGCCACAACGTTCTGCTCGGTAATTTTAAACGGAAAGCTATACTTATGGATGGGCATATACGCAGTATAAGCCATGAGTGCCATTACTGCCATTCCCATGCCTCCCATAATCCAGGCTTTTGATTGAACGCCGGGTGCGGAAGTATGCAACCCCACATACACGGTAGATATCGCCAGCAATATCCAGAAAAAAAGTGCCATGGCCTCCAGAATACGGTCGACCACAGTGGGATATACCCGCACGTTGGACAACTGCTTGCCCGAATGAAAGCCTAAATGAACTACGCTTTTAAAACCAGATCCAAATTTAATCATGTTTTTGTTCCTCCTCTTCTTGCTTGGGTTTTGCCTGTTTGGGTTTCTTCATCCGGCCGCTCTTCTTCAAGGCCTCAGCAATAATCCACTGAAGCTGCCCGTTGGTACTGCGAAACTCATCGGCCGCCCATTTCTCCAGAGCTTCCATGATTTCGACATCTACCCGCAACACAAAGCTTTTTGATGATTCTTTTTTAGCCACGTTTACTAACTATTTAGATGGTTCACTTCACTCCTTTGATAAATGCCGCGATATCGTCTATCACGTAGGCAGCCACCGGAGCTTCTTTTTTATATTCATCGGGGGTAGCCTTCCCTACTCCTTCCTGCAAGATATGGTTCAGTGTGGGATACAGCTTGAATTGCACATTCGCATGAGCCGACAGAGCAGCACGCCACAATGTGTAATCGGCTTCCAACACCTGGTAATCCCGTCCGCCTTGAAGTAGCAACATAGGCAGGGTAAGCTTCTTGGCTGTTTCTACCTGATTGTACTCGCTTAGCATCCGACGGTAGGCTTCGGGAAACTGTTTCATCAACTCCTCCGTCATGAGTTCACTGTTCATGCCTTGATTACCGGGCAAGGAAGCAATGTAGTCAAATTGGTCTTTGACAACCGCTTCCAGTTTACGGGCGGGAGCCGCCACCAGGATGATACCCGCCACCTCTTTCCCTGCACGCTCGGCAAGAAGGGGAGCCGCCATGCCACCCAGGCTATGTCCCAATACAAATACACGGTCGGCATCGGCGCCCGGAATTGTTTTTGCCAGGCGAACGGCAGCCAACGCATCGTCTATCACTTCCTCGTTCAGGGTAATCTCCTTACCCGAAGGTGCAGAGTTTTGCCCATATACAGCGGTGCGCTTGTCATACCGGATAACCGCTATGCCTTGACCACCCAATCCCCAGGCTATGTCGCGAAAGGGTTTGTTGGGGCCGATGGTTTCGTCCCTGTCTTGCGGACCGGAACCGTGTACAAGTATCAGCACCGGGAACTTATCCGCATTCTTGGGGCAGGTCAACGTGCCGGGCAACTTGAAGTCGCCACAACGCACCTCGATAGCTTGCTCCTTGACTTGCGCATTATCCAGCAAAGTACTGCTACTTTTAGGCGGAGCAGGTGTAAACAATATAGTGGTTGCTTTCCCTGCCTCATCAAACACTAACTGAAAGCGTAATTCGCCCTTTTCAAACTGTACATCACGGAAGTAAACGGGCATTTTGTATTGCCACTCACTTACCGATACGCGTTTACCCAGTTGATTCTCAAGTGTAGCAAATATACCGTTGAATGCAGCCGGACTACCCACCATGGTACGAACCTTCTCATCCATGCGCACATATACACTATCGCCTTGCCCTGCCTCTACAAAATCGTATATCTGCATGGCACGCCGCATGTTTGCATCCTCCTGCGCCTTCACGGAGGAGCAACTTGCCACCAAGAGCATACCTAACAGAAAATATTCCAGTTTACCCCACATACGCGTTCTTTATTAATGGTTCAACGTTCCGGCATTGATAATGGGCTGGGCTGCTTCATCGGCACACAACACCACTAACAGGTTACTTACCATAGCGGCTTTCTTTTCTTCGTCCAACTCTACAATCTCTTCGTCTGCCAACTTATGCAGCGCCATCTTCACCATAGACACGGCACCTTCTACAATCTTTTCACGAGCCGAAATAATGGCCGATGCCTGCTGACGGCGAAGCATCACCGCTGCAATCTCGGGGGCATAAGCCAGGTAGTTGATGCGGGCTTCGATGACTTCGAGTCCCGCCATTGCCAGGCGCTCGTTCAACTTCTGTTCCAGTTGATCGTTAATCTCTTCACCGCCTGAACGCAGGGTCAGTCCGTTCACATCGGCTTCATCGTCATCGTACGCATACTGTCCGGCTACCTGACGGAGGGCAGCATCGCTTTGTATCTTCACAAAGTTCTCAAAAGCATTCATACGGTTGGCTACCGTAACTCCTATGCTTGTTTGCCCGCTACCTGCCTGTGCCATGGTTTGCGAATCAATTTCAAACAAGGCTTTATAGGTATCTTTCAAGCGCCATACCAGTACCAGGCCAATGAGCACCGGGTTACCTATCTTATCGTTTACCTTAATAGGTTCTACATCGAGGTTACGCGCACGGAGCGATAACTTCTTGGCCTCCATAAAGGGGTTTACCCAGAAGAATCCGGTTTCCTTGAATGTACCCTTATACTTACCAAAGAACACCATAGCACGTGCCTCGTTAGGTTCCAGCTGATTAAATCCGGGTAAAATGAAAATAGAAACAATAATTCCTACTATTCCCAATACAACAGATACAGCTCCTATCTTATCAAACAGGAAGAATACACCGATACTCGCTGCCAACAGCACCAAGAGCACAAATAACATGGCAAAGCCATTTGCTCTAAAACCTTTAAACTGAACTTCTTTTGCTTCCATAATAGTTGATTTTAGTGATATCATTTTAATATCACAAATATATCGCATTATTTTCTGATAAAACAAGAAAAGAATTGACGTTTTGCATTATTTAACACAATAATTGTCGGCAACACAGCCCATTTGTTAATTATAAATACTCTCGACAAGCAACACAACAAAGGCAAAGATTACCGAGAAAAAATGGGAGAACCGCCCCCAACGGCCCCTTTTGCCCTATAGGGGCAGTTACAAGTAACATCATCCACAGCAAAAAGCTAAGAAACCCTGATGAAATGGGGGTTTTTGCACTTACACCTTTACCTCCGAAAGTGCTCTTTGGAGGTTTTTCCATTTTTTAAGTACAGCACCCAAGCATGCGCTCAAAACAGGTAAGCGAGATGTATTTTTGTTGCTATCTATTACCATATATCGTTACTACGTCACTAAAATGTACAAAATGACTACCCACATCTTTCCCCCGCTGGGGCAGAAGTTGCGCCAAAAATAAAAAACAACCCGAATAGAATGTACAAGGATTACAAAATTCAAACAAATCAGGATTGATTACACACTTACTTACTGTACAATTTACCACAGAATAGCTCACTATGTAATTGTGCAGTACAAAATTTGGAAACAAATAAAAAAAGCCCATTTATGCAAAATAACTCACAGATAATCAACGAAATAAAAAAATATTCAACTTACAAATGCCCCTTTAGGGCAAAAGGGGCCGTTGGGGGCCGTTCTCTCCTGAAAATACGTTCTACCCTCCTACCCTTAAGGGTAATAAACAGGGCATGGTAAGCAACAATCCATACAATGCAATATATTTACATCAATGAATTATTACCGGATAATATCGGCGTATTATCGGCAAATAACTCATTATTATGCGCTAACACCCCATTATTATGCGCTAATACCACGATATTAGCCGATAATATTTTGCCATATCATTTTACACCTTCTGCTTTGAGGTATTTTAGTTTATTACTAACTTTGCAGCATTATCAACTTGATTTGCAACAATCATTATGGAAAGAAAACTATCTATCAGCCTGTTTCTGTGCCTGGTCTGCCTGTTGGGCATGGCACAAGGCAAGCAACCATTTAACCTAAAAGACATCACCTCGGGTACATACCGTGCCGAGAACATTACCGGCGTAATACCTACTCCCGATGGAGAGTATTATACCCAACGCAATGCCGAGGGTACACAAATCATCAAGTACTCCTTCAAGACAGGCGAACAGGTAGAAGTGATGTTCGATGTGGCTACCGCCCGCGAATGCACCCTCAAGTCGTTTGACAGCTACCAATTTTCGCCCGATGGAAGCAAGCTGCTCATTGCCACGCAAACTACTCCCATCTACCGGCGCTCGTATACAGCCGTACATTATATATATCCCTTGAAGCGAAACGACAAGGGTGTAACGACAAACAACATACTGGAACGGCTTTCAGACGGTGGCCCCCAACAGGTCCCCGTCTTCTCTCCCGACGGTAACCTTATTGCCTTTGTGCGTGATAACAATATATTCCTGGTGAAGCTGCTGTACGGTAACAGCGAAAGCCAGGTAACCGAAGACGGCAAACCCAACGCTATTATTAATGGTATACCCGATTGGGTGTACGAAGAAGAGTTTGCTTTTAACCGTGCCCTGGAATTTAATGCCGACAATACCGTACTGGCTTTTATCCGCTTTGACGAAACAGCCGTTCCCTCCTACTCCTTCCCCATCTTTGCCGGCGAAGCTCCCCGCATCGCGCCGCTTGCCGATTATCCGGGCGAGTACACCTATAAATACCCCAAGGCAGGCTATCCCAACTCAAAGGTAGAGGTACGCGCATTCGTTATCAGCTCTAAGGTAACGCGCACCGTACAGGTTCCGCTGGATGCCGACGGCTATATTCCCCGCATCCGCTTTACCAAGGATGCCAACAAACTGGCTATTATGACCCTGAACCGTCATCAAAACCGGTTCGATATGTATTTTGCCGACCCACGCTCTACCGTGTGCAAACTGGCCTTGCGTGACGAGAGTCCGTACTATATAGATGATAACATCTTTGATAACATCGAGTTCTATCCCGAAAACTTCAGTTTCCTGAGCGACAAAAGCGGATATACCCACCTGTACTGGTACAGCATGGGTGGCAATTTAGTGAAGCAAGTTACTGCCGGACAGTACGAAGTAAAAGACTTCCTGGGTTACAACGAAGCAGAAGGCACTTTCTACTACAGTGCCAATGAAGAAAGCCCCTTACGCCAGGCCGTGTACAAGATTGACCGCAAAGGAAAGAAAACCAAACTGTCGCAACGTGCAGGAACCAACAAAGCGCTGTTCAGCCCCGGCATGAACTACTACCTCAACACATACTCCAGCCTCACTACCCCACCGTTGATTACCCTGAACGATAACAACGGCAAGGAACTGAAAACATTGATAAGCAATGATAAATTGAAACAAGCCCTATCCGGCATTGCCGTGCCCAGCAAAGAGTTCTTCACCTTTAAAACCAGTGAAGGCGTAGAGCTGAACGGATGGATGATGAAACCCGCCGACTTCTCGGCTGCTAAGAAATACCCGGTATTGATGTACCAATACAGCGGTCCCGGCAGTCAGCAGGTACTCGATAACTGGACACTGACCTGGGAGAACTACATGGCCACCCAAGGTTTCATCGTGGTATGCGTAGACGGACGGGGCACCGGTGGTCGCGGCGTAGAGTTCCAGAAATGCACCTACCTCAACCTCGGTGTAAAAGAGGCCAAAGACCAGGTAGAAACAGCCAAGTACATGGGCGCACAGCCGTATGTAGACAAGAGCCGCATCGGTATCTGGGGGTGGAGCTACGGCGGATACATGACACTGATGAGCATGAGCGAAGGCACACCGGTATTCAAAGCCGGCGTAGCGGTAGCCGCACCTACCGATTTTCGTTTCTACGATACGATATACACCGAACGTTTTATGCGTACCCCGAAAGAGAATGCCGAAGGATACAAAGCCGCATCTGCCTTTACCCGTGCTGATAAGCTACAAGGCAACCTGTTGCTGGTACACGGCATGGCCGACGACAATGTACACTTCCAGAACTGTGTAGAGTACGCCGAGCACCTGGTACAACTTGACAAACAGTTCCTGATGGTACCGTATACCAACCGCAACCACAGTATATATGGTGGAAATACCCGTCAGCATCTGTACACCCTGCTAACCAACTTCTTTAAAACTAACCTGCAATGAGTGAGCGCGTACGCAAACCCGATTGGCTAAAAATCAGCATCGGGGCCAATGAACGGTATACGGATACCAAGCGCATTGTCGATTCGCACTGCCTGCACACCATTTGCAGCAGCGGACGCTGCCCCAACATGGGCGAGTGCTGGGGCAAGGGAACGGCTACCTTTATGATTGCGGGCGAGGTATGTACCCGCAGTTGCAAGTTTTGCAACACGCTCACCGGCAAGCCGCTTCCGTTGGATGCGGAAGAACCTACACGCGTTGCCAACTCTATTGCCCTGATGAAGCTGTCGCACGCCGTAGTTACCTCGGTTGACCGTGACGATCTGCCCGACCTGGGCGCCTCACACTGGGCACGTACCATCGAAGAGATAAAACGGGTAAACCCCACCACTACCATTGAAGTATTGATACCCGACTTCCATGGACGTCCGGAGCTGGTAGCACAGGTTACCGCTACACGCCCCAACATCATATCGCACAACATGGAAACCGTCAAGCGGCTTACTCCACTGGTGCGCAGTGCCGCCAACTATACCACCAGCCTGGCAGTTATCCGCCTGATTGCCGATAGCGGCATCACGGCAAAAAGCGGCATCATGGTGGGGTTAGGCGAGACTCCCGCCGAAGTAGAAGAGGTAATGGACGACCTCCTGGTTGCCGGTTGCCGCATACTTACCATCGGACAATACCTGCAGCCCTCACACAAGCACTATCCGGTAGCCGAATATGTTACCCCCGAACAATTTAACACCTACAAAAAGATTGGTTTGGAGAAAGGTTTTGAGCAAGTAGAAAGCGCTCCATTGGTTCGTTCATCATATCATGCTGAGAAACACGTAAAAATGTAAACAAAGACATCATTTATTTGTTAACATTAGAAACAACAGTAGATAGTTTAAAAACGATGGATCAAAAGCATACACTTTCCTATGTATTCAATATGTCATTGGGATTAACCCCTGCCATTATTGCAATTATACTTTGCAGCTTTATGTCTGACCGGACGGCAATCTACATTAGCTCGGTTTTTGGTATTGTATACAGTTTTTACATCTACACCCTACGTTCACGACGGATTCCCAACTTAATTTTATACATCACCACAGGTATCTTATTGTTACTCTCCCTGATAACCCTGTTGCCGGTTAGTGAGAACCTACACAAAGATTTCTTCCCTATCACTCTTGAAACGTGCATCTTGCTGCAATTGCTGTTATTCTATATTTTCCGGAACAAAATTGCAGGTTTCTTCCATGACAAATGGAATGCAGGCAAACGCAGGATGAGCCAGAGCATAGAGTCGGCAGTGGTATCGGCACGGGTAGCCTTAGTCCTGGGAGTAGTGCACTTTGCTGTAATTATCCTGGCAATTGTATTCGGCAGCCATCCCCTGAAAGGCGATACATTTTATATTATTTTCTACATCATGCCTGCCTTTATCTTTGCATCATGCATTGTATTTAACCATATCGGCATCCACTTCTTTAACAAAGTCGTACGGCAAAATATTATCCTGCCGGTGGTTAATACAAAGGGAAATGTAATAGGAAAAAGTGTTGCTGCCGAGGCGGTGGAATACAAAAACACGCTCATCAATCCGGTAGTACGGGTAGCCATCATATCGAACGGGATGCTTTTTTTATGCAGCCGGTCGCAAACCCGCATCCTGGATAAAGGAAAAATAGATGTACCCCTTGAACGTTATCTGCGCTACGGCGAATCCTTAGAAAGCTGTGCCTGCCAGTTGGTAGAGAGTACATTTCCCCGTGCAAAAGAAGCGTTAGAACCTGTTTTCAGCATTGTATACCATTTTAAAAACGATATTACCAATCGGCTAAACTATCTTTTCATTCTGGATGTAAAAGATGACATAATTTTGTGTGACCCCAAATTTGAGAACGGTAAGCTATGGACCGTAACCCAAATAGAGCAAAATTTAGAAAAAGATTTCTTCGGGACTTGTCTGGAAGACGAGTTTGAGCACCTGAAAATGGTTATTGATACAAGAGAAAAATACAAGGAATCTTAGATAAATCGGGTACTTTCCCTTTCCACTCTTTCACCGTCTTGGTTTTAATATACTCTCCTTCGCAGGTAATATTGGCTGCGATGCAGAGCTTGGTTTGCGGACGGCAGTTGTTCAATATATCGTCCACCATCTTGTTGTTGCGGTAAGGGGTTTCAATGAATAGTTGGGTTTGCCGTTCGGCATATACGCGTTGCTCTAACTGCTTCAACTTCTTGCCTCGCTCACCCGGTTCAATAGGCAGGTAACCGTGAAAAGCAAAACTTTGTCCGTTGAAGCCGGAACCCATCACCGACAGGATAATAGACGACGGTCCTACCAGCGGAACTACCTTCAGGTTCTTGTGTTGTGCAATGGCTACCACATCGGCGCCCGGATCGGCAATGGCAGGACAGCCTGCCTCAGATATAACTCCCATCGAAGCTCCGCCGATTAATGGTTTCAGGTAACCGGAAATATCTTCGGGAGAAGTGTGCTTGTTAAGCTCGTAGAATGTCAACGTATCAATATCTATCTCCTTATCTACTTTCTTCAGGAAACGACGTGCCGTACGTACATCTTCCACAATAAAATGGCGGATGCCGAGAATAATCTCCTTATTATAAGGAGGGAGTACGGTTTCGAGGGGAGTGTCGCCCAGTGTAACAGGCAAGAGATAGAGGGCTGTTTCCATGCTTTTTGTTGAGTAATTAATAGTGAATTCACCACAGAGGACACAGAGGGCACAGAGGAATTATTCTGATTGAATTAATATAACCTCTGCGTCCTCTGTGTCCTCTGTGGTGAATAAAATATTTATCCGTAGATAATCTTTCCGTTTTCGTCCATGTAGTCTTCCAAACCACGCTCATACGTAGCCATGGCACGCAAGCTCATACCTACGCTGGAGAAACCACCGTCGTGATACAAGTTCTGCATGGTAACTTTGCGGGTAAGGTCAGAGAACATCACGATACAGTAATCGGCACATTCGTCAGCCGAAGCGTTACCCAGGGGCGACATGCGGTTGGCAAAGTCGAACAACTTATCCATACCTTTTACTCCAGCACCGGCAGTAGTCATAGTGGGCGATTGTGAGATGGTATTTACACGTACGTTCGATTCGCGTCCGTAGATGTAGCCAAAGCTGCGGGCAATTGATTCGAGCAACGCCTTAGCATCGGCCATGTCATTGTATCCGTAGAATGTACGTTGCGCAGCCACATAACTCAAAGCCAGGATAGAACCATATTCAGAAATGGCATTCAACTTCTTGGCACATTGAATCATCTTGTGGAACGATACCGATGAAATATCCAATGTTTTTTCCAACATATCGTAATCCAGGTCATCGTATGTACGTTTCTTACGTACGTTGGGCGACATACCGATAGAGTGCAGCACAAAGTCAATTTTCCCGCCTAATATTTCCATGGATTGTTTAAATACATTTTCCAAATCTTCTACGCTGGTAGCATCGGCGGGGATTACCTGACAATTCAGTTTTTGCGACAAGGCGTCTACTTCGCCCATACGAACCGCAATCGGAGTATTGGATAATGTAATAATTGCACCTTCTTCTACGGCTCTTTCGGCTACCTTCCATGCGATGGACTGTTCATTCAAGGCACCAAATATGATACCTCTTTTTCCTTTCAATAAATTGTAACTCATACCTATTTACAGTTAATTTAGGCGGCAAAGGTAAGAAGTTTTTGCACAAAAAGAGGAAAAGTGAGCGATGAAAAGATCAAATCAACAAAAAATACACCTAAACCAACAAATTATACACATGTGTAGGAGTTATCCGCAATATATTTGCATTCGATAATTAAGAGGTTTTTTCATAATATTTATTTAAGGTTAGAATTAGGTTAACATGAATCATTATTATTCTACCGGCAAGCTGCTCGCGAGAATCGCTTGCCGGAGATAATAATAAAAAAACTGCTTTTTTATCTTATATATAATAAGGTATACAATTAAACCCCATACATATCAAGATGAACACATTTACCAAAAAACTCCTTATGCTCTCGATGGCTTGCTTGCCGCTTACGCAGGGAATTTATGCTCAAACCGGGAATGCGATAGATGCATCCATCTACAAGAACCTGCCTTTCGACATGCCGAAGGTAGAACAACCCACTTTCCCCAACTACGAAGTAAGTATCGTTAAGTTTGGCGCCAAAAGCGACGGTATCACCCTGAACACCCAGGCCATTAACGATGCCATCCAGGCAGTAAACGCCAAGGGCGGCGGTAAGGTGATTATCCCGGCAGGGTTGTGGCTTACGGGCCCCATTGTACTATTGAGCAATGTAAACTTACATACCGAATCGAACGCATTGGTACTCTTTACCGACGATTTTAATGCGTATCCCGTTATAGAGACTTCGTTTGAAGGGTTGGAAACCCGTCGTTGCCAATCGCCCATTTCGGCTCGCGGCGCCCACAACATTGCTATTACCGGAAACGGTACTTTTGACGGCAATGGCGACAGCTGGCGTCCGGTTAAGAAAGAAAAACTAACGGTAAATCAGTGGAATGCCCTCGTAAAATCGGGTGGCGTGACCGATGCAGCCGGTAAAATATGGTATCCTACCGCCGGAGCGCTGAAAGGCTCGATGGCT
>JAVBVL010000127.1:0-9986 GCA_031554285.1 Bacteroides sp.
GGCCCGGGCAAGGGTGCTTACTACTCTTTCGCTTATTACATCAAGCAATACATTGACGAAGCACGCCTCAAAGGAGCCACACCCGTATTGGTAACCCCTACCCGTCGCCGCCAGTTCGACAGCAACGGCAAGATAAAAGACACCCATGCCGATTATCCCGCTGCCATCCGCGAGATAGCCGCCCGCGAAGGCGTTGCGCTCATTGAGTTGCAGGACATGACCAAGGTACTGTGCGAAGCATTGGGCGAAGAAGAATCCAAACACCTGTACGTGCATTACCCCGCACACACCTATCCCGGACAAACGCAGGAACTGAAAGACAATTCGCACTTCAACACCTTTGGCGCTTACGAGGTAGCCAAGTGCGTTGTTGAAGGGATGAAGAGTGCCAATCTGCCCCTTGTAAAACACTTAAAGGCCGATTACACAAGCTTCAATCCTGCCAAGCCGGATAAGTTCAAAGAGTTTAAATGGAACCTGTCGCCATTTGCCGAAATAGAGAAGCCTGACGGGAATTAATAAGAAACAACTTTAAGAAATAACATCATGAAAAGAAATTTACTCGCAGTAACACTGCTCTCACTCGCCGTAACAGGCAACGCACAAGTGCTGAAAAGCAATTTTATGAAGGGATACAAAGAAGGTGACAAACTGGAAAAATCGGTGTACACCGATAAAGCCGATGCCATTGCACAGGATACTTGGTGCGGCGCTTTGGCTTCTACTCCCGACCCCAATCCCAGTCCCGTTGTGGGCAAAGAACTCTCTTACGAAGGCTATGCCGAGAAAGGCCAGTCGATTGTGATTAGCGGCCCTACCGACACCAAAGGAGCCCGCACCAGCGTGTATTCCATGACCAACGGCAAGCAATATGCCAAAGGCGCTTACTATTTATCGTTCCTGGTAAACTTCTCTAAAGTGGGTTCAGGCAAAATGGCCGACTTCTTAGGCGTAAGCGCCGCTTACGTAGGCGGAAGCAACCGTGCCAATATATACGTAGCCCGCGAAGGCAAGGACATCCGTTTCGGCACCAGCCTGCTCAAACTCAAAGCCGAAACTACCATGGCTTACAGCATGGATCAAACCCACCTGGTAATCATGAAACTGGATTACGCCAATCAAACCGTATCATTGTACATCGACCCCAAACCGGATGGTGGCGAACCTACCGAAGCCGATTGTGAAGTAACGGGCGATGCAGAGAATGTATTGAAGCACCCCATCCGTTCTGTTTCGTTCAGAAACCGCAGCGGTTACAACGGCAATGTGGGTAACTTCCGCTGGAGTAGCAATTGGGCAGGCGTTATTGCTCAATAAACATATCACTAACACATAAAGAAAGCCCTATGCAGCATGTTTGCATAGGGCTTCTTTGTGTTCATTAGTTTCAAGGCATGAAACAAAGCGTTTCAAAGGACGGAACAAAGTGTTTCAAAGGATGGAACAAAGAGTCTCAAAGGATGAAACAACTCTTACTTCACCTTCTTGCGGGCAACACCTAAATCAACCAGCTTATTAAACATCTCAACACCCAGGTATTCGGCCGATTGGGCAGTGAAGTGAAGCTGGTCTTTTTGCAACTCGGCCTTCGACATATCGATTACATAGAAGTTCTTATCTTCTTTGGCCAAAGCGTACATCGCTGCTTCCACATCGCTGCTGTATTGCTTGTTGCTACGTGCCACTGTTCCGCAGATAAAGGGCAGTTTGGCATACTTCTTATTCCCGATTTTCGCTACCAGGAAGTTGCGTACATAGGCTACCACGGCTTTCAGGTTCTTTTCATAGTTCTGTCCGGCATGGCGGTCGCTTTCGCCCTGGTGCCACAAGAACGCCTTGATTTCATATCCCTCGGGAAGTTTGCTCAACTGATTGTCGATACACGCCGAGATATTCTCGGTAAACGAGAGCAGCAACGACTTCCCGCCGGTGGCTGTGGAATGGTTGGCAGCCAGCCATTCGGGGTTGGCCGACCAGTATTTACCACTGGTACTGTTGCAACTTGTATCGATGGCGGTTCCGCCCAACGACCACTTAATGACATAAAAATCTTTCTGCAAATCCTGTTCCAACCAATAATATGTTACCGCATCGTACGCCCAGCGTTCGGGGCGCGACTCATGCACCATGCGCGGCCAAAAGGTTTCAAACTCTCCCGTTACCGGCATATTGGCACTACCGTAACACCAGTGGCAGTAGGTGTACTTATTCTGTTGAATGTAATCGGGCAGTTCACGGTTCAACACGCGTCCGTCGGTGTTCGACTGTCCGGCGGTAATAATCACAGTAGCGGGTTGCTTATCCTTTGCCCAGGTTGTCAGCGAGCAGAGGCATACCGCCATCAATAGTAAGTTTCTCATGATAGTAAAATTGTAATTAGATGTTACAAAGGTAAGCAACGTACGCTATACACTCCTGTAAAATAGTCCAAATACCCTATAGTAACGTACGCACGTACGTATAGACTATAAACCTGCAGAAAAGCATCAAGAAATGGAGTTTTTTGCAGGTTCTTTACACATAATTACATGGGTGTACAGAGTTGTACCACTACATTTGCGTTCACATACAGGAAACAAAAATAACTGCATAAATTACCATGAGAAACAAAACGCACAAGTTTTATTTGTTAAGTGTACTCCTGCTTTGCCTGCATACACTCGCGGCATCGGCACAAGAGCGCACCATCAAAGGTACGGTAGTGGATGAAAATTCGGAACCTGCCATTGGCGCTACCATCATCATTAAAGGAACCCAAAGCATGGGTATTACCGGGATGGACGGACAGTTCAGCCTGTCGGTACCCGCCAACGGTAAAGTGATGGAAGTATCGTACGTAGGTTACCAAACCGAAGTGATACCCCTGACCGGCAAAGATACCTACCATGTAAAGCTGAAGGTGGCCGACTTAACCCTGGACGAAGTAGTGGTTATTGGATACGGTACCGCCAAGAAAGGCAACGTAACCGGTGCCATTGCCAACCTGAAAGGCGAAGCCATTGCCGACCGCAATAACGAGAATGCCCTTTCGTCGCTGCAGGGACAACTGGCAGGCGTTGAGATTACCAACAGTAGCGGCGCACCCGGAGGCGAGTTGGAGGTGCACATACGTGGTGCGGCCTCTATTAATGCCAGCGATGCCCCGCTTTATGTTATAGACGGCATTCCGGTTGACGACCTGAACAGCCTGAATCCCGACGATATAGAATCAATCGATGTATTGAAAGATGCTTCTTCATCGGCCATCTATGGTTCGCGGGGAGCCAACGGTGTTATCCTGGTTACTACCAAAACCGCCCGCAAGGGCGACAAGGTAAACATCCAGGTTTCCGCCTCCTTTGCCATGCAGCAAATGGAAAGACGAATGGATATCTTTACACCCGAAGAGTGGATACAATTCCGCACCCAATATAATAACCAACGATATGCAGCACAATACGGCGCGTTGGGAGCATCGGCCACCGATGATTACGAAACACGTCTCGCCTTTACGGGCGGTTCAGTGAATGTGAATTATGTAAACGACCCGCGCTGGACGCAACCCAACTACGGTGGACTCAAGTTAATAGACTGGCAAAAAGAGGTTTTCCGCCTGGCACCCAAACAAACCTACTCGCTTTCACTCTCCAACAGTTCGGATAAGTCGAGCTACCGTGCCAGCGTGGGGTATACCGACCAGCAAGGTATTGCAGTGGGCACGTCGTACAAACGACTCAACCTGCGATTGAACCTGCAGTCTACTATCTTCGACTGCATTACGGTAGGTATCAACCTGGCGCCGTCGATGTCATGGAACCAAGGTACCAACCCCGATGCAGTAAGCATGCTCACCGTAGTACCGGTAGCCGAACCAGAGGCGGGCGTATACACAGGCTCTGAACCTTATACGTATTACCGTTGGGCAGGAAGCCGTGTGAGTCCGCTGGCTATTATGGAGCAAACCTCCAAAGAAACCGAAGATGCCCGTTTAGGAAGCTCAGCCTTTATTGAAGCCAAACTATGGGACGGATTGAAGGTGAAAGCTACCGGTTCTTACAACTTCCGGAGCACCCAGGCGCGTAGCTTTGTACCCAGTTCGGTATCAAACCGTTGGAGTACGGGCGAAGGATATTACGCCACCGCCAACCGTACCGATACCCGCAGCCACGCGTACCTGTTCCAAGCAGTGCTGAACTACGACAAGACATTCCGCAAACATACCGTAGGGGCCATGATGGGGGTATCCATGGAGAGTAGCAGTTCCTACTCTTCCCGCTTGGCTGCCACACACTTCCCTGATAACGAGTTGGAAGGATTCGACATGCAGGATGTCGACCTGACCACGGCATACGCCAGTATCGGGTATCCCACCCGCATGGCTTCCTTCTTCGGTCGTGCCCAATACGAATACGATAACCGGTACCTGGTTACCGCCAGCCTGCGCCGCGACGGTTCGTCCAAATTCGGAAAGAACAACCGTTGGGGAATGTTCCCGGCCGTTTCGGTGGCATACCGCATCTCCAACGAGAAGTTTTGGCCCGAAGATTTTGTAGTTAACTCCTTGAAGTTACGCGGAAGCTGGGGAGCCAACGGCAACAACTCCATTTCGAGCAGTGCGGCATTAGGCATAATGAGCAGTGCCAACTATTCGTTGGGTGGTGGATTACTGAATGGATATGCACCGAGTTCACTCGATAACGATAATTTAACCTGGGAAAAGGTGTACAGTTGGAACGTAGGTGCCGACTTCGGACTCTTCAAGAACCGCATCTCGGTTTCGGCCGATTTCTACCAGAAAAGAACCACCGATTTATTGTATCAGGTTACCATGCCGGGTATTATCGGGTTCAGTTCCATGTGGGGTAACGTAGGCGAGATTCTTAACAAGGGGTTCGAAGTGGAACTAACCACCCAGAACCTTACCGGGAAGAAGTTTAATTGGACCACCTCGTTCAATGTATCTTATAACACCAACGAGGTAGTGAGTTTAGGCGATAACAACAAGAGCGTATTCAGCGACTCAAACACTCAGGTACTTATGGTAGGCCAGCCCATGCGCAGCTTCTATATGTACGATGCCGTGGGTGTGTATCAAACCAAAGAAGACCTGGCTAAGTATCCGGTGATGAAAGGAACTGTGCTGGGCGATGTGAGATACCGCGATGTAAACGACGATGGAGTGATTGACGATAACGACCGCACACTGGTGGGCAAACCCAATCCCGACTTTGTTTTCGGGCTTACCAATAAACTGAAGTACAAGAACTTCGACTTGTCGGTAATGTGCACGGCACAGTTTGGCGGGATGTTGTATAGTATGTCGCCGGGACGGTACATTGACAGGCCGGGCATGGGCGCTTCCATCAACATGTTCAGCCACTGGAAAAACATGTGGGTATCCGAAGAAGAGCCCGGCGACGGGAAGACACCCGGACTGAACAACTCGAACACCGGACAGTATTATGACACACGCTGGCTGTACAGTTCCGACTACATACGTATTAAGAACGTAACACTGGGATACCGCATTCCCATCAACAAAAAGATAAGCAAGAACGCCCGTGTTTACCTGGCGGTAGAAAATATCTGGATGTGGGATAAGTACGATGGAGGATACTCGCCCGAAAACAAGGGCTACAACACCTATCCGCAAGCGAGAACCTATAGCATTGGCGCCAACTTCACCTTCTAAAAAATGAATGAATTTATGAAAACATATCGCACTATTCTCCGCTCCTTCTTATTCGTAGGCGTGGTAGCCGTTTGCTCTTCCTGCAACGATTGGTTAGAGGTAAAATCGCCTGCAAACCGAACCATCAAAGAGTTCTTTAAAACGCCCAACCAGGCAGAACAGGCATTGTTGGGTATTTACAGCGGGTTGCTGCCTATTCCGGAGTACACCCTGCTGATGTCCGACGGACGTTCGGACGATATCTGGACCGAACCTGCTACCGACAAGCCCAGGGATTATGTGGATATCAGTATATTCAACCCCAATATCTACACCATTTCTACGCTTAACAGTGCATGGACGGCTTATTATAAGATTATTGCCTGCGCCAACCTGTTCCTTGAAAAGATGGAAGGACTCGAGTTCGACAAAGAAGAAGTTAAGCCATCTTTCATAGGCGAAGCGCGCTTTCTGCGTGCCTACGCATACTTTGAACTGGTAAGGTATTTCGGACGGGTTCCTATTTCCACCCAATCGTTAGACCCCGACGAAGCGATGAACATCCCGCAATCGGAAGCTGTAGAAACCTACCAACAGGTGATTATTCCCGACCTGCAATATGCCGTTGAACACATGGTCGATGCGCCTTATACAGCCACTGGCGGCATAGCCGAAGCAGGACGCGCCACCCGCGTAGCAGCCAAGGCACTGTTGGGAAGAGTGTACTTAACGATGACGGGCTATCCTTTGTATGATGCCACCAAAGCCGAGCCTGCCAAGAAAATCTTGAAAGAGGTAATTGACTATGCCGACCAAACAGGTAAATATTGGGCAAAAGACGGTGAGGAATGGAAACGCATCTGGATTAGCGACAACGACAACAAGTACCACATCTTCGAGATACAGTATGTGGCCGAAAAGGATTGTGGTAATCCGATGGTATTCTATTCGGCTCCACAGGTTAGTACCGATTATGTGGGCATCCAAATGTCGGGCAATAAAATTACCTGCTCTACCCGCCTCACCGAACTGTATAACAAGAACAAGGCCGATGTACGCTATGCGGCAACGGTTGACAAAGCCAACGGCAACTTCTTCACGAAGTTCTTTGAACACAAAATCAAGCGGAAGGAGTTGGGATACAGCGATATCGATGCCAAGATTGTAGACCGCACCTACTTCCCCATCAACTATCCGCTCATTCGTTTGGAAGATGTGATGTTGATGTACGCAGAGCTGGAAGGCCCCACCACAACGGGGGTAAGCATGGTAAACCGCATACGTACGCGCGCCGGGTTAAGTGAACTGAGTACCGCCGAGAAAACGACCGCCGTTTTCCAGCAATGCGTAGCCGATGAGCGTCGTCGCGAACTGGCCTTTGAAGGTATTCGTTGGCATGATTTAGTACGCCGCAATACCTACATAGAGTCTATCAAAGAGAAGTTTATGCTCGAAGCTACCGATGCTAACGGGGTTATCATCCGGCAGTATATAGCCGCATACGCTGCCAATGTAAAGGAGGGTACCTACCTGTACCCCATACCCGATACACAAATGAAGGCCAAAGAGGGATTGTACCAACAAAATGAAGCATACAGATAATTCAAAACTATAGAATCATGAAGAACAAAATTTCCTTTTTCACGTGGCTGCTTGCCGTTCTGTTCGCCCTGAACACGCAGGCTGCCGACCGTAAGAAATACAATTTCAACAGCGAATGGTTACTGCAGGTGGGAGATTTCCCGCAGGCTAAAAAGAGCGACTTCAACGACAGTAACTGGAAATGTGTTACCTTGCCCCATGCCTTTAACGAGGACGAGGCATTCAAACTATCCATTGAGCAGTTGACAGACACTATCGTGTGGTACCGCAAGCATTTCAAGATAGACAACCTGAAAGACCAGAAAGTATTCGTGGAATTTGAAGGAATACGCCAGGGAGGAGAGTTCTACCTGAACGGGCAATACTTAGGCATACATGAAAATGGTGTCATGGCAGTAGGGTTCGACCTTACTCCACACCTCAAAGAAGGCGATAATGTACTTGCCATACGTATTGATAATAACTGGTTGTACCGGGAAAAAAGTACCAAGTCCAGATACCAGTGGAACGACCGGAATTTCAATGCCAACTACGGAGGTATCCCCAAAAATGTATTCCTGCACATTACCAACAAGGTGTACCAAACACTACCTTTGTACAGCAACCTGAAGACAACCGGGGTATATGTATATGCCACCGGCTTCGATATCAAAACGCGCAAAGCCGAAATACATGCCGAATCGGAAGTGAAAAATGAAACATCCGAGGCACAAAGCATAAGCTACCGGGTTACACTGATAGATGCCGATGGAAAAACAGTTAAAACCTTCAATGGCGAAAAGGTTACGCTGAACCCTGGGGAAGTAAAAATGGTAAAGGCTGCCTCGAAAGTGGATAATTTACACTTTTGGAGTTGGGGATACGGATACTTGTACACCGTAAAAACGGCGTTAGTCGATAAAGAAGGAAAGATACTGGACGAAGTTACCACCCGCACCGGATTCCGTAAAGCACAGTTTGGTGAAGGAAAAATATGGCTTAACGACCGGGTAATACAGATGAAAGGCTACGCACAGCGCACCAGCAACGAATGGCCCGCCGTAGGGGTATCGGTTCCTGCCTGGCTAAGCGATTACTCAAACGCACTGATGGTAGAGAGCAACGGAAATCTGGTTCGTTGGATGCACGTTACCCCTTGGAAGCAAGATGTAGAGTCGTGCGACCGCGTAGGACTGATTCAGGCCATGCCTGCCGGCGATTCGGAGAAGGATCGCGAAGGTCGCCAGTGGGTACACCGTACCGAGCTGATGCGTGATGCCATCATCTACAACCGTAACAACCCGAGTATCTTGTTCTACGAAAGCGGCAACGAGTCCATCAGCGGCGAACACATGATTGAGATGAAGTCCATCCGCGACCAATACGATCCGCACGGCGGACGTGCCATCGGCTCACGCGAGATGCTCGATATCCGCGAAGCTGAGTACGGGGGCGAGATGCTTTACATCAACAAGAGCAAGCACCACCCCATGTGGGCAACCGAATATTGCCGGAACGAAGGCCTGAGAAAATATTGGGATGAGTACAGCTATCCGTTCCACAAAGAAGGAGCCGGACCGCTATATAAGAGCCAACCGGCTACCGACTACAACCAGAACCAGGATATGCTGGCGGTAGAAATGATTCGCCGCTGGTACGATTACTGGCGTGAACGCCCGGGAACCGGACTACGGGTAAGCTCGGGAGGTGCCAAGATTATCTTCTCCGACTCCAATACGCATTACCGTGGCGAAGAAAACTACCGCCGCAGTGGTGTAACCGACCCTATGCGTATTGAGAAAGATGCATTCTTTGCCCATCAGGTAATGTGGAATGGTTGGGTGGACACCGACAAGTACCAAACCTACATCATAGGACATTGGAACTATCCGGAGAACACGGTGAAACCGGTCTATGTAGTATCGAACGGCGAGCAGGTAGAACTCTTCCTGAACGGAACATCCTTAGGTAAAGGTAAGCGGGAGTATAATTTCCTCTTCATCTTTGATAAGGTATCTTTCAAACCCGGCAAACTGGAAGCGGTAAGCTACGACAGTAAAGGTAAGGAAGTGAGTCGCTACATGGTAAGCACAGTGGGTGAAGCTGCACAACTGAAACTCACCGTGATGCAAAACCCCGAAGGATTTCATGCCGATGGTGCCGACATGGCACTGCTGCAAGTGGAAGTGGTAGACAAAGTAGGTAACCGTTGTCCGTTGGACAACCGCACCGTGAAATTTACCCTGAAAGGTGAAGCAGAGTGGCGCGGGGGTATTGCACAAGGTAACAACAACCATATATTGGATACCAACCTGCCGGTAGAATGTGGTATTAACCGGGCACTCATCCGCAGCACTATAAAAGCCGGACAAATAACGGTAACTGCCGAAGCAGAGGGATTGCCCCGTACATCCATCTCGTTACAAACCATTCCGGTGAAAACAGCCAATGGTATGAACGAGTACCTGCCACAATATACACTGAAAGGAAGTCTGGTTAAAGGTGCAACACCCCTCACTCCTTCGTACGTAGATACTAAAAAAGAGGTAGCCATCGTTTCGGCCATTGCCGGCTCTAACCAGGGAGACACTGAAAAAAGTTACGATGACAACGAACTCAGTGAATGGAGCAATGATGGTCAGTTAAATTCGGCATGGATTACTTATACACTGGAACGTGAAGCCGTAATAGACGATATCTGTATCAAACTCAATGGTTGGCGCTCCCGTAGCTATCCGCTGGAAGTATATGCCGG
>JAVBVL010000090.1:0-18063 GCA_031554285.1 Bacteroides sp.
CCCAGGTCAATCTGCCACAAACGCTTTCCGTTTAGTTTATAGGCTTCGAGTATCAAGGTATGCGGACACATGCCCTTCTGCGAACAGGCATAGAAAGCTCCCATACGCTTGATGACAATCTCCGGTTCACCGTCGCCATCCAAATCGCCAATAGAGGCATCGTTGGGTTGAAATACATGAGCGGTATCGAAAACCAACGGTTGCAACGGGATAGAGAAATAAGGAACAGATGCCAGTTTCGGCGTAAGTTCATAGGAAGCTACCTGCTTAGTAGCCTTACTCTTTCCGTATCCGACAACCAACAGGTACGTTTGACTCACCGACGTATCTACCTGCTTATCCAGAAAATAAGTAGAAGTAGTGAGCGGTGCAGCATTCAACTTGATCTTCTTCCCGTTTGGGGCAGAGCGATACAAGTCAAAATAAATATTCCCTTTATCGGAACCAAACAGTTTCCATGAAACCGAAACGGTTCCCTCTCCTTGATGGATAGCCATCATTCCCCTACTCGGAGAAGAAGCAAACAACAGGAAAGGACAGAAAAAGAATAGTATACATAGTATGTTTTTCATGGCGAATAACTGTGTTAATCCGTAGGAAGCGGCCAGTTGGGAGACGGCACACGCATGGTTGCCATTTCCTTCTCAAATTCAGCCACTTTTTCGGGATATTTAGCTGCCAGGTTGGTCGACTCGGTAATATCTTCCTTGATATTATACAACTCAAGCGGAGCACCTTTGGTTACAGATACCACTTTCCAATCGCCTTTACGGGCAGCCCGTTGTTTCCCGGGAAATTCCCAGTACAGCATGCGGTTGTCGGTATCTACCTGCCCGCCGAAGAACAACGGTGCAATGTTGATTCCATCAATCTGCTTAGGTGCCTGCGCTCCGGCAATAGCTGCCAATGTAGGCAATACGTCCGGGAAATATATTTGGTTAGTCAGTTTTTGTGCAGGTACCTTGCCCGGTTGGTTTACAATGAACGGCACACGCATACCGCCTTCGTACAGCAAACCTTTACGTCCTTTAAACACGCCGTTACAACCCAGTTCTTCCAAAGGCGCCTGTACGGCTGCTCCATTGTCCGACGCAAAAATTACAAGTGTATTCTCACGCAAGCCCAGCCTATCCAGTTCGGCCATCAGGCGACCAATGGCCCTGTCCATGTGGGTAACCAGAGAAGCATAGCGTTTGGTGTTCATATCCCAGGCTTCATCATCGTACCACACAGTTTCGTCAATGATATATGGTTCGTGCGGAGCATCGTAAGCCAGGTAGAGGAAGAACGGATTCTCTTTGTTCCGGTTGATAAACTTAATGGCATCTTCCGTGGAAAGGTCGGTGTTATGGATGACATGTTTATCGTTCGCATTCTCTTCAATATTGATCAACGATTCGTTTTTGAACCGATAGTATGGGTAGTAATAGGGATCGTTGGAATAAGCCGTGCTGATAAGCCATCCGTAAAACTCATCGAACCCACGGTTCAGTGGGGTTGCTTCAGGATTAAAACCATCCAGGTGCCATTTGTTTACCAGGCAAGTACGATAACCGGCCGCTCCCAGTACGGTAGCAATAGTGGTATCGTTGGGTAAAATATGCATGCGACGAATGGTGGTGGTATTCTTCAATCCTTCAATTCCTCCGGCTTCGCAGAAGTTATCACGAATGGTAGTGTGACCGGTATTTTTCCCCGTCATCAAAGCACAACGGGAGGGAGAACTGATAGCAGAGCCTGCATAACTTTGGGTAAAGCTGGTACCGGTTTGCGCCAGTTTGTCAATGTTGGGAGTTTGAATGTACTTGTTACCGTAACAGGAAAGATCGGCATACCCCATATCATCTGCCAGAATGAAGATAATGTTTGGTTTGGAGGGATCGGTTGTCTGTTTGGTTTGCTGTGCAGTAGCTGTTGTTGGAAGCACTGCCGAACACAGTCCTAACAGGGAAGCTATTTGTTGTGATTTCATGGTATATGTTTTTAATATTCTACGCAAAAGTAAAGAAACAAAGGCTGAACACCCATAGACAGATATACATATGGATAGATATATGTACAGTTATGCATAAAATAAGAGGAGGATGTCCTGCTTCTTACAGCAAAACATCCTCCTCAAGTATTATTCTAAGCTATTAGTAACCGTTGTTTTGGTATGCTTTCTTAGCTTCTTCTGTCAAAGGAGCACCATTTTCGTCCGTCAACAAATCCAAGAATTGTGTTTTCGGGAACGGTTTGAAGGTGAACGTATTTGCGAAGCTACCCTTATTCGTACCTGTCTGACCAGTTGCACCTACTACGTTGTTAGCAGCGGTACTCCATGAAGCAGAGTGAGAGCTTGAAGAAGAACCCATCTGGTTGTACCATTGGATACGTTCGGCCTGAACACCTGCGTGGTGTACTTGTTCGTAGTACGGGCCTAACTCCTGGTTAAACTCACGTGCATACTCGTTACACATGAAGTGTACAAAGCGTTGCAGCGTTGTAGTAGCAGTAGCCGGGTAATCTTCAGCTTTAGAAGCATCTGATGAACCATCCCAAGAAGCGGCAGTTACACTGATGTCAGATGCCTTATCAACTGTATAAGGATACTTTTGAGCATTAGCCGACAAGTTTTCGTGTCCCGGATACAGAGTAGCCAATACTTGCGCACGGGTATCACCCACTTTGAAGGCAGCACGTGCACGTACAGTATTGATATCTTTCAATGCGTTGGTAAAGTCGCCTTTACGTCCATAAGCTTCTGCACGGATCAAATAAGATTCTGAGAAACGGAATACAGGCACGTCACGGGTTCCGTATACGTCATTGTAAGCATTACGATTCGGGTCATCATACTTAGTAGTAGCAGGTACACCTGTCAATACACTGTTTTCAAGACCGTAGAAGTTTACAGATTTACCGCTTGAGTTAACAAACGAGTAGTTATCACTTGTAGTTACAATTTGCGGACGGTAATAGTAGTCACTACCCTTCTTCATCCAACGGGCAAACAATACGAACGGTTGTGCATCGGCAAATTCCACATCGATAGCCGTTTCTCTGGTATTTTCCAGGAAAGCAACAGCGAGGTCACCGGTACCCATTTTACGTTCACCTGCCACAGCACTACGACCAGCCCAAGAAGCTCTGTCATAGCTCGGCTTAATGTTGCTATTGAAGTAAGTAGCTTGGTCGGCAGTCCATTTGTAGGTTGTGTTCTTAGCATCTTTATAACCGTAGTAATCCAAGTCGGGAGCCGGGCTGTTGGTTTTACCACCCATCAAGGCTGTTTTGTATTCCAAACGGAATGATCCCTGATAACGAGAGTCGTTAACCTTGTCGGTAAATACGTCGAATCCGCGGTCGCTGTTCAAGATAAAGAAGTTAGGCTTGGTACCATATTCCCAAGTATAGTTAGGAATACCCCACAATGTGTTAACGTAGTTACCAATCATCATACAGCAGATACGTACACCATAACGATAGTTGTCGGTACCATTACCAAACAAGCCCGGCAACAGAATTTCTTTGCTACCTTCGTTTGACCAGTCGGCAACCTTACAATCGAAAATATCGGCGTAGTTAGATTCTAACTTATACTTACCGCTGTTGATAACCATGCTTGAGTAATATACACATGAATCTAAGTCGGCAGTACCTTTACCTTTGTACAACAAGCCTAAGTAAGAGTTAGGATTGCTTGTATCAATAGTACCATCAGCATTTCTACCGTAAGCAGTAGTACCATAGTCGGCACCCTGTGCACGTTGCAGATACAGTTTTGACAAGAAGTGGGCAGCTGTATATTTGGTAATACGGCCAAACTCCGCATCACTATACGATTCCGGAAGTTTTTCTACCGCATAACGCAAATCCGAGATAAGCATCTTGTACATATCGGCAGCAGGAACACGCGGATAATACTTATTAGACGGAAGAGCGGTAATACTGATTTCGGACATAGGAATATCGCCCAATACAGTACCCATACTGTAGAACATGTAAGCTCTGTTGAACAATACTTCCGACAAACGTGCCGCAGCATAAGCCGGGTCAGAAGCATACTTACCCAAAGCAGCTCCGGTGCGGATAGCTGTTACAGCCTTGTTACAGTTGTCGATAATAGGGAAACAGTTGATGTTAAAACCCGATTGTTGTTTTGACTGGAAGCCCATAAACTCATTGGTATAGGTAGCCATGTTACCGGTAGCCGACCATTGAGAAGTAGAGTATTTGTTAATGTCACCTACACCCGAGTTAATAGTACAGTCGTGACCGGTTTCGAACATATAGATACCTTCGCGATACCCGTAACGAACACGTTCTGCGTTGTATGTACTAACAATCAATTGGTCCAAGCCCTGCTCGGTAGCCAAATAATCTTGCGTAATGACAGATACCATTTCCTCTTTCAAGAAATCGTCAGAGCATGATACCATAGCTGTAGCAAGTACGCCTATTAATATATATTTTTTCATATTTTCTGTATTATATTTAATTAGAAACCTAATCTTACACCCAGTACAAAGCTACGAGTGATACATGTATTGTTGGTTTGACCACCCATGTGGCTGGTATCGTCCCAACCGGTAAGGTCGTCCGGGTTGATACCGGCTTTCACCAATTCGCCACCGAAGATAAAAGGATTCAACACTTGAGCGTATACTGTTGCACTTTGTGCACCTACTTTACTCAAGAAACGTTGCGGAACGTTGTACGACAAAGCGATGTTACGGATAATAGCCATATCGCCCTTGGTGTAGTTACGTACATAATCATACGTAGTAGTACGTGTAGCCGAATTAGGCTGGGCAAACTTAGCATTGGTATTGCTGGGGCTCCAGGTATCACCTTCCACACGACGACCCATAGTTTGAGTTAAACCGTAGTAGTAGTTACCCAAACGGAAGTAAGCAAAGAAGTTCAATGTCCAGTCTTTGTAAGTAAAGGTATTGTTGATACCGCCTGTGAACTTCGGAGATTTCTGATAGATAATCTTATCGTCGTTGTTGAACGTACCGAAACCGTTGTTCATATAAGTAACTTCCTGGCTTACACCGTCAATCTTAACAGTCTTAGTAACTGAACCTTCGGTACCTTTAGCTACTTCAATAAATTCCTGGTCTTTAATTTTGTACTGACCTGCCAAGAAGTTCAAACTGTTGGCAGAGTAAACAGCCATCATTTTCTTATCTTCCGGAGTATCTTGCCAGATACGGTCGTATTCAAAATCATAGAATACATTGATAGGAGAATTTACAAACCACAAGTTTGTGGTATTGGCAGTAACACCATCAGCTAATTCAGTGATTTTTTCCTTATTCATGGCAAAGCTGAAATCGGTAGTCCAAGAAAAATTCTTGTTTTGAATGTTACGGGTAGTCAATGTAATTTCAAGACCCTTATTTTCTGTCTTACCTACATTGTCTTTTACTTGTCCGTAACCGGTGATGATAGGAATTGAACGGTTCATCAACAAATCAGAAGTCTTGGCGATGTAGTATTCAATGCTACCGCTGATACGGTTGTTCAATACACCAAAGTCGATACCGAAGTTGGTTGAAGCTGTCTTTTCCCATCCTAAATTAAGGTTAGGCATTACGTCGGTCTTAGCACCTGTAGTATTTGATGTATTACCAATACCGAAAGGAATCATGGCGTAAACAGAAGTTACAGAACCCTTAGTAGAATACGGAGTTACAGCCGAGTTACCGGTTACACCATAACCCACACGGAGTTTCAATTGGTTCAACCAAGAAACATCTTTCAAGAAAGCTTCTTCGTTCATCTTCCATGCTACAGCAGCCGACGGGAAGAAGTCCCATTTGTGACCGTCTGCCAACATTGAAGCACCGTCATAACGACCGGTCAAGGTCAACAAGTATTTATCCATCAAAGAGTAGTTCAAACGAGCCATGTACGAAGCACGTGACCAAGTTGAATAGCCGGTACCGAAACCGAGTTTATCTTTATTAGAGCTACCCATATCATACCACTTTGAAGTAGGGTATACTACCTGGTAGGCACGCAGCCAGATATTTTCTGTACGATAATTTTCGGCCGATTGCATCAATGTAACACCTACTGAATGAATCTTGTTGAATGTTTTGTTTATGTACAACAAGTTTTCAAGTGTCCAAGACATGTTAGTAACTTGTCTGTTATAAGCAGTACCTGCCGAAGTTGAATCGAAACCATAAGGGTTGGTAAAGTTCTCATTGTAGAAACTACCTTCACGAGAGCCACGATACTGGGCACCTAAGTTAGTTCTCCACTTCAACCAAGGCAAAAGCTTAGCCTCAGCAAATGAGCTGAACATAACACCGGTGTAACGGGTTTCATTTTCTGCAGAATCGATATTACGCAGAATGTTGTGTTGAGAAAGACCGGTATTTACAATCAGGATGTTACCCTCTTCGTCATAAGCCGGAGCGTAAGGCATCAAGTTCATAGCCAAACCGTAAGAGTCCTTAGCTACCGTGTTACCGGAGTTATTGGCAATACCATAATTCTTAATAGAATGGTTGGCATTGATACCCATACCTACGGTAAGCCACTTGGTGGGAGTAATTTCACCATTGATGTTAGCCGTGTAACGGGTAAAGCCCTGGTCCTTCATAGGAACTTCCTGATCCAAATAAGCTAATGAGAAGTACAATTTAGCTTTGTCAGAACCTGCCGACAAAGAAACCTGGTGGTTTTGTGTGAACGCAGTACGAGTTACCAAATCGCCCCAATCAGTGCTCAACATTTTAGAAGAATCGTATACGGGAACCTGATCGGCATATCCGGCAGCTTTCTCGGCAGCAGTAGCAGCACGAAGAGCAACCGAGCTACCATTGTATTGGTAAGCCGATTTCAAGATTCTGTCCATATAAGCTTCGGTACCTAACCACAAAGCGCGGTCTCTATCAGGGTCGGGAGCAGTTCCGTAAGAACCTTGGTAAGTACCACCGGTGATAGCAGCCTGGCGGTTGTAATCCAACAACTGACCTGCATTCATATAATCGGTCATTGAGTTCAGGTTACTGAAAGTAAATGAACCGTCGTAGTTGATAGTTACCTTACCAGTCTTACCTTTCTTAGTAGTAATCAAAATTACACCATTGGCACCACGAGAACCGTAGATAGCCGTAGCAGATGCATCTTTCAACACTTCCATGGTTTCAATGTCGTTCGGGTTAACGTCGGCCATTGAACCGGCAGTCATAGGAATACCGTCGATTACATACAACGGATCATTGTCTGCCAATACAGAACGGTTACCACGGATACGTACATCACCTAATTCACCCGGACGGTTGTTATTGTTAATAACCACACCGGTAGCTTTACCTTGCATAGCTTGCAAAGCATTCTGAACAGGCATTTGTTTGATTTGTTTCTCAGTAACCTGAGTCAAAGCACCGGTAACGTCGCTCTTCTTAACGGTACCATAACCTACTACTACTACTTCGTCCAACATTTCTGTATCGTCCTGAAGTGTAATTTTCATCATGGTTTGACCGGTTGTAGAAACAACTTGCGGTTTGTAACCCACGAAGCTAACTTTAACGCTCGCGTTATTAGCTACATTAGTCAAGGTAAAATTACCATCCAAATCGGTAATGGTACCGTTTGAAGTTTTATCTACCAAGACACTGGCACCAATTATCGGCTCACCTGTTGAGTCGACCACAGTACCTTTTAATGTTTTGTTCTGTGCAGAAGCGGCAACAGCCATCACAGAGAACAAAGCAACGATGAATAGCCGTTGGAATTTCTCCATACGGCCCAACAGACTTGAAGTTTTGCTGTCTTTCATACTTGATTTCTTAAGTTAAACAAAAATTAATGTTGATTCTCTTTTTTTCTATTGTAATATAAAATTATATACCACATGTGAAATTATGTTGCAAATGTACTATCCGCCCGTATATCTCAAATGTACAATCGTACAGAAAGCATGGAATTTCAGATACCAAACCGGGAATATTTGACTTTCCCGCTTTTTGAATGATTTTGAATCAATCTGTACTATTCTCCATTGTTCGTATAGGTAAATCGCCCTATTTTTGCCTTCGCTAAAATTTTAAGAATTTAATAACTACCATGAAAAAGCAAGTTGTACTCTCTTTGTTGTGTTGTGCGTTAGGATACGGAAGCCTATCGGCCCAAGCTCTACCCGATTGCAAAGAAACGTTAAACACAGTAATCAAGGTAAATGATTACTTCATGAAGAAATACGCAGATTACACGCTGCCGAGTTTTGTGAGAAACGTGGTACGCCCCAGTAGCATCTGGACACGCGGCGTATATTACGAAGGACTCATGGAACTACATACTATATACCCGCGCGCGGATTACTATAATTATGCGTACAATTGGGGTAGCTTCCACAAATGGGGTATGCGTAACGGCAACACCACCCGCAATGCCGACGACCATTGCTGCGGACAAACGTACATCGACCTATACAACATCTGCCCCGACCCCGCACTCATCAAGAACATCAAGTGTTCCATGGATATGTTGGTAAATACCCCGCAGGTAAACGACTGGACATGGATTGACGCCATCCAAATGGGCATGCCCATTCTTGCCAAGTTCGGTAAGATGACAGGCGAACAGAAATACTTCGACAAGATGTGGGATATGTACGCATACACACGTAATACACATGGCGACAAAGGCATGTACAACCAGGCTGAAGGACTTTGGTGGAGAGACCAGGACTTTGATCCTCCTTACAAGGAACCGAATGGTAAGAATTGCTACTGGAGCCGCGGAAATGGTTGGGTATATGCCGCACTGGTACGTGTTATGAACGAAATCCCATTCAACGAAAAGCACCGTGCCGATTATATCAATGATTTCCTCACCATGAGCAAGGCGCTGAAAAAATGCCAGCGTGCCGATGGTTTCTGGAATGTAAGTTTGCACGACGAAAGTAACTTCGGCGGTAAGGAAACAAGCGGTACTGCTTTATTTGTATATGGCATGGCTTGGGGCGTACGCACCGGATTGCTTGATCGCAAAGAATATCTTCCTGTACTGTTAAAGGCATGGGATGCTATGGTAAAAGATGCTGTTCATCCTAATGGATTCCTGGGTTATGTACAAGGAACCGGCAAAGAACCCAAAGACGGACAGCCTGTAACGTACACCAGTGTTCCCGACTTTGAAGATTACGGCGTAGGCTGTTTCTTATTGGCAGGAGCCGAGATGTATAAACTGAATTAATTTTTTCTCATAAGTTTTTTAGACATATTTTTGATAGGGTTTTGGTTAATATTAAGGTATAGTGAGAGGAGCGGCTGTGAAGTTGCTCCTCTCTTTTTGGCAAAATAACACCAACACCCCTGCAGCAGGAATGAATAGCGCATTAGAATGAGGACGCATTGACGAAGTCAGGAAAAAGCCCCACCGATAAACTGCAGGGCTAAATGGAAGTTCTATCCAATAAGTGTATTAATCAAACGAAATGAACATCACTTAATTCTTTTGCAAAATCGTGGATTCTATCTTGAATTTTTTTTATAGTACGTTCAGAAGGATTGCGATGCCCAGTAAGATAATGACTAAGTTGTCCTTGATTAATACCTGTTATACGCTGCAACCCAGCCAAAGATAACTTGGTAGAATAATAAGCAAGAAAAGATGCTACATCATACTTAAATTCAAATTCAGCTTCTTGAAACTCTTTACCTTCCTCTTTATAGTACTGCTTCATTTCTTCATAGGAATTATAAAAATCCTCTTTAGCCTCTTCCACAGTATTACCATCTCCTAACACTCCATAAGACAAAGGATTATTATCTATGTATACGCCGTATGTTCCATTATTACCGCGCTCAATAATTGCCATTACTTTCTTCATAATTCATTCCTTTCATTTGAGGCTCAAGAATTATAATATAACCCCTGAATCTTTACTAATACTTTTTAATGTCCCAAACTTAACCTCTTCACTTCGGTGATTACTTAGTTGAAACTCCTTTCCGGTCATCGGACTAAACCATATCGGATGTTTCTTTCCTTGTCTGACAAAGTAGCAACCTGCTTTTGATAGTTTCTTCTCTATCTCTGAATACTTCATGTTAAGTTTCGCTTGATTAATACACCACAAAGATATTAAAACAAATATCATCCACAAAACAATTAAGCGAAAAAGATATTTGTTTTAATATCATTTAAAAGAACTCTCAACAATACCCGTGTATCCTCACACAGGGGAGTAGCATTTAATAGGTAAATGTTAAATAGCGAACACCAACACCCCTGCAGTAGGAATGGTAGGTTCACCAATCAACGCCTTACTGCCTTTAGGGAGAGTAAATGTATACGGCTTATCACTATAATTCAACACAATGCCCATACCGTTACGGTATTCAAGGGTAACACCGGCAGGTAAATCCATTACCGGGATGGAGAGCTCAGCGTACAATTGTTTCAACAGGTCTTTTTCAAGCGACCCGTTGTGGCTGTCTACCCCTACATAAGTCACTGTACCCTTGCCTAACTTGCGGAAAGTAACGGCAGGCTTGCCTTCGTAGTACTCACGTGTGTACGTAGCCCATACTTTATTGTCTTTACCGGGTTTCAGAATCTCACCCCAGGTGTTCCAGCTGTACTCTTTACCGTTCATGGTTACGTAGCCGGGCTCTTCGGGCAACAACAGGTCGTAGAAGTCCATTTCGTTGCCGGTAAGCTCATCAATCATGGAACCGAAAGGAATCTCAGGCAAACGGCCAAAGCGGTCTTTCTGTGCGGTGCGACAGGTAAGAACCAGGTTACCACCATTCTTCACATACTCCAGCCAGCGGGATACCAGTTGCTTGTCGGCCAGTTGATAGGCAGGTGCAATCATTACGGGGTATGCCGAGAAGTCTTTATCTTCGGTAATGAAATCGACGGGAGCACCAAATGATTTCAGTGTGTTATAATACTTTTCAATATGCGCGAAGGTTTCCCAGGTACGATTCTGCTTCTGGCGCTCGATGCTCCAGGAGTTTTCGTGATTAAACAGGATAGCCGTACGACGCCCGGTGTACTCGGCAGGTTTCTTGTCGCGCGGAGCGTATTGCTTGCGCAGTTGTTTGATTTCCTGCATAAATTGTTGGAACTCATGTCCGCCGGGAGTAACCGTTACCCCATCGGTGCCTACAATACCGTAATGATACTGCTCGGTACCGTACAGCGGCTGACGGTAGCGATAAGTACACACCATGTCGGAACCACCGGCATACACACTCCATAGCCACAGGCGCACGGCGCCGGGAAGCGGTTGCGGATTAATGCTCCCCCAGTTTACCTGACCGGGTTGCAACTCCAACACGCCGTAAGTGCCTTGAATGGGACGGAAGAAGTCGTTAGCCAACGCAATACGCAACGGATTGCCTACGCGGTAACCCCGGCGACCGATACCTTCGTTATCGCCGTACACCATGTAACGGGTATATACCTGGAAGTCTAACGCTTTGCTGCCACCGATATGACCTTCTTCGTAATTGGGAATATAATTGGTGGTTACCCACTGATTCTTGGCATATTTCTTAATGAGCAGACATTGCTTATCGAGGAAGTCGGTAGTTTGCAGGGCTGCAAAGCGGCGATAATCCAATATCTGATGGTGGTTCATAAACATCTGTGCCGTTTTAGGCAGGGTAATCTGATTGAACGAGCTATATACTTCGCTCCAGAAAGCGGTTCCCCAGGCATCGTTGAGCTCGCTGATGCTGTTGTGGTATTTCTCGCGCAGGAAGTCACGGAAAGCCAGTTCAGCCTTCGGACTGTAGTCAAACTGCACGGCAGGTTCGTTATCGAGCTGCCAACCCATGATGCGCGAGTCGTTACCGTAGTGTTGCGCCAGTTTCTCAATCATCTTGTACGATAACTCGCGGTACAAGGGCGAAGCAAACGAGGCATGCTGACGGGCACCATGATCGAGTACCGTTCCGTCTTCGTATTTCACCAGTATCTCGGGGTATTTACGACTGAGCCATACGGGCGGTGTGGCGGTAGAGGTACACATAATTACCTTCAGGTTGTACTTGGCAGCCAACGCCACAGCACGGTCCAACCAGGCAAAATCGTACTTACCCTCTTCGGGCTCCAGTTGCGCCCAGGCAAACTCGGCATAGTGTACAAACTCAAAGCCCAGATCGTGAATCTGTTTCAGGTCACGTTCCCACTGGCTTTCTTTCCAATGTTCGGGGTAGTAATACACACCGGATAGGATAAGGTCTTTATCCTTAAACCACGTTGTTTGTGCCATCAAGCCAAGGCTCATGGCGCACAGGCAACATACTGCAATAATTTTCTTCATGGTCTTATTTCAATAAATTCTTCAACACTTTCATTTTTACCGGGAAGGCTGTTCCATGACGAGTACCGTTAGGGAACGAAACCCGGTCGGATACATCTTCCCACTGCACACCGTCTTTGGATCGTACAGCTCCGTATTTGTGGTCGCGGTACTTGTCGAAGTAAACGTACAGATACTCTCCTACCCAAAGAGGTGCAGGGCCCTCCGCCCAATAGTTACCGGTAATGGGGCTCGAAACTTCTACAGGGAAGCCATCGGCTATGTTCCTGGTACGTGTAACACGCAGGTTCTTCTCGGGGGGATTGGAGTTCTCGTTCTTCACTACCATAATCAGGTCTTTCTGCTTGGCATCTTTCACGATGGCAGCATCAATCACACTGAAATCGGGGTCGAAGAACATGCGGGTTTCCGAGAAGGTATTGAAATCCTTCGTGGTTACGCAGTAGATACGGTGATTCAGCCCCTTTTCACTCTCCGAGGTAGCCACCGCTTTATGACGGCCGGGAATGGTAGTTGCCCAGTATATATAATAGGTACGCGAGGGAGCATCGTAAAACAACTCAGGCGCCCAACAGTTATGTGCCGCTTCTTCGTGCATCATTACGGGGATGCTCTTTTGCTCACTCCAATGAATGAGGTCTTTGGACGAGGCATAGCCAATGATGCGGTCGGTCCAGCTCGATGTCCACACCATGTGGAAGGTTCCATCGGGTGCCTGGCAGACACTGGGGTCGCGCATCAGCTTGTCTTTGCCCACTTCCGGAGCCAAATACGACTTAGCCTCGTTGAGCGGTGTCCAGGTAAGTCCGTCATAGCTATACGCCAGGTGCAGGCCGTCGCGACTATCGTTTACAAAATACGAAAACAGGTAAGCATGTTTCTGTGCCGACAGGGTAAGTACATTCAGTGCGGCAACCAAAACGAAAAGTATCTTTTTCATTCGTGCATGGATTTAATGTTCTTTGGCAAAGATAGGCAGAAAGGCAACAGCATTTTTGTAATTATGATACTAAAATCTGTATAATCGTACAAAAACGGCTTATGCCCCACCCTTTTTACACGATTTTCTATGTATATGTACATGTATCCATTTACTGCATTTAACAAAACCACTACTTTAGCGACTCAATCACTCAACGAATTAATACCATGAAAAAGTTAGCATATTGGGTACTGCTTTTAGCATTCGGAGCATCTACGTTATCGGCTCAGCAGAAGAGCCTCGACCTGGCAGGCAGCTGGAATTTCCAGATAGACCGCACCGATGCCGGCGAACAGGAAACCTGGTACTCCAAAAAGTTAGACGACCGGATTAACCTTCCCGGTTCCATGCCCGAGAAACTGAAGGGCGACGATGTTACTGCACAAACCCGGTGGACGGGCAGCCTGTACGACAGTTCTTACTACTTCAACCCCTATATGGAGAAGTACCGGGTAGAAGGCAACGTAAAGATGCCCTTCTTCCTTACCCCCGATAAACATTACGTGGGCGTAGCCTGGTATCAAAAGGAGGTACTTATTCCCGCTACCTGGAAAAAGGAACGGGTGGTATTGTTCCTGGAACGCCCGCACATTGAAACCACCGTGTGGATAAACAACCGCAAGGTAGGCATGCAGAACAGTTTGTGTGTACCTCATGAGTACGATGTAACTTCCTTTCTACGCACGGGAAAGAATACAATCGCCATCCGCGTAGACAACCGCATCAAGGATATTAATGTAGGGCCCGACTCACACAGCATTACCGACCAAACGCAAGGTAACTGGAACGGCATTGTGGGAAAGATATGCCTGCAAACCACTCCCACCATCTATTTTGAAGACATCCAGGTATATCCCGATATTCACCGCAAGGAGGCAAAGGTGCGCCTTACACTCAATTCAGAAGCCATCAAGGTAGGCGATACACGTATTACCCTCTCGGCTAAGAGCTTTAACAGCGAACAGGAGCATACCGTACAGCCGGTATCGCAAGCCGTAAAGTTGGCGGAAGGAAAGGCTACCGTTGAAATGGTACTCCCCCTGGGCAATGAGATGCTATTTTGGGACGAATTTGACCCTGCCTTGTATAAACTGAAAGCCGAACTCACCACGAAAACCGGCACGGAAACCAAAGAAGTACAATTTGGCATGCGCGAGTTCAGCATTCAAGGCAAGTGGTTCTATGTAAACGGTCGCAAAACCATGCTGCGCGGTACGGTAGAGAATTGCGACTTCCCGCTTACGGGCTACGCACCGATGGATGTAGCAAGTTGGGAGCGGGTATTCCGCATTTGCCGCAACTTCGGACTGAATCACATGCGTTTCCACTCGTTCTGTCCGCCCGAAGCTGCCTTTATAGCTGCCGACCTGGTAGGTTTCTACCTGCAACCCGAAGGGCCGAGCTGGCCCAACCACGGCCCGAAGCTGGGATTGGGACAACCCATCGACAAATACCTCATGGACGAAACCATTGCCCTGACCAAGAGTTACGGCAATTACGCATCGTACTGCATGCTTGCCTGCGGCAACGAACCCTCGGGCCGTTGGGTAGAGTGGGTAACCGACTTTGTTGAGTACTGGGAAAAGGCCGATCCACGCCACGTATACACCGGAGCATCGGTAGGTAACGGCTGGCAATGGCAACCCCGCAACCAATTCCATGTAAAGGCAGGTGCCCGCGGGTTGAATGGCTGGAACTCGGCCATGCCTGAGTCGATGACCGACTACCGCCTGCAAAGCCGCATCGATACGGTGAAGCAACCCTACGTTTCGCACGAAACGGGACAGTGGTGCGCCTTCCCCGACTTCAACGAAATAAAGAAATACACCGGCGTAAACAAAGCCAAGAACTTTGAGATATTCCGCGACATCCTTGCCGATAACGACATGGACGGCAAGGGACACGATTTCATGATGGCATCGGGCAAACTCCAGGCGCTTTGCTATAAATACGAGATTGAACGCACCCTGCGTACCCCTGATTATGCAGGTTTCCAACTCCTGGCACTCAACGATTATTCAGGACAGGGAACTGCCCTGGTAGGCCTGCTCAACGTATTCTTCGAAGAGAAAGGATACATTGATGCCGCACAGTTCCGACGTTTCTGCTCACCTACCGTGCCGTTGATGCGTACCGCCAAGTTTGTGTACAAAAACAACGAAACCCTGCAAGCCGACATCGAAGTGAGCCACTTCGGGAAAGAAGGCTTAAAGAATGTACCGGTAACTTACACCCTCAAAGATAAGTATGGTAAGGTGTATGCCCAAGGTACCATCGGCAAGCAAGATATTCCCATCGGCAACCTTCATAAGATAGGTACCATCTCCTACCCGCTTGCAGGTATTACCGAAGCGGTGAAGCTGAACCTGGAGGTACGCATCGAGGGTACCGATGCCGTGAACAACTGGAACTTCTGGGTATATCCCGCTCAGGTAGAGCTGGTACAAGGCGATGTGTACACCACTGATACGCTGGATGCTAAAGCATTGGATATTCTGAACAAGGGAGGCAATGTACTGATTACTGCCGCCCACAAAATAAGCTACGGCAAAGAGGTGGTACAACGATTTACCCCTGTATTCTGGAATACTTCCTGGTTCAAGATGCGCCCGCCGCATACCACCGGTATCTGGCTCAACGAGGCTCACCCGTTGTTCCGTAACTTCCCCACCGAGTACCACAGCAACCTGCAGTGGTGGGAACTGCTCAACAACGCACAGGTAATGCAGCTTACCAACTTCCCCAAAGGCTTTGAGCCCATTGTGCAGAGCATTGACACCTGGTTCCTGAGCCGGAAGATAGGGATGTTGTTTGAAGCCAAGGTGCTCAACGGCAAACTGATGATGACCGGCATGGACCTCACCACCAACCCGGACAATCGCGTTGTAGCCCGCCAAATGCACAAAGCCATCCTGGATTACATGAATTCCGATAATTTCCGCCCGCAAACGACTGTACAGCCTCAGCACATACAGGAACTGTTTACCAAAGTGGCAGGAAGCGTGAACTCATACACCAAGGAGTCGCCCGACGAGTTAAAACCAAAAATCAATTAATAGAATGATGAGAAAGAGTATATGGATTGCCCTCGCCCTGTTCACAGCAGGGTATGCAACGGCAAGTAATCCTCAAAAAGAGAAACAGGCAAACCCGGATGTGGTGTACCAGGCAGACTTTGCCGCCATCCCGGTATTCAGTGCCGAAACCGGCTATGGGTTCGACCTTCAGCCCGCTCCCGCGAAAGGAAGCAAGAACCCGTTCTTCTTCTCCATTAACGTGCCCGACGGCAACTACAAGGTAACTGTTGTACTGGGCAATAAGAAGCAGGCAGGAAGCACCACCGTACGGGGTGAATCACGCCGCCTGTTCATCGAGAACCTGGCTACAAAGAAGGGCGAACTTGTTACCCGCTCGTTTATCATCAACAAGCGTAATACGCACATTGAAGGCGACGAGTATGTACGTATTAAACCCCGCGAAAAACTCAAACTGAACTGGGACGATAAGCTCACGCTGGAATTTAACGGCGATGCTCCCTGCCTGAGCTCACTCACCATTGAGAAGGCTCCCAACATACCCACCCTGTTTCTCTGCGGCAACTCTACCGTGGTTGACCAGGACAACGAGCCCTGGGCAAGCTGGGGGCAGATGATTCCGCGTTTCTTTGACGACGGCATCTGCTTTGCCAACTACGCCGAGTCGGGCGAGTCGGCCAATACCTTCATTGCCGTGGGCCGCCTGAAGAAAGCGCTCTCGCAAATGAAACCGGGCGATTACATCTTTATGGAGTTTGGACACAACGACCAAAAGCAGCAAGGTCCCGGTAAAGGCGCCTTCTACTCCTACCTCACCAGCCTGAAAACATTTGTCGACGAGGCGCGCGCACGGGGCGTACAACCGGTACTGGTTACCCCCACCCAACGCCGCACCTTCGACGCCAACGGCAAGATACAAGACAGTCACCTGGACTTCCCCGAAGCCATGAAGTTCCTGGCAGCCAGAGAGAATATTCCGCTCATCGACCTGCACCAAATGACACGGGTGTTCTATGAAGCAATGGGCATAGAGAACTCTAAGAAAGCATTTGTACACTATCCGGCAGGAAGTTATCCGGGACAGAAAACCGCTTTTGAGGATAATACCCACTTCAATCCCTACGGCGCATACGAAATTGCCAAGTGCGTGATTGAAGGAATGAAAGCCGCCGGGTTAGAGGCTATTACCAAGCATCTCTCGGCCGACTATCAACCATTTAACCCCGCACATCCGGATGCCGTAGCATCTTTCCATTGGAACGACAGTCCGTTTACGGAAGTCGAGAAACCGGACGGAAACTAAACTCAGACAACAATTTGGTAAGAAGATTATAAACCGCACATCGCACAGTAAGGAAGAGTATGAAAACCTATTATTGCATTACATTATTGGCTACAGCAGCCCTGTTAAGCGGCTGCACAAACACAAAGAAAGCAACCGCGCTACAGTTTGAGTGGGGTAACATACCATCGCAACCCGATTTGTCATGGGCTGCGCAGGTAGGCTCCAACCAGTTTCCCGACAGTACCCGCATCCTGAATGCGGAAGACTTTGGCGTAACCAACGACAGTACCGTACTGAGTACCTGCCGTTTGCAACACGCCATCGACTCCTGCAGCCGGGCAGGCGGAGGCATAGTAACCATCAACCCGGGCTATTACCGGGTGGGCGCCCTGTTTATCAAGACGGGCGTAAACCTGCAACTGAACAAGGGAGTTACGCTGATAGCCAGTGAAGATATAAACGATTATCCGGA
>JAVBVL010000116.1:0-12444 GCA_031554285.1 Bacteroides sp.
TTTATTAATATGTTCTGCCTATGGTCTTATGCAGGCTATCAATCGTTAGATAAGGCAAATCCTATATCTTTTGAGGGCACACACCTTACCTACAAAGGACAAAAGATACTTCTCGGTGAAAAAGCTTTCTTTGTCGACGGGCAACTCTCTGATGAAGAGGCATCCAAACATCCGTACGTGTTCAATGACATCAACAAGGCGCTCGACCAGATTCAAAACGGTACCGAGAAGGAACCCATGACACTCTACATAGCCCCGTATGTGTATTGGATTGATAATCCCGACGACCCAACGGTACGCAAACCCGTAACGGGTGCTATTCCTTACGGGCGCATCGTAAAATGCAACTGGCTTACCTTCTACGGACTAACGGATGATGCCCGTAACGTGGTGCTTGCCAGCCGTCGCGGACAAACGCAAGGAGCAGAAGGTAACTTCACCATGTTCTACTTTGACGGTGACGGCATTCGCTCGGAGAACCTGACGTTTGGTAACTACTGCAATGTTGATCTGGAATTTCCGTTACTTCCCAAACTGAACCGCGAGAAGCGCTCGTCCACCGTTACGCAGGCGCAACTTATTATTTGTAACAGCGATAAGGTAGTGGCGCGCAATACGCGCTTTATCAGTAGGCTCAATCTGTGCCCGTTCGACTCTGCCAAGCGAATTCTGTTTGACAGGTGCTACTTTGAAAGTACCGACGATGCACTGTGCAGTACGGGGTTGTACCTGGATTGTCGCTTTACTTTCTTCAGTTCCAAGCCCTTCTTTCATACATTGGGTACGGGAGCCATTTTTCTGAATTGCGACTTAAACGTGCTCACCGGGAAACGGCAGTACCTTACCAAAGCAGGCAGTCCGGTAACGATGGTCGACAGCCGTTTTACCAACAACGGACAGCCACTCTACCTGGGGTGGACACAAGATCCTACCGACGACCTGCGTTGTTACCAGTACAATGTATCGCTAAACGGCCAGCCCATACACATGAACGGGGACAAACCCTGCAATACGGTAGATATGACGGGCCTCCCGGTACTGGAAGCCTATCGGGTGGAGCATAAGGGAGAGGTGTTATACAATACATATAACCTGCTTCGCGGCAACGATGATTGGGACCCGATGGGAGTCAAGGATAAACTAATGGCAATAGAGCGGGAAACCGGTCGCAACCTGACCGCTATTCCTACCTATCTGCGTATTACCCCACCGGAAGCCTCGGTAGAATCGGGTGTTTCTACCGCGAAGTTGCAGGCATCTTTGCAACGCTTCGGACGTTTTGAGGTGAACGAGCCTACGGTACAATGGAGCATAGATGCACAAGGTGCAGCGTTAGTAAGTTTATCGGATAATGGTGGGAAGGCATGCGAGGTAACAGGTACCAACGGGAATGATGCTACCCAAACAGTTGTGGTGAAAGCGGTAACACCGCAGGGGTTGGAGTCGGCTTCGGTAATCACCGTAGCTCCTACCTACCTGGAGGCGCCTGCATTTACTTCGCTCCCGGTACTAAGAACCATAGAAAAAGGGATATTGAAGGTAGATTATGCATTGAATCTTCAAGGTCGCACCGATGAATCGTTAATAACCTGGTACCGTTGCAAGGATGCCAAAGGAGGCGGAGCCATAGAGGTAGCCGTATCGCGCCTGGCACAGCCGGAATATACCTATGAACTAACAGTGGCCGATGTAGGGTATTACATCCTGGCGGCCATAGCGCCGAAGCATTTGCGTTGCCATCCCGGAAAGGTGGAAGTGGCCTGTACCAAAGTTCCCGTTACCACTAAGGAAGTAGTAAAGAAGCAGGTGTACGAAACCAACTTCCAAAACTTCGCTACGGTACGTCAACCGGAGATTATCCCCGGCTTTTGGACGGTAGACGGTTACAAACCCCTCGGTTTGGACGAGTATGATTGGGAGGCTCCCATCGGCGAAACCTGGTACTACGGTACAGGCATCGATGGAATGAAGGGCACCGGATTGGTGCAGGCAACTAAAGGTGCGCGTATGCTGTACACGCCTGTAACCAAGGAAGTGCGCGATATGTTGCTCACGTTCGTGGTTGATCCGGGCAAACAGGCAGGGCAGGGGTTTGGCAGTCCTACCGGTCAGTACCTGGAACTCTATATTAAGTATGATACGCGTACATTGAGCGGTTATGGGTTGCGCATTATACGTACCACCAAGTACCACAATGCGGTAGACTTTATCCTGATGGAGTATACCAACGGGGTAGCTAAAGAGATTTCGCAACCGGTATCGGCTGTTTGCTTCCGTACGGGATGTACCATCCGGTTGGCTGTTAAAGGAAGTAAGCTCACCGCCCATGTAGAAACAAGCACGGAGTTATCTGAACCGCAGGATGCTACACTGAGCAAGGTCGTAGATATACAGGCGGATATCCTGCCTACGTTATTTGGAGGCATCGGCATACAACACACCGGCTCAGCAGGAGCCAGTGCAACGATGTTTCACCGGATGAAGGTGGAATGGAATTAATCTCTTACTCTGCAGGGCTTTCGGTTTTCGAGAGCCCTTCTTTGTATTCGCGCGGAGTAACTCCCATATGCTTCTTGAAGCATTTGCTGAAATACTTCGGATCGCTAAACCCGGTCATGTACGCAATCTGCGAGAAGTTATAGGCACGGCTGTCGATAAGCTGTGCGGCACGCTTGATACGTATTTCCCGGATGAAGTCGACCGGTGGCAGTCCTACAATCGATTTCAGCTTCCGGTAGAAGAGGCTGCGGCTCAGGAAGAGGTTATCGGCAAAGTCGTCGATGGTCAGGTTGGGATTGTCAATCTGTTCTTCCAGAAACTTCATAACCTTTTGCATAAACTGCTCATCTTGCGCCATCATCTGGGGTTGCGACGGTTCCCAGGAAGTGGAGTCGCCCGAGGGTGCTTTCTCACCTGACAGTTTGCGCAGGTAGGTTTGCTGCAACAGTTTGCGCTGTGCCATGAGCGACTCAATACGTGTCTTGAGGTATGAGGAACTGAACGGCTTGGTGATGTAGTCGTCGATACCTTGTTCCAATCCCTCGATACGGTCGTCTAAGGACGACTTGGCCGTGAGCAGGATAATAGGTGTGTGGCATATCTCTTCGTTCGCTTTGATGAGCCGTACCATTTCAAGACCGTCCATAACGGGCATCATTACATCACTGAGAATCATGTCGGGCTGATGGGCAAGAGTGCTGTCAAGTCCTTCTTGTCCGTTGGTGGCTTCCAGAACATTGTACTTCGTGGAGAGGATGGATTTAAGCATCTTCCTCAGGTCGGGGTTATCTTCCACGATAAGCAGGGTGAGCGCCTCTTTACGCGAAACGGGCGGTGTGGCTTCCGTACTTTCTTCGACAGGAGCCGGGTTGGGCTCTTCCATATACGAGGCGATGTCGGTCAGGATGAATTCCACATACTTGTCTTTCTCGAATACCTCTTTTTGCAACGGGAGGTTTACCTTGAACTCACTGCCTATGTTGGGTTGGCTCTTGGCATCGATGGTTCCGTGGTGCAACTCTACCAGTTCCTTTACCAACGAAAGACCGATACCCGAAGAGGGTTGTAGCATGTTATGTTTTGCCAATGTTTCGAAACGCTTGAAGAGTGATTCCAACTTGTCGGAGGCTATGCCTATACCCTCGTCGGATACCCGGATGCATACATTACCGGCTTCAATGCTTACTTCTACCTTAACCGACTTACCCGGAAGGGTGTACTTGAAGGAGTTGGAGAGCAGGTTGAATACAATCTTCTCTACCTTGTCGCGGTCAATCCATACCGATAATTCCTCGGGTTGGGCGTGGAAGCTGAGGTCAATCTGCTTCTCTTCGGCAATCAGCTTGAAGTTTTCCATGATTTTGCGCAGGAAGGCGATAAGTTCGGTTTCTTCCATGAGCAACTTCATCTTCCGGTTCTGTATTTTGCGGAAGTCGAGTATCTGGTTAATGAGGCGTAACATGCGCTCAGTGTTTTGACGTACTACGCTGAGGTGTTCGCGGGCTACGGGCGAGAGCGGCTCGTTCTCCAACACTTCGGTTACGGGACTGGATATCAGCGTAAGCGGCGTGCGCAGTTCGTGTGAAATATCGGTAAAGAACTTCAATTTGATGTTGGAAAGCTGTTGCTCCATATCTACCCGGTGGCGCAAGCGGTAAATGTAGAGCACTACATATACCACACTGGCAGTAAACAGCACAAACAGGATGAGGTAGATAATCCATGCCCAGGGAGTTTCCCAAAAAGTAGGAAGTACCTTGATGGACAGGGTGCGGGTATTGTCAACCCATACGCCGTCGCTGTTGGTTGAGCGTACTTCGAGTTGGTACTGTCCGGCGGGCAGGTTAATGTAACTGGCGGAGTGGTTCTTGTCGCTCTCGTTCCACTGCTCTTCCAATCCTTTGAGGCGGTAGGAGTAACGGATGTTCTCGGGCTTTACATAATCGAGCGCCGAGAAGCGGATAACGAAATTGCGCTGCGAGGGTTTCAGGGAGAGCTCGTCCATGTCGTCGATGGGCAGCAACATCTGCTGTCCGTGTATGAGCAGGTCGGTAAATACGATGGGAGCTATGTAGCTGCTCTTTGTCAGAGTTTGTGGGTCTACTTCGAGGTACCCCATATCGGTACCCAGCACCAACTGTTTCCGGGCATTGAGCATTGGGATGGCTTCGGTAAAGCTGAATGTATTGTGCAGTGAACTCTTGTCGAAGTTGTCGAAGGTCTCTTTCTGCGGGTCAAATTTAGACAGCGAATTCTCGGCAACCACCCAGAGGTGTTTATCGGCATCTTCAATCATAGAGAGTACCAAATCAGAGGCAAGGCCGTTGCGTATGGTGTACGTCTTGAACTCAATCTCTTCGGAGAGCAGGTTGCTCGAGGTAACCTTATTGATTCCACCCGTGAAGGTAAGTACGTAAATATCGTGGCGGCTATCTGCGAAGATGTGCATGATGTCGCTACCCGTCAGGTCGTTCTTTTGTTGGGCGTTATGGGTGTTTTTGTAGAACTTGATTTCTTCCGGGCGGTCAAACTGGTTGGAGAAGGTGATAAGCCCGTCGGTAGTACCCATCAGGATGATGCCGGGGCGGGGCTCGGCAATGCAGCGTACCTTCAAAGAGTTTGCCGGGAGGCTGCGCAGTTCGTTCTTATAATGTATAAAGCGGGGAGTACCCTGCGCCGACTGTTGAAGCAGGTTCAATCCACCCTCGTAACAGGCTACCCAAATGTTGTTCTGGCTGTCGAAGAAGATGTCGTACACGTTGTTGCAGCTCAGGCTGTACGCATCGTCCTCCCGGTGCATGTAGTTCTCTACCTTGTAGGTGGTATCGTTTATTTTGCTCAACCGGTATAGACCATAATCTTTGGTGCCTATCCAGATAGTTCCTTCGCTGTCTTGCTTCATGCAATAGGCATTACCGTGGAAGATGGTCTTGGTGGGGCTGATTTTTCCTTGCGGAGTGAGGTATCCCACGAAACTCCCGTCGGGGTTGTAGATACGTATAAGCTGACTCTTGGTGGCCACCCATAACCGGTTGGAACTGTCTTGCAGAAGCGCGCGGGTTTCCAGGTCGTTTTCAATACGTTGCAAGTGGTAGGTCGAAGGGTAGAAAGACATTCGCTCGATATTCCGGGTGCTGAGAATCCACAGGTTTCCCTGGCGGTCGGAGGTACAGAAGCGGATAAGCGGCGCATATACCGATTGCGGGTTGTCCGGGTCGGTGAGGTATGGCTTTAGTCTCTTCTCTTTCCGGTCGTAGTAACTGAAGTTTCCTTTATAAGGAATGACCCACAAGATACCTTGCTTATCTTCAAAGGTGAGGTTTTTGTTTGCCCGTTCATACTTTACCACTTCGTTGGCGGGGGTAAACAGGTGCTGCTTTTCCTTGGTAATAAGGTTAATGCGGGTAATGCCGGGTGTGGTAGAGTACACCCAGATTTCGCCATATTTATCCTCATACAGTGACAGCACGGTGTTTGAGGGCTGGGTGGAGGTGCGTATATCGATGGACCGGAAGCTCCGGTTGGTGGGGTTGTAGAGAATGATGCCATTGTCGGTAGCCAAAGCCAGGTTCTCGCCAAGGCTGTACAAAGCATTGATGTGGCTTAGCGGGAAAGGAATCTCTATCAGCTTGATATTCTCGGTCTGCGGGTCGTACAACGTGAGCTTTTCCGAGGTAGATACTAAGTATATCTTATTGTTATGCTCCTTGAAGAGTTTGAATGGGTAATCGCTCTGCAGCTTCTTCTTCCCGAAAAGTGATACACCTTTGTCGGTCAGCACCCACTCATCTCCCCCGGAGTCCTGATAAACGCCTAAAATAGTACTTCCTTTGAGTTTTCCGTTGAAGGGGCTGTAGAGGGTAATCTTTTCTTTCTGCAAAGGCAGTTGTTCGTCTACCCGGAAACAATACCCTTCTTCACATGCTATCCAGGCTATTCCTTTGGGGAGCGGGTAGATGGTTTGCACGGTAGCGCGCTTATTCAAATCGGCTTCGACGGGTTGCAGCACATCGTAGAATTCCTCGCTGGCATAATTCAACAGATAGGCGCGTCCGTCGTAGGTACGGCACCATATGTCGCCATAGGTGCTCTCGGCGATATAAGTTATACGGTTGTTGCTTAGGGAGTGTTCCTTACTTCCTTTATAAGTTTTGAAAGTATATCCGTCAAACTTATTGATTCCGTTCCACGAACTGAACCACATAAACCCTTTGCGGTCTTGCAGAACGCCGGTTACAATTCCTTGCGAAAGTCCGTCGTGTACGGTGAAATGTTCTATCTCACATTGGGGCTGGGCGGCCAATGAAGGAAGAAAAAGAAGGAGGATAATAGTAAATGAAATATGTTTTATCATGGTCGATTGGTTATTTCAGCAAATATAGTGAAATATAAAAAGAATGCGGGTCCCTGATTAAAATTTACGAGTAAACGCCCATTTTTTACACAGCGGGAAACGGTTCCGACAAAATGCGGTGATTAATACACCTTTTGTAACAAATAATACGCTCTTAAGAGGGTAAACCTGCTTATTTTTGTAAAAGAGAAGAAATACATTGTTAATCCGTAATTGAAAAACACAGATGCCATGAAAAAAAGTCTGATTTATGCAATGACTTTACTTGCACTTGCAGGTTGCAGTGACAAATCCTATAAAAACAAGTCGTTACCGCCCGAACAACGCGCCGAATTGCTGGTGGCACAACTCACGTTGGAAGAAAAAGTATCCCTGCTGATGGATGCCGCCCAACCGGTAGAACGACTGGGAATTAAACAATACAATTGGTGGAATGAAGCGTTGCACGGGGTAGCTCGTGCCGGACTGGCTACGGTGTTTCCGCAACCCATCGGTATGGCGGCCACGTTCGACTCGGAGGCGGTGTATGCCTCCTTCTGTGCTGTGTCCGATGAAGCGCGCGCCAAGCATGCCCATGCGGCTGCGCAGGGAAGTCATGAACGCTACCAGGGCTTAACCATGTGGACACCTACCATCAATATCTATCGCGATCCGCGTTGGGGCAGGGGTATTGAAACCTACGGTGAAGACCCGTACCTTACCGCCATTATGGGTGTGGAGGTAGTGAAAGGTTTGCAGGGTGGCAACGACGGCAAATATGATAAGTTGCATGCCTGTGCCAAGCACTTTGCCGTACACTCGGGTCCGGAATGGAACCGTCATTCCTTTGATGCCAAGAATATCAAGCCACGCGATTTGTACGAAACTTACCTCCCGGCCTTCGAAGCGTTGGTAAAAGATGCCAAAGTAAAAGAAGTAATGTGTGCCTACAACCGTTTTGAGGGCGACCCTTGTTGCGGCAGTAACCAACTGTTAACGCACATCCTGCGTGAAGAGTGGGGGTACGAAGGCATTGTAGTAGCCGACTGTGGTGCGGTGGCGGATTTCTACCGGGATAAAGGACACCAAACTCATCCGGATGCGGCTTCGGGTTCGGCAGCAGCAGTGTTGAGCGGAACCGATGTAGATTGCGGTTCCAGCTACAAAGCTTTGGTAGAAAGTGTGCAAAAGGGACTTATCAAGGAAAGTGACATCGATGTATCAGTAAAACGGTTGATGAAAGCCCGCTTTGAGTTGGGCGAGATGGACGACCTGAAAGATGTATCGTGGACGCGTATTCCGTATTCCGTAGTAGCATCGGCCAAACACGACTCGTTGTCGCTGGATATGGCGCGCAAATCAATGACGCTGTTGATGAATAAGGATAACGCATTGCCCCTGAAGCGTGGCGGGCTCACCATTGCCGTGGTAGGTCCCAATGCCAACGACTCGGTAATGCAGTGGGGTAACTACAACGGTACACCCGCCCGTACCATTACTATCCTGAATGGTATACGTGCAGCCGTTTCGACTACAGATAAGGTGATTTACGAAGAAGGATGCAGTTGGGTAGAGCGTACGCTTCTGAAGAGTGTGTTCAACCAGTGTACATCCGCCAAAGGTCCCGGATTCTCTGCTCAATACTGGAATAACAAAACACACGAAGGGGCGCCGGTAACTACCACACAGGTTGCTACACCGTTCCGCTTCTGTACCTCGGGTGCTACTGTATTTGCCCCGGGTGTAAACCTGACCGATTTCTCGGCTACCTATACTACTACCTTTGCTTCCAGGCAAACCGGTACGGTAGTATTTGATTTCTACAGTTGTGGTAGCGGACGCATCCTGGTAGATCAAGAAGAAGTGAAGAAATACACCAACAAGCACGGTGGCCGCCAAACCACCTACGAAATGAAGGTGGAGAAAGGCAAATCGTATAATATCCAGATTGATTTTGAATACTACAGCGGCGATGCACAGTTGAATTTCGACCTTGGCTTCAAAGAAGATGTAAACCTGAAACAAACGGTTGACCGCGTGAAGGATGCCGATGTGGTGGTATTCGTGGGTGGTATCTCTCCTTCGTTGGAAGGCGAAGAGATGGGCGTGAGCCTGCCCGGATTCCGGGGTGGCGACCGTACCGACATTGAATTGCCTGCCGTACAACGTGAGCTGATTACCGCTTTGCAGAAAGCCGGTAAGAAAGTAATATTGGTAAACTGTTCGGGTTCGCCCATCGGTTTGGAGCCGGAAACAAAAACCTGCGAAGCTATCCTGCAAGCCTGGTATCCGGGACAAGCGGGCGGTCGCGCCGTAGCCGAGGTACTGTTTGGCGATTACAACCCCGCTGGACGTTTGCCGGTTACCTTCTACCGCAATGTAAGTCAGTTGCCCGACTTTGAAGATTACAACATGGCAGGTCGCACGTACCGGTACATGAAAGAGAAACCCTTGTTCCCGTTTGGTTACGGATTGAGCTATACTACCTTTACGTATGGTAAGGTACAAACGGGCAAAGACAAGATTACTGCCGGTAACACCTTGAAGCTTACCGTGCCCGTAAGCAATACCGGCGCCTGCGGTGGCGACGAAGTGGTACAGGTGTACCTCAAAAAGAAAGGGGATGCCGAAGGTCCTAACAAAACATTGCGCGCCTTTAAGCGGGTATATATACCGGCAGGCGCAACGGTGAATGTAGAGATAGAACTCACCGGCAAGCAGATGGAGTGGTGGGATGCTGCTACTAACACGGTACGTACGGCACCCGGAACCTTTGAGGTGCTGGTAGGCGGAAGCTCTTGCGACGGAGCTTTGCAAGCGCTGCACGTTGAATTGAAATAAAATATGATATAATTTATCGCCCTTGTGAAGGAATAAAGTCGTGAAGACATGATTGAAGGGCATTCTTTGCAGAAAAGGGCAGCACGTGAGTGCTGCCCTTTTCATTTTCCGTAAGGATTTCCGTCTGATTATTTCTTTTTCAAGAACTCTTCACGCATGGGTGTAAAGCAATCAATAAGTACACCGGCTTCCAAACATACACAACCGTGTACGGCATCCGGTTCTTTGTACAGCGCGTCGCCTGCTTCCACAATCTTGGTTACTCCCTTGATGGTAAACTCAAACTTACCACTTTCCACGTAAGTGGCTTGTGAGTGGTAGTGCGAGTGCATGGCGCCCACGGCACCCTTCTCGAATTTTACTTTTACCATCATAATCTGGCCGTCATAAGCCATGATTTGGCGTACTACACCTTCGCCTGCGGGTTCCCAGGGAATGTCTTTCTCGAAATTAAAATTGGGGCTTCCGGTTCTCATAACTTTTTCGTTTTTACAGGATTGTTCGCAACACTTCTTGTCTTGTGCCAGTCCGCTTTGTGCAAGCAGGCCCAATGCTGTCACGAACAGAATTCGTTTTACATTCTTCATGTGTTTCACTGTTATTATTTACTCTTCAAATATACAAGGATTTTTCCGGATAACCAACGGTAACAGGTATGATATAGGGTATCAATAGGCTTTCCGGCGAATATTTCCATTGGATAAAGCAAATTTTACAGGTTTATACGAGTCTATTTTTGTAATATTGCACTCAGTTTACTAAAAAGATAAAGGAACAATGAAAAACAAACTAATTCTGCTACTCGTATCTTTCTTGATGCTGACCGCCTTCCGCGCCGATCAGCCGGTAATTACCATCTTTATGATTGGCGACTCTACCATGGCAAATAAACCCATTACGGGCGGTAACCCCGAACGTGGCTGGGGGCATGCGCTGCCCCGCTACTTTACCGAAGCCGTAAGGGTGGATAACCATGCCATGAATGGTCGCAGCTCGAAGAGCTTCATCGACGAAGGTCGTTGGGACAAGGTAATATCGCAGGTAAAGAAGGGCGATTACGTGTTTATCCAATTCGGGCATAACGACGAAAAGGCGAATCCCGACCGCCATACCGATCCGGGTACCACTTTCGACGCCAACCTGAAACGTTTTGTGGAAGAAACACGCGCCAAAGGAGGCATTCCGGTACTGTTCAACGCCATTGTACGCCGTAATTTTGTGCAGCCTCTCGATCCTGCTGCCGCTAACGATGCCCGGAAAGATGCCAATGCTGAGGCAAAACCTGCCGAAGGTACTACCTTATACGATACACACGGCGCTTACCTGGACTCTCCGCGTAATGTAGCCAAGGAGTTGGGTGTAACGTTTATTGATATGAATAAGCTCACGCACGATCTGGTGCAAGGCATGGGCCCCGTAGAGTCCAAGAAACTCTTTGTGTGGGTTGAACCCAATACAGTTCCCGCCATACCCAACGGTCGCGAGGACAATACCCACCTTAATGTATATGGTGCCCGTGTAGTAGCCGGATTGGCAGTAGATGCTATCGAAAAGAGTATCCCCGAACTAGCAAAATACATCCGCCGGTACGATTATGTAGTGGCAAAGGACGGTAGTGGCGACTTCTTTACCATTCAGGAAGCCATCGATGCCGTGCCCGATTTCCGTAAGAACATACGCACCACCATCCTGGTGCGCAAGGGAACCTATAAAGAAAAAGTAGTGATACCCGAAAGTAAAATCAACGTATCCTTGGTAGGAGAGGACGGTGCCGTGCTTACTTACGACGATTATGCCTCGAAGAAGAATGTGTTTGGTGAAGAGAAAGGTACTTCGGGTTCATCTACCTGTTACATCTATGCGCCTGACTTCTATGCCGAAAACATCACGTTTGAGAACAGTGCCGGCCCGGTAGGTCAGGCAGTGGCCTGCTTTGTTTCGGCCGACCGCGCTTATTTCAAGAACTGCCGCTTCCTGGGATTCCAGGATACGTTGTACACGTATGGCAAGGGTACCCGCCAGTATTACGACCATTGTTACATAGAAGGAACGGTCGATTTCATCTTCGGCTGGTCGGTTGCCGTATTTAACGGGTGTACCATTCATAGTTTGCGCGACGGGTATGTAACCGCTCCATCCACCGATAAAGGCTGTAAGTACGGTTATGTCTTTTACGATTGTAACCTCACGGCTGCCGACGGAGTCTCGAAAGTGTACCTGTCTCGTCCGTGGCGTCCGTATGCGCAAGCGGTATACATTCGTTGTAACCTGGGCAAACACATCGTTCCTGAAGGTTGGAACAACTGGGGCAAGAAGGAAAACGAGAAGACAGCTTTCTATGCCGAATACCAAAGTACGGGCGGAGGAGCCAATCCTAAAGCACGCGTACCGTACTCGCATCAGTTGAAGGATTTAAAAGGGTACGCCATAGAAGATGTTTTGGCAGGCAACGACGGTTGGAACCCCGTACAAAACGGCAATGCTTTATTGGATATCAAACGCTAAAATAGTTGCCCTGATAGTTGCAAATGACAGTAAAAAGTAGTATGTTTGTATCGATAATCATAAAGTAGATTCAATTTATACTACACCGCATATAGGGAGGCCGCAAGCCTCCCTTTTTCGTATCTATTCGCGGGAAATGCCGCAAAACTTCACTTACTTTCACTCCACATTTCACTATCTTTTACAGAAAGATGGAAGAGTTTCGCCAATAAGATGCCGACAAATACCCAATATCATGCCTTGAAAACTTTTTTTCATGGGATGAA
>JAVBVL010000103.1:0-8001 GCA_031554285.1 Bacteroides sp.
TTGTATAATTATTTGTTTGCCCGCCAACATGGAGGCGATTTGATTCTTCGTATCGAGGATACGGATTCAACCCGTTTTGTGCCGGGAGCAGAAGAGTATATCCTTGAATCGTTCAAATGGTTGGGGATTAAATTTGACGAAGGAGTGGGTTTTGGAGGTAAGTACGGACCGTATCGCCAGTCGGAACGAAGGACAATCTACAAACAATATGTAGATATCCTGCTCGAAGCCGGGAAAGCTTACATTGCTTTTGATACACCCGAAGAGCTGGATGCCAAGCGCGCCGAAATTGCCAATTTCCAGTACGATGCTTCTACCCGCGGTGTGATGCGTAACTCCCTTACCTTGTCGGAAACGGAAGTACAAGCCTTGATTGCCGAAGGAAAACAATACGTGGTACGTTTCAAGATTGAACCCAACGAAACCGTATGTGTACAAGATATAATCCGGGGTGAAGTAGTGGTAAACTCTTCCATCCTCGATGATAAGGTGTTGTATAAATCGGCCGATGAACTGCCTACCTATCACCTGGCTAATATCGTTGACGACCACCTGATGGAGGTAACCCACGTAATCCGTGGTGAAGAATGGTTGCCTTCGGCACCCTTGCACGTACTGTTGTACCGTGCTTTTGGCTGGGAAGATACCATGCCTGCCTTTGCCCACCTGGCTTTGTTGTTGAAGCCCGAAGGAAACGGCAAACTGAGCAAGCGTGACGGCGACCGGTTGGGATTCCCCGTTTTCCCGCTCGAATGGCACGACCCCAAGACCGGCGATATATCATCGGGATACCGCGAAGCCGGTTACCTGCCCGAAGCCGTATTGAACTTCCTGGCTTTGTTGGGATGGAATCCGGGCGACGACCAGGAGGTAATGGCTGAGGAAGAACTCATCCGTTTGTTCGACCTGAGCCGTTGCAGCAAGTCGGGTGCCAAGTTCGATTATAAAAAAGGAATCTGGTTTAACCACCAGTATATACAACAAAAGCCGGATGAGGAAATAGCCCGCCTGTTTGTTCCTGTATTGAAAGAACACGGTGTAGAAGCGCCTTTCGAGAAAGTAGTAGCCGTAGTAGGCATGATGAAAGGCCGCGTAAGCTTTGTGAGCGAATTGTGGGAAGCCGCCGGCTTCTTCTTTGTAGCCCCCGAGCAATACGATGAAAAAACGGTAAGCAAACGCTGGAAAGAAGACTCGGCACAATGCATGACCGAACTGGCCGAAGTATTAGCCGGTATCGACGATTTCAGTATTGCCGGACAAGAAAAGGTGGTGATGGATTGGATTGCCGAGAAAGGCTACCATACCGGAAACATTATGAATGCGTTCCGTCTGGCCTTGGTAGGCGAAGGTAAAGGTCCGCACATGTTCGACATTACTTGGGTGTTGGGTAAAGAAGAATCAATAGCACGTATGAAGCGTGCGGTTGAAGTGCTTAAATAAAGCAGTTGGCAGTATGATGATGTATGACTTGGCGATAGCTCTTTACGATTTGGGGGTGCATCTGGCTGCCCCATTCAGTCGTAAGCCCCGGAAGATGATGAAAGGGCATTGGATAGTGTACAAACTTCTACGGCAACAAGTAGAGAAAGATGCACAGTATATCTGGTTTCATGCAGCTTCGCTGGGAGAGTTTGAACAAGGCCGACCGTTGATTGAACAGATACGGGCGCAACATCCCGAATATAAAATTCTGCTCACCTTCTTCTCGCCTTCCGGATACGAAGTGCGTAAAAACTACCGTGGAGCCGATATTATCTGCTACCTGCCTTTCGATAAAAGCCGCAATGTGAAGAAGTTCCTGGATATTGCGAATCCCCGCATGGCGTTCTTTGTTAAATATGAGTTCTGGAAAAACTACCTGGACGAGTTGTGCCGTCGCCGCATTCCGGTGTATAGCGTGTCGTCCATCTTCCGTCGCGATCAGATATTCTTTAAATGGTATGGAGGAACTTACCGCAATGTGCTTCGGAACTTTGACTACCTGTTTGTGCAGAACGAAGCATCCAAGCGCTTCCTGGCCAAAATTGGCATTACCAATGTAGCCGTGGTAGGCGATACCCGTTTTGACCGGGTGTTGCAGATACGCAAAGAAGCCAAAGAACTGCCGTTGGTAGAGAAGTTCAAGAATAACATGCTGACCATGGTGGCAGGAAGCTCCTGGGGACCCGATGAAGACTTGTTCCTGGAATATTTCAACGAGCATCCCGGAATGAAACTCATCATTGCCCCTCATGTCATCGACGAAAACCACCTGGTAGAGATTATCGGTAAATTGAAACGCCCGTACGTGCGCTACACCCGTGCCGATGAAGATACGGTGCAGAAAGCCGACTGCTTGATTATTGACTGTTTCGGTTTGCTGTCGTCCATTTACCGGTATGGCGAGATTGCCTATATTGGCGGCGGATTCGGAGTAGGCATTCACAATACCCTGGAAGCAGCCGTGTACCATATACCGGTTATCTTCGGTCCTAAATACCAGAAGTTCATGGAAGCCACCCAGTTGATTGAAGCCAAAGGAGCTTTCAGTATCAACGACTATCCGCAGTTGCAAACACTGTTGGATAAGCTAACTACCGATGCCGACTTCCTGCGTACCACCGGCGAACAAGCCGGCCGTTATGTAACCGGCAATGCCGGAGCAACCGACCTGGTGCTAAGCAAAATCAACTTTTAATAAATAAAATAAGGATGCCCTTTTGGGACACCCTTCTTCAAATGCTCTTCCACAGCGGGAGGGCATTTTATTTCTCTTCTTTATACCAGCCGGAGTACATCAGGTAGTTGTGTGCAATCTTCTGATTGAGTTCCTTAGCCTGAGCCGGGTCTACCTTTTTAATAAACTTGGCAGGTACTCCTCCCCAGATGCTTCCCGGTTCAATCACGGTGTTACTCAGTACCAATGAACCTGCAGCTACAATGGCACCCTCGCCAATAACCGCATGGTCGAGCAATGTAGACCCCATTCCTATCAACGCATAATCTTTAATACTTGCCCCGTGTATGGTTACGTTGTGCCCTACCGAAACAAAGTCACCAATCTCGATGGTCGACTTCTCGTACAGGGTATGCAGCACACTGCCGTCTTGTATATTCACTCCGTTGCCAATTCGGATGGAGTTTACATCGCCTCGCAGCACGGTGCTGTACCAAATGCTGCAATCGCGTCCTATTGTTACATCGCCGATGATTACTGCGTTTTCGGCTAAAAAACAGTTCTCGCCTATTTCAGGAGTAAAGCCCCTGACTGATCGTATTAGTGCCATATTTGTTTTATAATTTAAGATAAATAACTATTGTTTTTTATACAAGGATTTTGTGTTTCATCCTACGCACTTACGCACCTGCCCTGAAACTCTTTATTCATCGGCATTTATGTGCGTGCGTAAGATGAAAATCATCCTACGCGATACTTACGCATTTCCTTACCGGAATTCCTCTGTTCTCTCCTGATAATGTTCTTATTTCTTCCTGATAATAACTTTGTATCATCCTTTGAAATTCCTTGGTACACCTGGGTGTAAAGAGCCTTTAGACCCGGGTGTATCATACACTTACATCCGGGTGTAAGCAAACTGTACACCCGGGTGTACGGAGGTTCTTTCTCCTGTGTTTTGAACGTTTTATCACTATGTTACAACCATTTTATAGCCTTTAGTATAGCGTTTTAGTGCTTTCTTTCAGCCATTCTCTCTCTGCTTTATCCAGCAAAGGTGAGAGTTTCTCAAACACGGTGTGGTGATAATTGTTCAGCCACTCAATCTCTTCGACCGAAAGCATTTGAGGTATAATACCTTTGGTACAGATGGGGCAAAGCGTCAGTGTTTCGAATTCCAGGAAGTTTCCGTGGGCTATGCGGGTGAGTAGCAGGTTTTCCGTGCGTATGCCGTGGCTGCCTTCAATGTAAATGCCCGGTTCGTTAGAAGTTACCATGCCCGGTATCAGAACCACCGGATTCTCTTGCATGCGGATGCTTTGCGGTCCCTCGTGTACATTCAGAAAGTGGCCCACGCCGTGTCCGGTACCATGCAGGAAGTTTTTACCTTGCTTCCACAACGGAAGCCGGGCCAATACATCCAACTGGGCGCCTCGGGTTCCGGCCGGGAACCGGGCCATAGCCAGTGCGATGTGCCCTTTCAGTACCAGGGTGTAGTCTGTCTTTTCTTCTTCCGTTAACGGCCCCAGAGCAATGGTACGGGTAATATCGGTGGTTCCGTCTAGATACTGGGCGCCGGAGTCCAGCAACAAGAATCCTTCGGGTTGTAACGTAGCGTTGCTCTGCGGGGTGGCAGAGTAGTGTACAATGGCTCCGTGCTCTTTGTAGCCGGCTATGGTGTCAAAACTGTTTCCTTTATAAAGAGCTTGTTCTTTGCGGAGGGCGGTCAGCTTCTCGGCAGCCGAAATTTCGGTAACCTGCCCTGAGGGCACTTCCTTTTCCAGCCATATAAGGAACTTAACCATAGCTACACCGTCGCGTATCATGGCTTGGTGTATGCCGGCAATCTCCTGCTTGTTGCGGATGGCTTTCAGCAAGGCAACGGGCGAGTCCTGTCTGAGAACCTCGCAGAGGGGGTTGATGCAGGAATAAAGCGTATAGCAAGTTTTTCCCGGATTAATAAGCAAGGTTCGTATTCTGGTGTGCGATAAATAGGTGGCAGCCTCTTCGTAGGCACATGTGTGTACCTCTTGGGTAGCTAAGTAAGCGCTAACTTCAGGTGTCAGCTTCTCCGGTGCAATAAAAAGAATCACTTCACCGGAGGTAATCAACAGATGACTGATAAATACCGGGTTGCAATGCACATCTTCGCCCCGCAGGTTCAGCGTCCAGGCTATCTCGTCGAGTGCCGAAAGGAAAACTCCTTCGGCGCCCCTTTTTATTAATTCGGCACGAATGGCTGTTACTTTTTCTTTACAACTAATGCCTGCATACTCAAGCGGATATACAAAAGCCGGGGTGGCGGGTATAGCGGGGCGGTTGTTCCAGGCGGGCGTAATCGGGTCGATGTTCGTTGCTACCGTCAGCCCATAAGCGGCCAACTCCTTTTTAAACTGTTCTACCTGGCTTACCGAGTAGGTTTGCCCGTCGATGCCCACCGTAGAACCGGGTTTGAGCTGGGTGCCCAGGTAGCTTACTATAGAAGGAGTGTCGGGAAGTCCGTCTTTAAACAGTGTGATGCCGGTGTCTTGTAGTTCATCGGCTGCCTGCAGGAAGTACCGGGAGTCGGTCCACAAGCCTGCCAAATCTTTTAAAATTACCACCGTACCTGCCGATCCGGTGAAGCCCGAGGCCCACTCGCGTGTTTTCCAGTGCGGAGCCACATATTCACTCAGGTGTGGGTCGGTGCCCGGAATAATAAAAGCCTGTATACCGTATGATTCGAATTGCATCCGCAGGGAGTGGATGCGTGAGGGAACAGATTGTTTCATGAGTACGTAAAATTAGATGTGCTCAAATATAGTGAGTTTTTAATTATCAGGCGAAAAAGGGTGGTGAGTTTATAAGGATTCAAAGAAATAATTGCCGAAAGTTTTGTGAATAAAGAAAGTATGTGTAATTTTGCGGCGCATTTTGACTGCATATTTTAAAACCATAACATATTAATTTTAATAAAATGATTGTAGTACCTGTAAAAGAAGGCGAAAACATTGAAAAGTCGCTGAAGAAGTTTAAAAGAAAGTTTGAGAAAACCGGTATCATTAAGGAATTGCGCCGCAGACAGCAGTTTGACAAACCGTCTGTGACCAAAAGACTTAAGAACGAACGTGCCGTTTACGTTCAGAAACTTCAGCAAGTAGAAGATTAATAATTCGTAAATTTCTTTGATTTATTGAATTCTTTTTCTTACATTCGTTGCACGTTATAGAAGTGTAATGCTATGTTGGTAAACTCTTTTCTTGATCATCTCAAGTATGAACGCAATTACTCCGATAAGACCGTATCGGCCTACAGAGAGGATATTGCGCAACTGCTGGAGTTTGTAGGTCAAGAAAGTGTTTTTTTTAGCCCTAAGGAAGTCACGGGCGAACTTATTCGGGAGTGGATGGTTTCATTAATGGATAGGGGATATACCGCAACTTCTGTGAACCGCAAGCTTAGTTCGCTTCGGTCGTTTTATAAGTATCTGTTAAAGATTGGAGAAGTAGAAGTGACCCCGTTGAGTAAAATCACGGGCCCCAAAAAGAAAAAAGCACTTCCCTCTTTCTTGCGTGAAAATGAAATGAACCAATTGCTGGACGAAGTGGATTTTGGAGAGGGCTTTAAAGGCTGCCGGGATCATTTGATAGTAGAGCTGTTTTATGCTACCGGTATGCGTCTTTCGGAATTAATCGGGTTGAACGATGCGGATGTGGACTTCTCGGCCTCGCTGATAAAAGTGTTGGGGAAGAGAAATAAACAACGCCTGGTTCCGTTCGATAAAGAATTGCGGGAGGAGATGCAAAGGTATACCGACTTGAGGAACGAGATGATTCAGAAGAACTCGGACGCGTTTTTGGTTCGCGAAAACGGTGAGAGGCTCTACAAGAATCTGGTCTATAACATTGTGAAACGAAATCTTTCAAAAGTGGCCACGTTAAAAAAGAGAAGCCCTCACGTGTTGAGGCATACTTTTGCAACGGTGATGCTGAATAACGAGGCGCAACTCGGGGCAGTGAAAGAACTGCTGGGGCATGCCAGTTTGGCAACCACTGAAGTTTATACGCATACCACTTTTGAGGAACTTAAAAAAGTGTATAAACAGGCTCATCCGCGAGCTTAAAAAAGGAGGTAAGTATGGAAATTAGAATTCAATCGATTCACTTTGATGCATCTGAACAATTGCAAGCATTTACTCAGAAGAAAGTATCCAAGTTGGAAAAAATTTACGACGATATAAAGAAAGTAGAGGTGTCTTTAAAGGTAGTGAAGCCTGAAAGTGCTGAAAACAAAGAAGCCGGAATCAAGGTGCTGGTGCCCAGTGGCGAGTTTTATGCAAACAAAATTTGCGATTCGTTTGAGCAAGCCGTAGACGAAGGAGTTGAAGCGTTGGAAAAGCAGTTGGCTAAACACAAGGAAAAACAACGAAACAAATAAAAAGTTCGCAAATATTTTGCGGGATAGAAATAAATATCTAAATTTGCAGCCGTTTCGCTCGTGTGTGAACGTAACGGTTGCATTTTTTGAGACCTGCCTCTTTAGCTCAGTTGGCCAGAGCACGTGATTTGTAATCTCGGGGTCGTTGGTTCGAATCCGACAAGAGGCTCAAGAAAAGTTCTTTATTTATCAGGGCAAATACCAGAGTGGCCAAATGGGGCAGACTGTAAATCTGCTGTCTTTCGACTTCGGTGGTTCGAATCCATCTTTGCCCACCTTTATATATAAAGAGCTGTAGAGTGAAAACTTTGGCAAGTCGCGGAAGTAGCTCAGTTGATAGAGCATTAGCCTTCCAAGCTGAGGGTCGCGGGTTTGAGCCCCGTCTTCCGCTCTCTTTTTCTTGCTGTTATAGCTCAGTGGTAGAGCACTTCCTTGGTAAGGAAGAGGTCCCGGGTTCAAGTCCCGGTAACAGCTCAGTAAGACGAAGCTGATTATTAATCAAATAAATAAAAAGTAAAGCTATGGCTAAAGAGAAATTTGAACGTACCAAACCGCACGTAAACATTGGTACAATTGGTCACGTTGACCACGGTAAAACAACGTTGACAGCTGCTATCACTACAGTGTTGGCAAAGAAAGGTCTTTCTGAATTGCGTTCTTTCGATTCTATCGACAACGCTCCGGAAGAAAAAGAAAGAGGTATTACAATTAATACTTCACACGTTGAGTATCAAACAGCTAACCGTCACTACGCTCACGTAGACTGTCCGGGTCACGCCGACTACGTTAAGAACATGGTAACTGGTGCTGCTCAGATGGACGGTGCTATCATCGTAGTAGCTGCTACTGATGGTCCGATGCCCCAAACTCGCGAACACATCCTTTTGGCTCGTCAGGTAAACGTACCGAAGCTGGTTGTATTTATGAAC
>JAVBVL010000076.1:0-8506 GCA_031554285.1 Bacteroides sp.
TCGAGCAGGTAATGCGTACTGTTCCAGGTTTGCTTCATGGTTTCGGCAATCTGCTCGTCATTGTAAGTTGTACCGGTAATCTCGGCAGCAATGTCTGCGTGAGAGGCACCGTACAAATCGAGTACGCGGGCAAAGTTGCTCGGGTCGCCTACGTCCATGGCATTGGCAATGGTGGCTACCGACGGACGAGGATTGTACTGCGCCGTCTGCAAGTATTGGTAGAAAATATCGTTCTTGTTGTTGGCGGCAATGAAACGTTTCACCGGCAGTCCCATGCGTTTGCCGAAGAGTCCGGCAGTGATGTTACCGAAGTTACCGCTGGGTACACATACTACCGTGTTATCGGCCTTGCCTAACTTCTTGAGTTGCGCATAGGCGTAGAAGTAGTAGAATGCTTGCGGCAGGAAGCGTGCAACATTGATAGAATTGGCCGAAGTAAGCAACAAGTGCTCATTAAGTTCTTTGTCCATGAAGGCAGATTTCACCAATGCCTGGCAATCGTCGAAAGTTCCGTCTACTTCGAGGGAAGTAATGTTCTGTCCCAGGGTAGTAAACTGTTTCTCCTGAATCTCGCTCACCTTGCCTTTGGGGTAGAGTACATATACATGAATACCTTCTACACCGAGGAAACCGTTGGCTACGGCACTGCCGGTATCGCCGGAAGTAGCAACGAGTACGTTTACATTCTTCTGGCTCTCTTTGCGGATGAAGTAACCCAGCAAACGGGCCATAAAGCGTCCGCCTACATCTTTAAATGCCAACGTTGGGCCGTGGAATAGTTCCAACGAGTAGATGTTATCGGTTACTTTCACCAACGGAGCATCAAAGCTCAGGGTGTCGTACACAATCTCTTTCAGTGTATCGGCGGGGATGTCTTCGCCAAAGAAGGCATCGGCTACGCGGTAGGCAATCTCCTGAAACGACAGGTTCTCGATGGTATCGAAGAACTCCTTCGGCAGGGGTTTGATGGAGTAAGGCATGTAGAGGCCTTTGTCGGATGCCAATCCTTTCACTACGGCTTCTTGCAACGTAGCGTCGGGGGCTTGTTTGTTGGTGCTGTAATATTTCATTATCAATGTGATTAGCGGTGAGTGATTAGTGATTAGTTCTCCATAAAGGCGCGGATGAACTCATCTTCTTTGAGTAGGCCGTATACGCCTTCTTTGGCCGATAGCTCATCGTACTGTTGCACGCTGTCGGGCTCGATACCGGGATACCAAATGATGAACGGAATAGGTTCGTTGGTATGGGTACGATGGGCAACGGGCGTAGGATGGTCGGGCAGTACGGCAATGGCTACGGGTTCGTCCCAGTCTTTCAAGGCTTCATAAAGTGGACCTACGGCGCGACGGTCGAGATTTTCGATGGTCATCAACTTCAAATCGAGGTTACCTTCATGTCCGGCTTCGTCGCTGGCTTCGATATGCAGGTAGACGAAATCGTCCGTGCGCAAGGCTTCCAGTGCAGCAGCTACTTTGTTCTCGTAATTGGTATCGTACAGCCCGGTGGCGCCTTCTACTTCGATAATGCGCAGACCGGCGTAGGTACCGATGCCTCGTATCAAGTCGACGGCGGAGATTACTGCACCGCTCTTTACTTGCGGGAAGGTATCGGATAACCTCTCCATCTGCGGACGGTAGCCGGGGCTCCATGGCCAGATGCTATTGGCAGGGTCTTTTCCTTCGGCGATGCGCTTCTGGTTAACCGGATGCTTCATCAGCAATTCTTGCGAACGAAGAATCAGGTCGTTAATCAGCGCGGCAGTTTCTTCGGCTTCGGGCGTTTCGGCTTTTACCAACAGCGGGCGGAAGGGGTGCAACGGTACATCGTGCGGCGGCGTGCAATCTATTTGCTTGTTGCCGCCTTTGATAACCAGCAGATGGCGGTACTGTACTCCGGTATGGAAACATACGCGGTCATCGCCCAATTCCTTTTGCAGGTATTGAATGAGTTCATCGGCTTCTTCGGTAGTGATATGCCCGGACGAGTGGTTCTTCAAAATCTCTCCTTCGATGCAAACCAGGTTGCAACGCATCGCCATTTCGCCGGGTTGAAGCTCTACGCCGATACTGGCTGCTTCGAGCGGGCCGCGTCCTTCGTACACTTTAGGAAGGTTGTAACCCAGTACCGACATGTTAGCCACCTCGCTGCCGGGGTGGAAACCATCGGGCACGGTGGTTAGCAAGCCGTTACGTCCCAAGCGGGCCAGACGGTCCATATTAGGGGTATGAGCATGTTGCAGCAGTGTTTTGCCGCCCAACGCTTCTACCGGCCAATCGGCCATTCCGTCACCTAATATAATTATATGTTTCATACCTTTATACATTCGCGATGCTCATGATATCGGCAAATACACCGGCAGCAGTTACGCTGGCTCCGGCACCATATCCTTGAATCATCATGGGGTATTCTTTGTAACGTTCGGTAGTAAGCAGAATGATGTTATTGCTGCCTTCCAGTCCGTAGAACGGATGAGTGGCTCCTACTTCCTGCAAACCTACGGATGCCTTGCCATTCTCCAGTTTGGCAACGAAACGCCAGTGCTTGTTTCCGCTTTCGAGTACCTGGCGACGGGCTTCAAAGTCAGCATCCAGACTGGGAACCTTCTTCCAGAAGTCGTCCAATGTACCTTCAAAGAAGTCGTTGGGTACAAAGAGGTTCTTCTCTACATCCGATTGTTCCAACTCGTAACCGGCTTCGCGGGCAAGGATTACCAGTTTGCGGATAACATCCTTACCACTTAGGTCGATACGCGGGTCGGGTTCCGAGTAACGTTCTTCCTGTGCCATCTTGATGGTACGGCTGAAAGGAATATCGGCACTGATCTTGTTGAAGATGTAGTTCAATGTACCCGAGAGTACGGCTTCAATCTTCAAAATCTTATCGCCACTATGAATCAAGTCGTTAATGGTGTTGATAATGGGAAGTCCGGCACCTACGTTGGTTTCAAACAAGAACTTCACACCGCGGCGACGGGCAATCTGTTTCAGGTCGCGGTAGTTATCGTAAGCCGACGAAGCTGCTATCTTATTGGCAGCTACTACCGAAATATTGTGGTTCAGGAAGTCGCGATACAACGAGGCAACTCCTTCGCTGGCAGTACAATCAACAAACACCGAGTTAAAGATGTTCATGCCGATAATCTCATCGCGCAGAGTATCCAGTGTGCTGGGCTGACCTTTTTCTTTAAGTTCTTCGCGGTAGTTAGACAAATCGAACCCGGCACGGCTGAACATAGCACGGTCGGCATCGGCAATACCTACTACATGTAACTTCAATCCGTTTTCATGTTGCAGCTTTGCTTGTTGCTGACGGATTTGTTCTATCAGGCTGCCACCCACCGTACCTGCTCCGCAGATAAAGAGGTTGAGCACCTGGTATTCCGACAAGAAGAACGAGTCGTGAATTACGTTGAGCGACTTACGCAACGACTTCGACTCGACCACAAACGAAATATTGGTTTCCGAAGCTCCCTGTGCACAGGCAATCACGTTGATACCGTTGCGTCCCAGCGTACCGAACAGCTTACCGGCAATACCCGGAGTATGCTTCATGTTCTCACCCACAATAGCTACGGTAGCCAGATTCATCTCTGCCTGGATGGGTGAAATCTCTCCCATTTCAATTTCTTTGTCAAACTCTTCGTTCAGCACTTCGCAAGCCAAAGCCGCATCGGCATTACGCACACCAATAGAGGTACTGTTTTCCGAAGATGCCTGCGAAACGAGGAACACACTAATACCGTTCTTGGCAAGTGCCTTGAAAATGCGGTAGTTTACCCCGATAACACCTACCATACCAAGACCCTGCACGGTAATGAGGCTGGTATCGTTGATTGACGAAATACCTTTAATGGCTTTGCCTTTCGAGTTACTTACCTCTTGCTTGATGATGGTACCTTTACCTTCGGGATTGAATGTATTCTTAATTAAAATGGGAATATTCTTGTGACATACCGGGTAGATAGTAGGCGGATACACCACCTTGGCACCGAAGTTACAAAGCTCGGTGGCCTCTACGTAGGTAAGTTCGCTGATGGTATAAGCGGTAGAGATTACGCGCGGGTCGGCAGTCATGAAGCCATCCACATCGGTCCATATCTCTAATACGTTGGCACCCAACGCGGCTGCAATGATGGCAGCAGTATAATCGGAACCACCGCGACCCAGGTTAGAGACATCGCCCGTTACTTTGTCCGACGAGATGAAACCCGGAACCAGCGACACTTGCGGAATCACGCTGAATGCTTCTTTCACCAACTGATTGGTCAATTCAGCATCGAGGAAATGGCGCGAGTGCTTGTATTCGGTCTTCATAAAAGTGCGCGAGTCGAACCACTTGGCACCCGTTACCAGTTGGGCAACAATGATTGACGACAGACGTTCGCCGTAGCTCACAATGGTATCGAGCGTACGTGCCGAGAGGTCTTTAATAAGGTACACACCCTGGAAGATGTTCTTTACTTCGTTGAGCAGTTCGCCCACTTGCTTTTGCAACGCTACCTGTTCGGCGCCTGCAGGAATTACTTCCTTAATCATTTCCACGTGGCGGTACACAATCTCGCGGAATTCGCCTTCATAAGCGATATCGCCGGCAGCGGCCATCTTCGAGGTAAGAATCAGCTTGTCGGTAATACCACCCAAAGCCGAAACTACTACGATTACCGGCTCATTGGCCGACTCAACTATCTTCTTTACTTCTAAAATGCTGTTCACGGAACCTACGGATGTTCCGCCGAATTTCATTACTTTCATGCGAATACTATAATTTATGCCGGGCTGCTACTAAGCAGGCACGGATTTGATGACAAATAAAATAAAATTGGAAAAATACGTTTGCTGAAGAGGTGTATCACGTAGAAACACAAAAATATCCATTAACCCCTAAGGGTCATGGTTGTGGTGAACATGGATGTGACTGTATGCAGATAATACTTCATGCTGCAAAAGTAGTAATAAAAACATTCATTCTATCACTTTTTCAGAATAATTTGTAATAAAAGCACATTATTAGTTGAAAACAGCGGGAAATATGTTAACTCTCCGTCCGGTTTACGGGAAGATACACCTTGCCTTAACACCGCAGATTTATGACACTTTGTTAGGTTTGCAAAGATTAATCACTATATTTGCAGCACAACAACTTACAAAAAGAAAACAATGAGTCCTGCAAATACTTCCATATTGCTAATATATACCGGCGGAACCATCGGGATGATTGAGAATCCGGAAACGGGCGCACTGGAGAGCTTTAACTTTGACCAGCTACAACGACATGTTCCTGAACTTCAAAAGTTTCAATGCACCATAGACACTTATCAGTTTGACCCACCCATGGATTCCTCGGACATGGAACCTGACGCGTGGCGCAAACTGGTGCGCATCATCAGCGAACGCTACAACGATTACCAGGGTTTTGTGATTCTGCACGGAACGGACACGATGGCGTATACGGCTTCGGCACTTAGCTTCATGCTGGAAGGACTGTGCAAACCGGTGATTCTTACCGGCTCTCAACTACCTATCAGCGTATTGCGCACCGACGGAAAAGAAAACCTGCTTACCAGCATCGAGATTGCCGCTGCCTGCAACGAGCAAGGCAAACCCATGGTACCCGAAGTATGTATCTTCTTTGAAAACCACCTGATGCGGGGCAACCGTACCACGAAGATGAACGCCGAGAACTTCAACGCCTTCCGTTCCTTTAATTACCCGGTACTGGCCGAAGCGGGTATACATATTAAATATAACAACGTACAGATTCATGACAACGGTGCAACCATGGAACTTACACCGCATTACCTGTTGGATACCAACATTGCGGTGCTCAAGCTGTTTCCCGGCATTCAGGAGAATGTAGTGGCTTCGGCTTTAGCTACCGAAGGGTTGCGTGCGGTGATACTGGAAACGTACGGGTCGGGCAATGCACCGCGCAAGGATTGGTTTATCCGCTTACTCAAAGAGGCCAGCGTACGGGGCATTGTGATTGTAAACGTTACGCAATGCAATGCCGGCACAGTAGCCATGGAACGGTATGAAACGGGCTACCAGTTGTTGCAGGCAGGTATTGTAAGCGGGCACGACAGTACCACGGAATCGGCCGTTACCAAGTTGATGTTCCTGTTGGGACACGGGTATTCGCCCGAAGAGGTACGACGGTTGATGAATGTCCCGATGGCGGGCGAGATTACTCTGTAAGTTTGCCGGGCAAACGCTTGGTATTGTCAAGTGAAAATCGTATATTTGTATCGTTAATAATAAAGTATATTCAATTTAAACTACACTTTATATAGGGAAGCCGGACGCTTCCCTATTTTTGTATCTACCCGCTAAGAAACCGGGAACACTTCGCCACCTTTCGCAACACTTCTCACCATCTTTATGCCGAAAGATGGAAGAACTTTCCAAAAAGACAACGACAAATACCCCAATATCATGCCTTGAAAACTTTTTTTCATGGGATGATATTTCATTTTCATAGGATGAAACGCACAGATTAACCGATAATCCTGTCCCATTAGCCGATAGTATATGAAGAATACTACGGTTCTGTTAATAATCTATAAACTTGCTCTTGACAAAAATGAGTTCGTTAGGGGCTGTTTGTCTATATATTTATCTTTGAGGCAAACTTATCAGAAGAGAGCATCATGGCAAAAGAGAAAACCGTTTACGTATGTACCAACTGTGGTCAGGATTCGCCCAAATGGCAAGGCAAATGCCCGTCGTGCGGCGAGTGGAACACGTTTGTAGAGGAGATTGTACGCAAGGAACCTGCCAACAAACGTCCCTTATCGGGCATTGAAACGGCCAAAGCCAAACCGCTGCCGCTAAACGAGATACAGTCGGACGATGAGCCACGCATCGACTTGCACGATGAGGAACTCAACCGTGTATTGGGTGGCGGACTGGTTAACGGCTCCCTGGTACTTATCGGCGGTGAACCGGGTATTGGTAAATCTACCCTGGTATTGCAAACGGTACTTCGCATGACGGGCAAACGGGTGCTGTACATCTCCGGCGAAGAGAGCGCGCGACAACTCAAACTGCGTGCCGACCGCCTCTCGCACACCTCCAGCGATTGCCTCATTGTGTGCGAAACGTCCCTGGAACAGATTTACGTGCACATCAAGAACACCCGTCCCGACCTGGTAATCATCGACTCCATTCAGACTATTTCGACCGAAAGCATCGAGTCGTCGCCCGGCAGCATTGCACAGGTACGTGAGTGCTCTGCCTCCATCCTCCGCTTTGCGAAAGAGACGCATACGCCCGTGATGCTCATCGGACATATTAATAAGGAGGGCAGCATTGCCGGCCCCAAGGTGCTGGAACACATTGTAGATACAGTGTTGCAGTTTGAAGGCGATCAGCATTATATGTACCGCATCCTGCGCAGCATCAAGAACCGTTTCGGCAGCACTGCCGAGTTAGGCATTTACGAGATGCGACAAGACGGACTGCGATTGGTGAGTAACCCCTCGGAGTTGCTGCTCAGCCAGGAACACGAGGGCATGAGTGGTGTAGCCATTGCTTCGGCTATTGAAGGTGTTCGTCCGTTCCTGATTGAAACGCAGGCGTTGGTAAGTTCGGCGGTATACGGCAATCCGCAACGCTCCGCCACCGGGTTCGACCTCCGACGTATGAATATGTTGCTGGCTGTACTGGAGAAACGCGTTGGCTTTAAACTGGCACAGAAAGACGTGTTCCTCAACATTGCCGGGGGACTTAAAGTAAACGATCCCGCCATCGACCTGGCGGTTATCAGCGCCATTCTATCCTCCAACATGGATGTTGCCATAGAGCCCGGTGTGTGCATGGCAGGCGAGATTGGTCTGTCGGGAGAGATTCGTCCCGTAAACCGCATCGAGCAACGCATCGGTGAAGCAGAGAAACTCGGTTTCAAGCGGTTTATCCTGCCTAAGTATAATATGCAGGGGCTGGATGCCAAGAAACTAAAGATAGAACTTGTGCCCGTGCGGAAAGTGGAAGAAGCTTTCCGGGCGCTATTCGGATAATAACAACTCAACTATGATACAAGAATACCAACTACGCATACTCCCGGAAATAGCTGCCAACGAGCAACGATTGAAAGAGTACCTTTCTGAAGAGAAAGGACTCAACCTGCGGCACATCACTGCCACCCGTGTACTGAAACGAAGCATAGATGCCCGCCAACGCACCATCTTCGTGAATCTCAACGTGCGGGTGTACCTCAACGAGCAACCCTCTGATGACGAGTTTGCACGTACTATATATAATAAGGTAGAAGGCAAGCCGCAGGTAATCGTGGTAGGCGCAGGTCCCGGCGGGCTGTTTGCCGCCCTGCGATTGATAGAACTCGGTCTGCGACCCATCGTGGTAGAACGTGGCAAAGACGTACGCGAACGCAAGAAAGACCTTGCCCTCATCAGCCGCGAGCACACCGTAAACTCAGAATCGAATTACAGCTTCGGCGAAGGAGGTGCGGGTGCTTACTCAGATGGTAAACTATATACCCGTAGCAA
>JAVBVL010000031.1:0-49166 GCA_031554285.1 Bacteroides sp.
CCACTCCCCTTGAAATTCCGGGAATCTCAAATTTGGAACATTAAGGTTCTTTGATATCCAAATCCTTTTTATATATTTTGACCGATAATAATAACTAAAACTAGAAAGGATTATTTATGAAAGAAAAAAAAAGAATCATTGAAGTAATTAATCTGTGGAAAACAGACAAAAAGCAGTATGTGAAGAAATCAAGTTATTCAGCTTACATGCTGCTAATTGAGAACCATTTATTACCTGTATTCGGTAATAAGTATGACATTGAAGAAGCAGATGTACAAGCATTTGTTCTTAAAAAATTAGAAGAAGGGTTAAGTCAAAAATCAGTCAAAGATATTTTGATTGTATTAAAAATGATCTTAAAATTTGGGGCTAAGAATAAGATACTGGAATATAGACCAATAGACGTCCAGTACCCCACAGAAAGAGTAAAACACAATCTTGAGGTTCTAAGTAAAACAAATCAGAAGAAGATAATGAGCTATATACAGAACAACTTTACATTCAGAAATTTAGGTATTTACATCTGTTTAAGTACTGGTATAAGGATAGGAGAAATCTGTGCTTTAACTTGGGATGATATAGATATTGATTCAGGAATTATCAATATTCGAAAAACAATACAACGAATTTACATCATGGAAAATAACAGTAGGCATACAGAGCTTTTACTGGATACTCCTAAGACAAAAAACTCTATTAGAGATATTCCGATGACTAAAGAATTACAGAGAATGTTAAAACCGATAAAGAAAGTCGTAAACGGCAATTTTTATGTTTTAACCAACGAGCCAAAGCCTACAGAGCCACGAACTTATCGGAATTATTATAAGAGCCTAATGGACCAATTGGACATTCCAGACTTAAAATTTCACGGCTTACGGCACAGCTTTGCTACAAGATGCATTGAAAGTAAATGCGACTATAAAACAGTAAGCGTTATTCTAGGGCATTCAAATATAAGCACAACACTGAATCTATATGTCCACCCTAATTTAGAACAAAAGAAGAAATGCATTGATCAAATGTCAAAAGTACTGAGGTAATATAGATTTCCTAATACAGTGTGATTCCCTGTGGATGTGTAAGTATACCATAAATATCTCTAATTCAGTTGTTGCATTCTTTGCAACAACTGAATTAGACGAAAGATTATTTTGATGAATTACTGGAGCGTGTCTGCAAAATCCGCATGAACGAATAGGCGTTTTTACCAAAAATCATAGACATTTATGCTGTGTCGGGAAATTACGATAAAAATGCAACTGACCCTACAACTACCCAACAAGTTCCCCAAAGAACATAAGTTATCTACCAGACATATCCATACTCCACTTTTTTATTGTATTCTACAATTATAATGAATGTAATTCACTACTTTTGTAAGTGTTATACATCAGAAAACACCCGAATAGTTATGAATACAATAGAACAACTATACCAAGAATGGCAATCGTTACAGCCATTGAAGCCGGAAGACCAAAAGCGATTGGACCAAAAGTTCATGTTAGAATTCAACTACAATTCCAATCATATCGAAGGTAATACGCTGACATACGGGCAAACCAAGTTGCTGTTTATGTTTGGCGAAACCTCTGGTAGTGCCAACTTACGCGATTATGAGGAGATGAAAGCGCACAACGTAGGATTGGAAATGATGAAGTGTGAGGCTGCTGACAAGGAACGTCCGCTGTCCGAAACATTTATCAGAGAAATGAATAGAACTATTCTGGTGGAAAACTTCTGGAAGAATGCTTTAACAGCTACTGGGGAAGCCACGCGTATGGAAGTACAGGTTGGAGTATATAAGACACGAAAGAATTCAGTGGTCACAGCTACCGGAGAAATATTCGATTATGTTTCTCCACAAGAGACTCCTGCATTTATGACCGACTTGGTTAATTGGTACAATGAGGAAGAACGAAAAGGAGAACTCTCTCCTATCGAATTGGCTGCGCTACTGCATTATCGCTATATCCGCATTCATCCTTTTGAAGATGGCAACGGACGCATCGCTCGGTTATTAGTAAATTATGTACTTCACCGCCATGGCTATCCTATGATAGTGGTTCGAAGCGACAAAGAACATAAAGATGAATATTTGCGGATACTTCACCAATGCGATGTAGAAGTAGGTTTGACACCTTCCGAAGGAGCACTCTCTCCTATTGAGAAAATACAACCTTTTGTAGCCTATATGGAGGCTCAATTACAACGTGCCCTGGAGATTAGTATCAAAGCTGCAAAGGGCGAAAGCATAGAGGAAGAAGATGACTTCAAAAAACAATTGACTTTATTGGAAAAGGAAGCTAAGCAGAAAACAACGGAAAAAGAAGAACTAATATGGAATGTTCTGGAATTCTTCTACTTCCCATTAGTAAAGAGAATAGAATTGATATTAAATGAAGTAAAGCCTTTCTTCACACACTCTGAGGATTGGAATGCTATATCGAAATCTGAAGCCAGCTGTGATGATGCTTTACTTGTAAACTTTATAACGAGGAAAACAGCTAATGCAGAAACTAAGAATTATGTGAGAGCTGCTAAATATATAGAATTCCACCATGAACTTTCATTGCCCAAGGATGGACTGATTTCTGATAGAGATTTCTCTGTAGCAATTGACTTCCAAATACTGTTTAAGGATGAATATTATCACGTAAGTGCTTTATCCAAAGATTACGCATATCAGTTATATCCTTCCGAAGAAGATATCCGGAAAATAGTTTCGGACACCAAAGAGAAGATTCTATTGGATATAAAGAATGCAATTCATGAATCATAGTTTGCAACAGCTCAAGAGAAGGATTATAAAAAACTAACGCAATTTATGAAAATAATATGAAGAAACTCATCTTCTCCTTAGCAGTGTCGCTCATCGCAACACTCAGCTACGCCCAAAGTCAAGCAGACCACTTTAAAGAAGACTTGGAATACTTGAAAGTGAACCTACCCACCAACCACATCAACCTATTTGTCAAAATCAGCCAAAGCGAATACGAACAGCGGATAGCTTCCATCGCCTCAAAAGCCGATACACTAAATGCGGAAACCTTTTACAATGAGTTGCTCCAACTGATGACCGCCATTGGGGATGAACACACCAGCGTTTACCCCTCAAACTTTTCCAGCTACCTGGTTCCCATACGTTTCTTCAGCTACAAAGAAGGAATGTTCGTGTCAACTGCCGAAGAGCCAGACTTATTATTAGCGAAATTAATCGCCATAAACGGAGTTCAAACCGAAGAGGTCATCCGTCAGTTTAAGAAAATCATTCCAAGCGAAAACCCTTCTTTCTTTGAGCAAACACTCTCCTACCAGATTCTCAATACATTTACCCTCAAAGGCATGGGGTTAGCAGAATCTAACGAAGAGGTGACATATACATTTGAAAAAGCGAATGGAGATATGATTCAAGTAGCATTGAAACCATCGCTGAAGCCCAATATCCAGGCAGCAGAACAATATGCAAACCTTCCGGCATTCTCCGGCAAAGGGATTTATTGGTTCCGGCACTATCCGGACAAGAATGCAATCTATGTTCAATATCAAAGTTGCCAGGAGGACAAGAACTATCCGTTCGAGAAGTTCACTGCCGACTTGTTCGACTCGATTGCCATCCATAAGCCGGAGAAACTGATTTTAGATGTAAGATACAACGGAGGAGGAAACTCTCAGGTATTAAGTCCTTTCCTCACCCAATTAAAAGACCATTATCTGAATGAAACGGGAAGATTGTATGTTTTGATTGGGAAGACAACTTTCTCTTCCGCCTTGATGAACGCGGTTGATTTAAAGAGAAACTTCAACGCCATTCTGGTAGGCGAACCAACAGCAGGAAGCGTTAACCATTACGGTGAAGTACGGTCGTTCAATCTACCCAATACACACTCAATGGTTACTTATTCGACCAAGTATTTCCAGACATGGGAAGGACACGATGGTGCTTTGGAACCTGATGTGAGGATAGATTACTCCATAGAAAATTTAAAGAAAGGACTGGACGAGGGGCTTGAGTATATTACAAATGGTAAATAAAACGCATACAAGGTGAGAGAGCTTTTGATTGAGAAAATACACGATTCGGAAATAGATGAAGTGGCCAATATGCTGACTGATTCTTTTCTCACCAATCCGGCATACGCTATTATCTTCAAAAAGGAAAATCAGCGGAGGGAGGGTTTGCAATGGGTATTCAAAGCAAGCCTTATCCTCGACAACCAGAAGCAGGTATTAACGCGTGTTGTAAAAGAGAAAGATACGGGCAGAATCATCGGTACGTTTACGTTAGTACCGCCACAAGGTGTTAAAAACGGTTTTTCTGATTATTTGAGAATAGGACTTCCTGGTTTTATCGCTAAGTTCGGGATGGGTTCATTGATACGGATGCTTAGTTTGGATGAATGCAACAGGAAATCGTTAGCAGATTCAATCAAGGCTCCTGAATATTATTATTTGTCGATGGTTGTCATCCGGGAGGAGTTCAGGGGAACAGGCATAGGTTCGTTTGCCATCAAATATGTGATTCGGGAGCTCGCATCTTCTGATTCTGCATGTAGCATCATAGGACTAACAACCCAACTTCCGGAGAACGTTACCTTTTATTCCCGCTTGGGATTTGAGAAACTGGATGAAGGTTATATAGACTTTAAAGGGGATAAATACTATAATTACACGATGAAACGGCACTTGTAGCATCTCCCATTTGTTTAATCTCGCATACACCCAATTGGAACAACAAACACGCCATCTTCTCGACGATAAGCATATTCTCCTCCGGTAAGTACCATCAAGAAGGAGGGTTTCCCCATTTTATCACTATTGATTTTGTTTGCCAACGCTATCAGGTTTTTGGCAGCTTCTTCAATCTGCTTGCTTCCTAACTTAACTTCCACTGCACCCCACCGACCATCACGTAACCTTACAATCATATCACTTTCCAAACCGCTTTGATCCCGGTAGTGGAATACATCCCCATCATTTGCATCGGCATAAATACGCATATCACGAATACATAAGGACTCGAACAGAAAACCAAACAGTCCAAAGTCGGCAAGTATACTTTCGGGAGTTGCCCGCAGAACAGCAGTGGCAATGGACGGATCTACAAAACAGCGTTTATGCGAAGTCCGGATAGCCGTTTTAGAACGTAAAGAAGGCTGCCAAGCAGGCACATCTTCTACCACAAAAATACGGCGTAAAGCATTTAGATATATCGCAAGTGTCTTATCGGATATACTCATATCGGTAGCTTCAATATCGGCAAGAATAGTCTGTTGTGTAGTAAGCGTAGCAATATTACGTGCCAATGAGCGCAACAACAGACGCACTCTTTCAGGGTTCTTCTCCACCCCATCTACTCGACTGACGTCCATATTGATAACTGCCTCTATGTAATTGGTGGCAACTTGTAGGGAAGCAGCACTTTTCATTCGAATAGAACTTGGCCATCCGCCACGACAAATAGCATAGGCAATCTTTTCAATAGTAAGACTACTAACGCTTTCTACATCCGAGGTCTCAGCAAATAAAGATGAAAGAGATATTGTACCATTAGATTCCAATGATTCAAAAAGAGACATCGGGCGCATAGTCATTCGGGAGATACGCCCTGTACCGGTATGTTCGGTTTGATTATCATTAGGTACAGCCGAACCGGTTAAAATGTACTGCCCTACCTCACCGCTTCGGTCTACATCAAAACGTACGGAATCCCATAGTATGGGAATTGTTTGCCACTCATCAAGCAAGCGAGGTTTATCCCCTTTAAGTAGCAACGAGGGCTTAGTGTCGGCCATTGACCGATAGGATGCAGCATTGTCGGGGTCTTGAAGGTATACTGCACTATTTGAGGCTTGATGTGCACTAGTTGTTTTACCACACCACTTAGCACCTTCCACTAAAACTGCACCCGAAGATTCGAGTTTGACTTGCAAAATCTTATCACTTATACGAGGCAAATACTTTTTATCGGTTATCATCATCATAATATTTGCTTCAAATATAGCTGATCTTATTGAACTTACAAATTAAACTCCGAAAAATATAACACTTTCACTCCGTACTTTATTACTACTCTACTCCGTACTTTATTATTTTTCAGACAGAATTTTGACTGTTTGAGCACTCTTTTGCAGCATTCCTTCGCCTTGTACACTAACGGTTACTGTGCCTGCTTGCCCCTGCAACGAACGTACCAACACCTGCAATTTACCATTGAAAGCGTAGACATCCATCGATTGTTTATCGACAAGCGGACGCTCTGTGCTCTTGAAACCGGGGTCGCCATTGCCGTAACCCAGTATGATTGCAGGACCATCGACTTGTACACGCAGCTTGTTCATGGCATCGGGTACTTCCCTACCCTTGGCTTCTTTCAGAGTAATATCTACTGCTACCATGTCTGCACCATCGGCTTGCATCGTTGTTTTATGTGGAGCAAATGTTAGTTGAGTAGCTGCACCGGTAGTTTCCATGACTTTGCGCAGGGTTTTCTTTCCGGCTTTGTAACCTTGTGCCACTACGGTACCGGGCTGATAAACTGTTTTCCATTCCAGATGACCGTTGAGAGGCATTACCTGGCGACCGAGCTTCTTGCCGTTTACCGTTAGCTCCACCTCATCACAGTTGCTGTACACCCATACACTGATGCTATCTCCTTCGTGTCCTTTCAGGTTCCAGTGCGGACTCACGTGCAACACCGGCTCATCCGTCCACCAGGCTTTGAGGTAGAAAGCCTCATCTTTGGGGAAACCGCAATAATCGAGTATCCCGAATTGCGAACCGGTAGCGGGGTATTTCATCGGGTTGGGTTCGCCGCGATAGTCGAAGCCTGTCCAGTAGAACAAACCACCCAACCACGGACGTTCGGCGTAGAATTTCCAACCGCGTTCTATTACATTGTACACACCTCGTTCGCCGGTACGGTTGATAGGCGCCATGCAACCTGTGGAAGCATCGGTATAATAAGCGTTGCGTGTGCCGCAACCGGTAGTTTCCTCTGTTCCCAGGGGCGACATCCATTCGGGATATTCTTTTCTGAAGCCTTCGATATTGTTTTGTATCAGGTAATTGTACCCCTTTACATCGACTCCTTTAAGCAATACACCTCCCCCGGCATTACCTACCGAACTGGGGCGGGTAGAGTCTAACCGATGCACCCACTCTGTCATAACCAATGCAATCTGTCTACCCGATTCGGTATTCTCGATGGCCCACTCTTCGTTACCCACACTCCAGGCAATGATACAGGGGTGGTTACGGTCGCGCGCTATCATACGTTTCAGCAGGTCGTAATGTTCCTGGTTAACACCCATCAAGCGGTTTTCTTCAAGCACCAACACGCCCATCTTATCGCATAAATCTAACATTTGGGGTGAAATGGGATTGTGTGAGGTACGTATGGCATTGCTTCCCATTTCTTTAAGACGTTGTATGCGGTACGCCCACAATTCGTCGGGGATACCTGTGCCTACTCCGGCATGGTCCTGATGCAGGTTGGTTCCTTTAATCTTCACGTGCTTGCCGTTGAGTAGGAAACCGTTATCGGAATGAAACTCGATGGTGCGGAAACCAAAGGGTGTAGGATAGGTATCGGTGAGCACGCCCTTGCAATATACATCGGTATGCAGGGTGTACAGATAGGGATTCTCCAGGCTCCACAGCACAAGGTTACTCAATTGCGAAATAGATTGCTTCACCGTGGTACCTTGTTTTCCAAGCAGACTTCCTGCTTGTTGGGTGGTACGTGCCACTTCCTTGCCCGAAGCATCGGTTAAGCGGTTTACGAGCGTAAACGAACTTGATTGCAAACCATCATTGTATATATCCACATCGATATTCACCAGTGCCGAACTATAATCATCGGAAATATGGGTAGTCACAAATGTTCCGAAAGGTGCTACATGCACGGGATTGGTAATCTGCAACCACGCATGGCGGTAGATACCTGCACCTTCGTAATACCATCCTTCTTCGAGACTGGCATCCACGCGCACAGTGATGTAGTTGTTGCCTCCGTAATTCAAGTACTCAGTAATATCGTATACCTGCGCCACATATCCGCTCACCTCATGCCCCAAGTAGAAACCGTTGCAAAACACTTGTGCATCGCGGTAAATACCATCGAATTGTATGGAGATACGTTGACCGAAGTCAGACTGAGGAACGGTAAACTGTTTACGGTACCAACCTACGCTATTTTGCGGGTACTTCCATCCTACTTGCTTGTACCCGTGGCTGTGACTGGCTTCACCACTGAAAGGAAGATCGACCACCCAATCGTGCGGTAAGTCGACTGTTGCCCATGCAGAATCATCGAACTTTACCCAACTGGGGCCGTGGTTATGGTCGGTTGCCTGCGCTTTGGCCAGGTAGGTAAAGTATTCGGTACCGTGAGTATAGTCTTTTTCTTTGTCGCCTGCATGACCGTAGGCAAATTTCCAACCGGCATCAAAGTTGATAGTACGGCGTACGGGTTGCTGTTGGGCACTTACAGAAAGGAAAATCAGTTGTAAACAAGCGAGGATAATGAGTCTATGCTTCATGGTACTTAAATTTTAGGGTTTCTCCCTGCAAAGATACCATGCTTTGCGGAGAGAAACCCTGCTTTATTTAACCCATTTCGGCACTTTTTCTACAAAATGCAACCCATTATTTGAGGTGTACGGTAAGTCCGTTCAAGGATACGGCATCGGCATTCTTCTTGCTTAGCGCTTGCCGGGCGGTAATTTCGCAGTTTTCAAACGAAAATACATCGGCGCCAAAAGGAGCATCGCCATAGCCGTGCATGGTACCTACGTTTTGCACCTCTCCTTTCACATTGATGATGCGGATGTTCTTCAGCCGGGTAAGTACATCGGCTGCGGGAGAGAGATTGCCTATCATGCGCCACTCCATATTAATATCGAGCATACTACGGGTGTTATTCAAGGTAATGTCCTGAAAGGTGATATTCTCTACCACTCCTCCCCGTCCGGGTTGCGATTTAAAGCGAATCGGGCCCCAGTTGTCACCGTCCATACGGCAGTTACGCACCATGACATTCCGGATATCACCGGAGATTTCACTACCCAATGCCACGCCTCCATGACCGTAAGCAAAGTGGCAGTCTTCAATCAGGATACGTTCACTGGGGCGTGCTACGCGTCTGCCATCGGCATCTTTACCCGACTTAATGGAGATACAATCATCGTTTACATCAATGTATACGCGGCGTATACTAATATCGGTAGAAGAGTCTACATCGATTCCATCGGAACTCGGGATGGTGTGCTCCGAACGGATATCTAAATTATTCATACTAAACCCGTTCGTATACAGTACATGTACACACCAGGAGGCTTGATCGCGCAAGTGCAAGCCTGATAAAGAACCACCATTACACTCCGTAAAGCAGAGCAAACGGGGGCGACCGCCATTGCCAAACGGAACCGCTTTCCATTGAACGCCTTGTCCGTCGATGGTACCTTCACCGTACACCTTTACTCCCTGCGAGCGGTTGAAGTTCAGGAAAGCGCAGCGCCAATCACGCTCGATGCCTTCAAAGCGGGTAGATATAACGGGAAAGGCATCGGGTGCTACGGTAGCGCGGAGTACTGCGTTTTTCTTTACCTGCAAGTCGACACCGGCGGGAAAGAAAAGAGCATCCGACAAAAACGTACCTTCGGGCACTACCACACAACCGCCTCCTTGTGTTGCTGCCGTATCGATGGCACGCTGAATAGCAGCAGTATTGATAGTTACTCCATCGCCCACGGCTCCATAAGCAGTTACATCATATTGTTTGTCAGACTTCCGAATGATAATTACCCGGCTATCCCAAGCGGGCATATCCAGTTCAATCACCGTTTTACCTGCTACGATGCGACAAGGCAACGAGGTAACAGCACCTGTATTACCATCCCATGCCTGCACTTCGCCCACGTGGTCGAACTCAGCGGTAAACGTACAACCGCTCTCGCCTTCGTTAAAGAGGAAGTACACATCGGCATCGGGTAAGATACGGTGGGTGTACCGGATGAAATCAGTTGGTACAGCCGGTTGTGGTTCGGGCGTAGAAGTACGGCGTTTGGGTTGCGGCGGGAGTTGGATGCGCATCTCGGGTGCAGGCATGGTAGCTTGCACGGCAGCCGTCCAACGGGGTGAAGGTTCTGTAATGCCTTCCAGGTAATCTGCCGGGAACGGTTGGGGGTTCATGAAGTTACGGTCGACCAACATCTCGGGTTTCTTACCCCAGAATAGCAGTTTGCCGCCGCCACGTACAAACGCTTGTATCTTTTCCCACGCCTGTACGGTAATGGCATCGGCCGATGGGATGATGAGTGTACTGTATTTCTGTCCACTACGGTTCTTCAAGTAACCGGACTCTACACTCAATGCTTCCGTAAACGCATCATCGTTTACATAATCAAAATCGTATTGGTGTTTCAATAGCTCCTGAGTGAGCGTATTGATATGTTCGGCCACTTCATTATTGCCTAACCACATATTGGCTGTGGGATAATACATGGCTACCCGCGCACCCGGTGTTCCTTGCGCCAACAGATATGTCACACGATTGGTATAGGCATTCAGCACATCCATTCCGGCTCCACTCATCCAACCTTTTCCATTGGACTGGCTTGCCCAAAACATAAACTCGAAGAAGTTGATGCCACGTACCATCTGATAATCGACCGCATACTTGGCTTGCGGAATGGTAGGCGGAATATTGTAAGCAGCAAAGCTCTCGCTAAACGATCGCGGTCGACCGTACACATGTGCTACAGACGAAGCCAACTTGGGGAAATCGTTCACCGTCTCGGGCCATATCTGATTCCAGATAGCATCTACTCCCGGTATCTGCACCTTGCTTAAGGTACGGAAAAAGTCGCCCTCGGCACGTACGCACACGGGCATATTATGTTCATTATTTAAGTGGGTGATGTGTGCCACGCCATTAGCCTCGCACCAATCGGCTTGTTGCTTGAAGAAGTTATCGGCAAACAAGGTAGACCATACATCCCAATAATCGGCACGGAAGCGACGTTCCTGCTCGGTTCGTACCGGGGCAAAGAGCGAAGCTAAGTAAGGCGTGGGGTTGTATCCCTTCACTCGGGTAAATGTTTCCACCATAGCGGGTGTCCAGGGCGTGTGAGCATAATCGGGTTCGTCTCCGCGGAATCCGAGTACGGTAGTACCGAGTTCTTTACCCAAGTACTTCTTATATTGCTCATGTGTCCAGTCTATAAACTGGCGCACGGCTACCGGGTTAAGGTAATCGCAAATAGAATTTGAAGCATCTTTAGCACCACGGATGGGGTTGTTAACCGCCCGTGTAACGGCTGTACGGAAATCGGCACGTACCAACAGAATTTGCCAGTTGTGGATACCCGCATTGAAATTGAGTTGGTGGTTGGTTACTTCTATCGTACGATTGGGTAATCCTGCTTCGGTAACGGCTATGGCACTCAGTACGTGCTCATCTACCGGATAATTAGTTAATACCTGCCCGGCTTGTACACGGATGGTATCGCACACTACCAACGCCTGCATACGCAAGTCGGGACGTTCACGGGTAAACTTACCCCCGGCAAAACCACTGGGGTATTTACCTTCATCGATAATCCACACTTTCATGCCGCGCTTCTTGGCTTCCTTCACGGCAGTGGCAATGGCTTTAAACCACTCATCAGAGAGGTATTGATAAGGCAATCCGTAACCCGCCTCAAAAATAACAGAACGGAATCCGCGGCTGTACATGGTATCGAGGTCGTTGCGCATGGTTTTTAAATCCATGGCACCCTCCCATCCCCATATTACATGACTGGCAAACTCTACCGGAGGTGTTACAAAATTCTTTTGGGCAGTAGCTATGGGAGTGGCATGAATACCTTCCCATGATTTTACTTGTGCATGCACAGTAAGAGAGGCTGCTATCAGCAGCAGCGTACTAAGTTTCTTCATGATGTAGCAGATAAATGTTGATTTGAGTAGCAATGTTCGTCAAAATTGTTGAGTTTCACAACAAAAAACGTATATATTTGTAGCTGATTAAACCCTTGCAAAGTTATTGAGTCAAATATATTTTATAGTAACCATTTAAAACAGAAAATAATGAACGCTACTGCTCAACTTTACTCTTTAAATTATACGCAGGTAAAAACATATCTGTTTGCCGGTCTTTTTGTAGCAGGTAATATAGCTTTGCCCCAACTCTGCCATTTAGTGCCTTACGGTGGTCCTGCCCTGTTGCCTATCTATTTCTTTACGCTGATAGCTGCTTATAAATACGGATTCCGGGTAGGATTACTTACCGCTTTGCTTTCGCCGGTTATTAATCACCTGTTATTTGGCATGCCTGTGGCAGCTATGCTTCCGGTATTGTTGGTAAAATCGTCCTTACTGGCAGGTGCGGCAGCTTTTGTAGCACATCGTACGGGACGTATTACCTTGCTTGCTCTCCTGGCAGCCATTCTTATCTATCAGGTAGCAGGTACTGCTTTTGAGTGGGCATATACCGGTAGCTTCTACACAGCCGCACAAGATTTCCGTATCGGACTTCCCGGTATGCTTATCCAATTATTCGGCGGATATGCTTTACTGAAAGCCATTAGCCGATAAAAAAAATCCACCTGCACTCTCCTATTTAAGAGAGTGCAGGTGGATTTTTATCTCTTACCTCTTAGTGCTTCAGTGAGGCTTTACTTGCCTGTGAGGCAGCCTTCTTCTGTAATGCATCCGCTTTACTCACCATTTTTTGATATTGATCGGCAGTAAGAACACCTTTTAGTTCAGCCTGTTGGGAGGCAATGCTCTTCTTTGCATCAAGCTTTAGCTGGTCACGTTGCTCTTCATTGAGCGGAGTACTCGTTTTAGGGTAAGCCTCCATAACCTTGCTTCGTTGTTGGGCATACTTCAAATTTATGGCATGCACTTTGGTCTGCTGTTCGCTTGTCAAAGATAAATCCTGTGTCATTCTATCGGTTTCCTTCTGTGCTATCTGCTCGGGTGTAATTGTTTTTGCTTGGGCAGGTAGCTGTTGTTGGGCATACACGTTTACTGCAACTCCCATGAAGAGGGCTACAAGTAGCAATTGAATCTTAGTTTTCATTGTTTGGATGGTTTAAAGTGAGTAAATAAATAATTGCGATAAGAACAGATAATACGGTTGAAAAGTTCTCCGGTAGTAAGCGATTATCATTTTTTAGAACTATATTTGCTTCCTATACTAAAACAGAATGCTATATGGAAACAGCGCACCTCCAAGGACTGATAAACCGGGTAAACCAAAGTTGCCGGAATACTGAGAATATAACTCACTTATCGTACGTAGCTACCGATTTAGGTACAATGATAGCATGTGCTACCGAGAAAGGAATCTGTATGTTGGAGTTTCCGGATTATCCGCACCTGGAACTGGAGTTGAAGCAGTTGATTACCTCCCTGAACGCACCTTTGGTTGAAGGTGAAAGCGTGTACTTCGATAAACTTCGCGAGCAATTAAACCAATACTTCCGCCGGGAACTCAAAACCTTTTCTATTTCGTTAGACCCCGTAGGAACCGATTTCCAAAAGCAGGTATGGGAAGCGCTGTTGCAAATACCCTACGGTGCTACATCTACCTACGCCAAGCAAGCCCAATTGATAGGCAAACCATCTGCCGTACGCGCCGTTGCCAATGCTAACGGAAAGAATAAGATTTCTATCCTGTTGCCTTGCCACCGCATCATTGGTACCGATGGTTCGCTCACCGGTTACGGGGGCGGATTACCCAGAAAGAAGAAACTGTTGGAATTGGAGCAAGGAATACAACCGCTGCTATGAACGCCCGCGAGAAGAGAACCGTATCCCGTATGATTCGTATTTACTGCCGCTCCAAGCACGGGCAGCCGGAAGGGCTTTGTCGGGAGTGCCGGGAATTGGAAGCATATGCCCATGCCCGGTTAGAGCGTTGTCCGTTCAAAGAAGAGAAACCTGCCTGTAAAGATTGCCCCGTTCATTGCTACAAACCGCAATTACGGCAACAGATACAAGAGGTGATGCGGTTTGCCGGGCCACGCATGTTGTGGCATCATCCGGCAGATGCCATCCTTCATTTATACAAAACAATCACATCGCATAATGACCAATAAAAAAAGGCAAGCCTTTATCGCTTGCCTTTATCTTTTTGCGGTTGTACGCTTTCTTAGATACATGCACTCTTTGGTGGCAAACGGGATGTCCGTGCCGTTCAATCTCCTCCTCCCGGCTTAATTTGCGGTTGGCTTTGATGTAATCTTCCTTGGTAATTTTCTTCTTCATACAGAATTTGTATTTGTTCGCTACAAAGATAACGCAAATTTTATATCTTTGTTAGGTTAAAATGCTGAATACCATGAAAAAAAGTATCATTACCCTGCTATTGCTTGGCTTTGTACTCACCTTACAGGCACAAGACACCTACCGTACCGTTAAAGATGTATTGTACATTCCTACCTCTGAGCCGGATGCTTACCGGAAGGAACGTTGCAAGTTAGACGTGTATTATCCCGTCGATAAGAAAGACTTCCCAACCATTGTTTGGTTTCACGGCGGCGGACTGACAGGAGGCAGTAAACACATCCCGCAGGAACTTATGGAACAAGGCTTTGCCGTGGTAGCGGTTAATTACCGGCTCAGTCCGCAAGCTACCAATCCGGCTTACATCATGGATGCTGCCGAAGCAGTAGCATGGGCATTCAATAACATGGCAGGATATGGCGGACGCACCGACCGCATCTTTGTTTCGGGACATTCGGCAGGTGGGTACCTCACTCTGATGTTGGCGTTAGATAAGCGGTATCTCAACATGTTCGGAGCAGATGCCGACCAAGTAGCGGCTTACCTCCCCATCAGCGGACAGACCGCTACTCATTATACCATCCGCAAAGAACGTGGTTTACCAGATGGTATCCCGGTTATCGATGAGTATGCTCCTGCCAACAATGCCCGCAAAGACACCCCTCCCATCTTGCTTATATCGGGCGATAGAAACCTGGAAATGACGGCACGCTACGAAGAAAACGCGCTGCTTTATGCCGTGCTGAAAGGGGTTGGTAACGATAAGGTGTTCCTATACGAGATGCAAGGCTTCGACCACGGACAAGTGGGCGCCCCCGGCTGCCAGTTTATGGTGAATTATATCAAGAAGTTTAAATAGCTTGCCACTCTTCTCTGGTAAGGCGGCTGATATGCTCTGTACGTACATCGTTCATTAACGGCCAGGGCTTATCGGCTGTAGTGTGGTGATACCGGAAGCCGCACTTTTCCTGCGCACGCTTAGATTTCTCGTTTCCATCGAAGTAACCGCACCACATCGTTGTCAGTCCTAAATCCTCAAAACCATAACGCAGTAGCTCTCGTACGGCTTCAGGGATGTATCCTTTGCCCCAGAAAGGTACACCAATCCAGTATCCTATTTCTCCTTCAGTGTCTCCTATCGGGAAGTTGGCATTTGCGCCGATGCTTAGCCCCACACTGCCTATAGCTTTATCATTATCTTTCAACGTTACCGCATATACGCCTTCACCGGATAGTACGGTACGGATAATCTCAGCACTTTCTTCTACGCTTCGGTGTACCGGCCAACCGGCAATGGGTCCTACCCGCTCGTCTTTGGCATATTCGTACAAACTTTCCGCATCCGATTCTCTCCACGGGCGCAGCACCAGGCGTTCTGTCTTTAAAATCATAGAGTCTTCTCCTTATTGATAAAACAATTTAATAATGGATACAAAAATACAGTATTCTGTATTAACAAGTTCGCATATTTCAATAATTTCATTAATTTCGTGCCGTGCATAACGAAATATACGGATTAAAATGGATAAAGAACTAAAAACCTATAACATTGGCTATGCCTTAAGCGGCGGATTTATTAAAGGATTTGCCCATTTGGGTGCTATACAGGCGTTGTTAGAGCACGGTATCAAGCCCGATGTAATAGCCGGAGTAAGTGCCGGAGCATTGGCGGGCGCTTTTTATGCCGACGGCAACGAACCGTACCGGGTGCTCGACTTCTTTGCCGGACATAAGTTTCAGGACCTTACCAAACTGGTGATTCCCAAGGTAGGACTGTTTGAATTGTGCGAATTCATCGACTTTCTCAAGACAAACCTGAAAGCCCGCAAGTTGGAAGAGTTGAAAACACCGCTTGTTGTAGTAGCAACCGACCTGGATCACGGCCGCACCGTACTGTTTCGTAAAGGAGACATTGCCGAACGCGTGGCAGCCTCGTGCTGCATGCCGGTACTCTTTGCACCGGTTAAAATCAACGGAACGCATTATGTAGACGGCGGCGTGCTGCGTAACCTACCCGTTTCCATTATCCGTCAGGTGTGCGAGAAGGTGGTGGCGGTCAATGTGAGTCCGCTCATGGCCCAGGAGTACAAGGTAAACATCATTAATATTGCCCTACGCTCCTACCACTTCATGTTTCGCGCCAATACCATGCACGACCGTGAAGAGTGCGACCTGCTCATTGAGCCCTACAACCTCAACGGCTATAGCAACACCGAGTTGGAAAAGGCCGAAGAGATATTTGAACAAGGATACAACACTGCCCATGAAATATTGGCGCAACTAACACAAGAAAAAGGAAAGATATGGAAGTAATTAAAACAGGGTTGGCAGCTTACGGTATGTCGGGACAGGTGTTCCACGCACCGTTTATCCATGCATTGCCGCAGTTTGAACTCACGGCTATCGTGGAGCGGAGCAAGGAACTCTCCAAAGCCTTGTACCCGCAAGCACAGATAGTACGCAGCTTCGAAGCGTTGCTCGCCATGCCCGAGATAGAACTCGTCATTGTAAATACTCCCGATAGCACGCACTACGAATATACCCGCCTTGCCCTGCAAGCCGGGAAGCACGTCATTGTAGAAAAGCCCTTTACATCGACCACCGCACAAGGTGAAGAGTTGATTGAACTGGCACAGAGTAAAGGCTTAATTTTGAGCGTTTACCAAAATCGTCGATGGGATGCCGACTTCCTCACTGTACAACAAATCCTTACTCAAGGAAAGCTCGGACGATTGGTGGAGTTTGAGTCGGTCTTTGCCCGTTACCGCAACTTCATTAAACCCGATACCTGGAAAGAATCGGGCGAATATGGCGGCGGACTCACCTACAACCTGGGCTCGCACCTCATTGACCAGGCGCTGCAACTCTTCGGCATGCCCCAGGCAGTATTTGCCGACATTGCCACCCTGCGCACCAACGGGCAGGTGGACGATTATTTCCTGATTCATCTGATACGTCCCGCCCTTGCCCCGCAAGTAAAGGTAACCGTAAAAGCCAGTTACCTGATGTGCGAACCTGAACCCCGCTTTGTACTGCATGGTACGGAGGGTTCGTTCGTAAAACATGGAACCGATAACCAGGAAGCTGCCCTCATTGCCGGCAAAGTACCCGGAACTGAAGGTTGGGGTGTGGAGCCGGAAGCCGATTGGGGCACGCTGCACACCGAAGCCGAAGGGTGCCAAAAGTATCCAACCCTCCCCGGAAACTACGGTGGATTCTACGAAAATGTATACCAACACCTGCGCTTGCAACAGCCCTTGGCTACCGGAGCGCGCGAGGTACTCAACGGAATAAAAGTAATTGAAGCAGCCCTGCAAAGCAGTCGCGAAGAGCGGGTTGTATATATAAAGTAATAATATGGAAAACAGCAACAAATTGGTTATATACCAAGTATTTACACGTTTATTCGGTAACGATAACAACCACTGCATAAACAACGGCGATATAGCTACCAACGGATGTGGCAAAATGGCCGATTTCACAACGAAAGCATTGGGCGAAATCAAGAAACTGGGTTGCACGCACATCTGGTATACAGGTATCATTGAGCATGCCACGCAGACAGATTACCGCCGCCACAACATCCGCCCCGACCATCCGGCTATCGTGAAAGGAAAGGCAGGTTCGCCATACGCCATCAAGGATTACTACGACATCGATCCGGACATTGCCACCGACATCCCCGAACGCATGAAGGAGTTCGAGAACCTGGTAGCCCGCACGCACAAGGCCAAGCTCAAACTTATTATCGATTTTGTGCCCAACCATGTAGCCCGCCAGTACCACTCGGACGCGCAGCCCGATGGAACCGTGCAATTAGGAGCTAATGACGACTCCAACTACTCGTTCAGCCCATACAATAACTTCTATTACATCCCGCAATCGGAGTTGCACGGACAGTTTGACATGCAGGGTGCTGCCTCTGAACGCTACCACGAGTTTCCCGCCAAAGCTACGGGCAACAACCGCTTCGATGCCTATCCCAATATCAGCGATTGGTACGAAACGGTGAAACTCAACTACGGTGTTGATTACCAAAACGGTGGCACCTGTTGCTTCTCGCCCACACCCGACACCTGGTTCAAGATGCTCGACATCCTGTTGTTCTGGGCATCGAAAAAGATTGACGGTTTCCGCTGCGACATGGCGGAGATGGTTCCCGTAGAGTTTTGGGAATGGGTTATTCCACAGGTAAAAGCACAATACCCCGGCATTTTGTTTATTGCCGAAGTGTACAACCCCGCCGAATACCATAACTACCTCTTCCGCGGCCAGTTCGACTATCTGTATGATAAAGTGGGCTTGTACGATACCCTGCGCAATGTAGCCTGTGGGTACGACTCTGCCAATGCCATCACCCGTTGCTGGCAAAACCTGAACGGCATCGAGAAGCGTATGCTCAACTTCCTCGAAAACCATGACGAGCAACGCGTAGCGTCTGATTTCTTTGCCGGGAATCCGCACAAGGGTATCCCTGCGCTCATCGTATCCGCCTGCCTCAATACCAACCCCATGATGATATACTTCGGGCAGGAATTTGGCGAACGGGGCATGGATACCGAAGGTTTTAGCGGGCGTGACGGTCGCACCACCATTTTCGACTACTGGAGCGTAGATACCATCCGCCGTTGGCGCAACGGAGGTAAGTTTGACGGTAAGATGCTTACCGATGAACAGGCACATTTGCAAGAGGTGTACCGCAAGGTGCTTACCCTTTGTACCGATGAAAAGGCAATTTCTGAAGGTTCGTTCTTCGACCTCATGTATGCCAATCAACAAGGGTGGCGTTTCAACGAACACAAGCAGTACACCTTCCTGCGTAAATACCGCAACGAGCTGATATTGGTGGTGGTAAACTTCGACTCGCAACCTGCCGATGTGGCTATCAACATCCCCTCGCATGCGTTCGACTTCCTGCAAATTCCGCAAATGGATAAGTATCAGGCTACTGACTTGTTGACGGGAAAGACCGAATCCATCGGTTTGTTACCCTATAAAGCTACCGAAACAACCGTAGCTGCTTATAGCGGTAAATTATTAAAGATTGTACTGTAATGTAGGTTTTTCAGTATCTATTCTTGTATTTTCAAGCGGTAATTACTGTTTTCTACAGCATAATTAAGTGAGCCCACCCGGCAGGGCTGATGATCCCTGCCCGTGGGACGATGAGCCCTGCCGGGTGGGCTGATGGGCCCTGCCGGGTGGGCTCACTTGATTAAGAGGAAAAAAACCATTAATCATCTGATAATAAGCACTAAAAAGAAGATAAAAACAATAATAAAATCAACCAAAATCAGGACGACACACAAGGTGATAGATAATAGATAGGGGTGATAGATAAAAAAACATCTATCACCCTCTTATTTAATTAAAACACAACAACTTACATGCCATTGGTGATAGATGATAGATTGAATCATTGTTTTTTCTTATAGCTCCATACCGCCCATGAATTAATGATCAACACAAACAACACTAATACAGACAGTTGCGGTAATAATTGCCCCAACGTACTTCCTTTGAGGAACACCATACGCATTACTTCCATGAAGTAACGCAACGGGTTAAACCAGGTAATTACCTGCGCCCACCCGGGCATGCTGGCAATGGGGGTAAACAATCCGCTGGTCAGGATAAACAGCAACAAGCAAAAGAACATCACAAACATAGCCTGCTGCATGGTAGCCGAATAGTTGGATATAACCAACCCGATACCCGACATGGTAAGCACAAACAGAATAGCAAAGAAGTATACCAACACAAGGCTGCCCACCGATACAATGCCATAAATAATCCAAGCCAACAGTAAACAGATAGTGAGTGCCACAAAGCCAATGACCCAGTACGGTATCAGCTTGGCTAAAATAAAGGTAAACTTACCCACAGGGGTTACATTAATCTGCTCGATGGTACCCACTTCCTTCTCGCTCACAATGTTCAGGGCAGGCAGAAAACCGCAAAGCAACGTCAGAATCATTCCCATCAGGGCAGGAATCATAAAGAGTTTATAATTCAGGTTGGGGTTGAAGAAGTTTTGCGTGGTAATACTAATTTGCGGAATAGCTGCTACACTTGCACCCTCTTGCAGGGCTACACTCCCCCCTGAAGGGTGTTCGGCACGTAGTTCTTCGGAATAGCTGCCGATAATGGAAGTCAGGTACGAACTACCCAAACCTCCCTTGGTACCATTCACGGCATTGGCTGCTATCAGTACATGAGCCGCCTTACCGTTGGTAAAGTCCCGTTCCAGGTAGCGCGGAATCTCCAGGATAATATCGGCAGTACCCATCTCGATATGCTCCATGCCTTCTTCGTACGAAGCAGGAAGCGAAGTTATATGAAAATAGGTAGAAGTCGAAAGCTTATCGACCAACCGGCGCGATACGATGGAATGGTCGTTATCGACTACCGACAGGTTGATGTTCTTAATCTCCTGGTTCATGGCCCACGGCATGAGAAACATAATCATGCAGGGAAATATAAAGACCAGCTTCGGCAGGAACGGATGCCGGAAGAGCTGCTTGAACTCTTTTTCTATCAGATACTTTATCATCATTGTATTATTCAAGTCGGTACTTAAACTTCTTCAAACTAACGGTTATCAGCAGGATAGCCATACCCGCCAGGATGGTTGCCTCCTTCCATACATACACTACGCTCACACCTTCAATCATCAGTTTGCGCACCGCCTGGATATACCAACGGGCAGGGATTATATTAGAGATGAGCTGCAACGGCCACGGCATACTCTCTACCGGGAAAATCATGCCCGAGAGTATCATGGTAGGCATCATCAGCACCAATCCGGAAACCAGCATGGCAGCCACCTGCGAGCTGGTAAGGGTGGAGATAAGCAAACCCAACGACAGCGATACGAAGATAAACAACAACGACATCACGATGAGCCAGAACAAACTACCCGCCACCGGCACATCGAGCACAAAGACCGACAGCAACAGGATGGTGGTAAGGTTTACAAACGAGAGCACAAAGTATGGCACCGCCTTGGAGAGTATCACAAACAGCGGACGCACAGGCGATACCAACAGAATCTCCATGGTGCCTGTTTCCTTCTCGCGAACAATGGAGATGGAGGTCATCATGGCGCAGATAAGCATCAGGATAAGTCCCATTACACCGGGCACGAAGTTATAGGCACTGCGCATCTGCGGGTTGTAGAGCAACTTTACATCGGGGGTGATACTGGCTGCCTGTATGCCGGGAGGTATCATTTCGCGTTGAGCCGCGCCGATAACACCTGTGGCATAGTTTGCCCATGAGGTTGCCATATTGGGGTCGGTGGCATCTACCACGAGTTGTATGCGGGAGTCGCCTGTATAGAGGTCGTCGGAAAAGTGCTCGCTGTACACCACTGCCATGTCAATCTTATTTTCGCGGAACAGGGTTTCCATCTCCTGCGGCGAGTGAACCCGGCACTCTACCGTGAAGTACTCACTGGCATCCAGGCGGTCGGTAATATGGCGGGATACCACATCGTGGGCGGGGTTGAGCACCGCCACCCGCACATTCTTTACCTCCGTAGAGATAGCGAAACCGAACAGGATAATCTGCACGATAGGCATGCCCAGCAGAATCATCATGGTGCGGCGGTCGCGGAAGATGTGGAAAAACTCTTTCTGTATAAATGCAACGAACTGTTTCATACCTTAATCGGCTTTACGTACGGCCTTGCGGGCCAACTGCTGGAACACGTCGTCCATGGTGGCGGCTCCAAATTCTTCTTTCAACCGGGCGGGGGTATCCATGGCGCGTATCTGTCCGTCCACCATGATGGAGATGCGGTTACAATACTCCGCCTCGTCCATGTAGTGCGTGGTTACAAATACGGTGATGCCCCGCTTGGCTGCCTCGTAGATGAGTTCCCAAAACTGGCGGCGGGTAACAGGGTCTACCCCGCCCGTGGGTTCGTCTAAGAACACAATCTCCGGTTCGTGGAAGATGGATACCGAAAAAGCGAGCTTCTGCTTCCAACCCAGCGGCAGACTCTTTACCACGGTATCACGCTCGGCGGTGAGGTTGAGTTGCTCCAGTAGCAAGTCGGTTTTACGGGCTATCTCGTCGTCCTTCATGCCATAAATACCGGCATACAGGCGGATGTTCTCCCACACCTTCAGATCTTCGTACAGTGAAAACTTCTGGCTCATGTACCCGATGTGCTTCTTTACATCTTCCGAGTGGGTAAGCAGGTTAACGCCTGCTACCATTCCCTGACCGGAAGTAGGTTTACTCAACCCTGTGAGCATGCGCATGGCGGTGGTTTTACCCGCACCATTGGCACCCAGGAAGCCGAATATCTCTCCCCGCTTAACGCTGAACGAGATATGGTCGACAGCGGTAAAGTTGCCGAACTGCTTGGTGAGTCCTTCCACCCGTATTACATCATCGTCCGTGCGTTGAGCTTCTTCCTGCTGCAACGAGGGCGGACAAAGGATGTGGGCAAACTGTTCCAGAATACGTTCGGGCGTATCGATGCCTTGTATAGTGCCTTCGTTGATAAAGGCAATACGGTCGCACTGCCGCGCCTCATCCATTATGGGCGTAGAGGCAATGATGGTAATGCCCTGCTCCCGCAAGCGGCGCAACATTTCCCAGAATTCTTTACGCGATACGGGGTCTACACCGGTAGTGGGTTCGTCCAGAAAGAGTACATCGGGCTTATGAATAAGGGCGCAACTCAATGCCAGTTTCTGCTTCATACCACCCGAGAGTTTGCCTGCCCGGCGTTTGCGGAACGGTTCTATCTGCTGATAGATGTCCTTTACCAGGCCATAATTCTCCTGCACGGTGGTATTGAATACGGTGGCGAAGAAGTTCAGGTTCTCTTCTACCGTGAGGTCTTGATAGAGTGAGAAGCGGCCGGGCATGTACCCCACACGGCTGCGGATAGCCTTGTAATCCTTCACCACATCGAATCCTGCCACCTGCGCTGTGCCGCTATCGGCTACCAACAGGGTGGTGAGGATACGGAACAGAGTGCTCTTCCCTGCCCCATCCGGACCGATGAGTCCGAACAGTTCGCCGGGCTTTACGCTGAACGATACGTCCTTCAACGCCTCAACCTTGCCGTAACGCTTCGATATATTATTAACTGTTAGCTTCATGGTTATTCGCCTAACTTCATGCCTCCGTACATACCTATCTTAATGAGTCCGTCGTTGGTTACCGCAATCTTTACGGCATATACCAGGTTGGCGCGTTCGTCCTTGGTAAGGATGGTTTTGGGAGTAAACTCCGAGCGGTCGGCTATCCAGGTAATGGTACCGGGATATTCCTTCTGCTCGTCGCCATAATCGGCAAATACTTTGACTGTCTGTCCTAACTTAACGGAAGCCAACTGGTCGGAAGTAATGTAAGCGCGCAGAAACATCTGGCGGGTATCGGCCACCTTGAACAGCGGTTTGCCCGGTGTAGCCAGTTCGCCCGCTTCGGTGTACTTAGCCAGCACCGTACCGGTGATGGGCGACAGTACGTGGCACTTAGCCAACTGGTCGTCCACCTGTGCTACTTGTATAGCTACCGATGAGCTCTGCCAGTCCAGGCTTTGCACACTGTTGCTCAACGACGATTCCTGTGCCGAAAGTTGCTTGCGGAGTACCGCCAGTTGTGCATTGGCATCGTCTAACTGCTTCTGGTTGGCGGCACCTGCCTTGAGCAGACTCTCGGCACGGTTCTTTTCCAGTTCGGCTTTCGCTATCTGTTCCTTGGTAGCGGCTACTTGCTTGAGGATGTCGGGGCGTTGACCTTCTACCGACTTTACACTGGCTTCCAGTTGCAGTTTGCGCAGGAAGAGCTGCACGGTATCAATCAGGGCTACCTCCTGTCCGGCTTGCAGTTGGGTGCCTTCGTCGGCATTCAGGGTAAACAGTCTGCCGGAGGTTTCGGCAGATACCAGTACTTCGGTAGTTTCGAACGTACCGGTGGCATCGTATTTAGGGAGGCCGCTACCGCAAGCAGTAAGTAAAGCGGCGGTGCAGAACGGGATAATCAGTTTCATTGCTTTCATATCAGTATGTTTTATGTATTCTTTAGTTATTAACTGTGTACTTCAACTGCCAGATGTTCATCAGCAATTGTACTTCGTGTTGCGCTTTGGTTTGCTTTGCCAGGCTCTCGGCGGTAATTTCCCGCAGCAGCTCGGTGACGGTAAGCGTACCGTTGGCTACTTTCGCCTCGGCTGCCACACGGATGTTGGTACGCAGGCGGATAATCTCATCGTCATCGCGCATCTGCCTCTTCATGCTTTCAATGGCACCCGACAGCTTGGTGGTTTGCAGACGGGTATTGAACAGGAATACTTCTCGGTTAGTAGCTACCTGCTGGCGGTTGGTATTGATGAGCTTCTTGTCGTTACGCAAGGTGTACAGACTGCCGAAGTTCCATGACAGGCGCACACCGGCTATATAGTATGCCGAGAATCCATCCTTCAACATATTGAGTCCGGGATTACCGTATCCGCCTTGCACAAATGCACCTAAGCGGGGCATGTAACCTGTTTTCAGTTGTTGCTCCTGTACGGACAGCCTGTTCTCCTGCGCCTCATACCAAGTTAGTTCCGGACGGCGCACATCGGCTACAGGTACCAACTCTTCCGAAGGATTGACCAACGCCGGTTCCCGGTTGGCGTCTTCACCTATTAAGATAGCCAGCATCTGCCAGTATGCCTTGCGGGTAGCATCCAGTTCAATGCGTTTCTGCTGCGTATTGAGTTGTTCTACCCGTACGGCATCCAAGTCCGATTGATTGGCAACCCCATTATCCATATACGATTGTATCTGCGCGTGATTACGTCCCAACTCCTCTTGCAACAGTTGGTTTTGCACGCGTTGCTCGTCTAACAACAGGATACCGAAGAAGAGTTGGTCTACCCGTTCGTTCAACGCATACATATTTACGGCAAGCTGTTCGCGGTCTACATCCGAAGTAGCCTTTACCAACTCCTTGCGGTTGCGGATAACGCCTCCGTCCCAAATGTTCTGATTCAACTCTACCACTGCCTGATACTGGTCTTTAGGTAAGCCGCTCACATTGATTCCTTCCAGTTTTATGGGAAGTTCTGTTACTTCACTTTGGTAGGTAGCGCGGGCGGTCAGCGAAAACTGCGGCAGATACCCTTTGGCGGCATTAGAGAGGTTGTACTCTTTGGCATTCTCAATAAGCCCGTACTTCTGCACCAACGGATAGTTATCCTGTGCTTTCTGCCGGCAAGCTTCCAGGGTAAGCTGAGCAGAGAGTGCAACGGTGGTGCAAAGTAATGCAAAGAAAAACAGGGTTCGTTTCATATCGTTTGTTTTGTTTAATTGTTCGATGCTGCAAAGATAGAGGGTTGCAAGGAGGGCGCAACGCTTCTTTTATTGGCAGAAATGTTCTATTTGTACGATTTGGGAAAATAATTCGTACAACCAATAGCAGATGTTGTTATCTTTGTAAGCGTACTTATACAAATGTAGAAATAATAATGAATATTCCAATACGATGATAAACAGCAAACAGCCCCTCGATTTGGCATTAAAAGAATTGCAAAGTGAATTGTTGGTACAGCGACCGGAGCTACGTTTTGTATCATCCGATTTTGCCTTTATTCAGGATTTGGCAGGGATAGATTCGCCTCTGTTTGAAATGGGAAGGCCGTATCGTCTCAAAGAAGGCAGAGTAGGTTTGTGCATGCAAGGAGAAGCAGAGGTTTCTATCAACCTGATTGATTACAAGCTTCAACAGGGTATGGCGGTTATTCTTCCTCCCGGAACTATTACACTCTTTCATCGCATATCACCCGATTTTAATCTGCGCGCCCTCCTGCCGGGTCCCAACTTCTTGATTATGCCCAAGAAAGACGACCTGCTCGATTACTATATGAATGTGCAACAAACCACTCCCATACCACTTACCACCCCCGAACAAAACCGGGTAATTAACTACTTCTCACTAATATGGGATACCATACAAGAGCCCGTATTTAGGCGCGAAGCAGTACAGCACTTAACCACCGCCCTACTGTGTGAACTGGGCTACATCTGCAAACACCGCCAAACCGAACGCACCAAAAACCCTACCCGCCAGGAAGAACTCTTCCAACGCTTCGTATCCCTGGTTAGCAAATATTGTAAAACGGAACGCACGGTAAACTTCTATGCCGATAAGCTCTGCCTCACCCCCGGATACCTCAACACCGCCATCCGCCAAGCCAGCGGACAAACAGTAATGGAATGGGTAAACCGCGCTGTATTATTAGAAGCGCAAGTATTACTGCGCCACAGCGACATGCTGGTATTCCAAATAGCCGATGAGCTAAACTTCCCCAATCCATCGTTCTTTAGCAAGTTCTTTAAACAAAAAACAGGAATGACACCGCTGCAATACCAGAAGCAGTAGACATTCCCGGTTTCTGATTTCTGAGCAAAAGCTTAATAGCTTATTTTGAGCCCGGCAAAGTAAGTGCGAGGCGAAGCAGGCCCGTAGATATACGCCGAATCCCTTTCAGGACCTTGGTCAAAGTCGTTTTGATAGGCATTAAACAGATTCTGTACCCCGGCATTAATCTGCAAATCGATCGTGTTGTACAGACGGAAATCGTACGTCAACTTCGCGCCCATATCCATAAAATTACGCGTATTCACCGCTACATCGTCCTGTATATAACCAGCCATGTGTTGCACCAACATAGAACCTGTATAGGTGCCTGACAGTGCTATGGAGAATTTCTTTACAGGCGTGTATGTGGCAGTGAAATACCCGTATTTATCGGGTGAACGGAAGATGCGCTGCTCTGCCGGAGCTGTGTCACTCCACTTCAAAGCCTCATCGTACCGGCTACGTTGCCAGGTAAAACCCGCTTGCAACTGGAACAATGAAAGGTAAGCCAGTTTGCCTTCCAGGGTAAGGCCGTACACCTTAGCTCCCGGACCGTTGTAACGCACTTTGTGGTAGATGCCATCTATCTCCTTTGCCGGGCCTAAGGTAAAAGCATCGAGCAAGCGGGTATAGAAACCTTCGACCAACATATTGGCTTGCCAAGCACCCCACCGTTGATATACATCGGCTGATGCACTCAGGCTGTGTGACTTCTCTTCGCTCAGATTTTTGGCTAAATCAATTACCGATACGGTTCCGCCTACATTCTCAATGTGCAAATCTTCGTCGAACGCCTGCGGAGCACGGAAGCCCGAAGCATAACTGAGCCTCAAGTTAATATCTTTGGTGGGATTAAAGCGTAAGTTGGCGCGCGGACTAAAGATAAAGTGGTCAATCAAATTGTGTTTATCTAAACGCCCGCCAAGTAAGATGCCCCAACGTTCATTTTTCCATTCGTTTTGAAAAAAGAAGCTACCGATGTTGACGTTCTGATTGGTATAGCGGTTGTATCCCCACATGTCATCTTCGAGCCAATCGCCCGAATACTCCGCTCCGGCAGTGAAATCGGCAGGCATAAACAGGAGCTTGTTCATGTGGTAGATGTATTGCGAACCGCCAACGAAGGTAAGGTCGGTAGTTTTGCCGTAAGCATTCAGGTCTTGTCCGCCGCCGTAGTAGCTGTCGCGGTCGGTATTCTGTGCAGAGGCGTATACACTGAGGCGATGTTTCTCGTTGGGCGAGAAGTAATCGAACTTCAACCCGCCGCCATCAATAGCGTGCTGTAACTGTTCGGCAATATCGGCTTCGTGCGGTGGACGCTCGATATTATTTCCACCACGACGGAATTCCTGCAAGTGGTGATACTCAAAGGTGAGTTTGGAATAGGTGCTTGTTTTAAGGTACGAGCGGAATCCCACCGTCTGATTTTTCAGCTTCGGCATTTCCGAATATCCGTCTCCATCGGCATCATACGCCGAACGGTGGCGGTTCAAGCCAAACACATACAAACCTGCCTTGTGATTATCGGTAACAAGCGAAGCATTGAGCGACGTTACATTGTCAAAAGCAGAACTACCTCCTATCGCACCAAACGTATGTGATACCTGTCCCGAATTACGCAGGGGTTCTTTGGTAATGATATTAATGGTTCCCGCAATAGCAGATGAACCGAACAGTGCCGAACCCCCGCCACGCATTACTTCTACCCGTTCTATCATACTGGCAGGAATCTGCTCCAGTCCATACACACCCGATAAGGCGCTGAGGATGGGCCGCGAGTCAATCAGTATTTGTGTGTACGGGCCATCCAGTCCGTTAATACGTACTTGTTGGAAACCACAGTTCTGGCAATTAGTCTCCACGCGTACTCCCGGTTGGAAGTTTAACCCTTGCGAGAGGGTGGACGAGTTGGTTCGCTCAAACAACTTCAAATCGACCACATTCACCAACGTGGGTGCCATGCGGCGGGTTGTTTCACTCCGGTTGGCAGAGACTACCACCCCTTCAAGGGCTATCAGGTCTTCTTCAACTTCAAAATCTTCTTCCAGGGTAGTTCCTTTCTTCAAGGTAACGGGCCGACTTTGCTTTTTGTACCCCACCCCGCTTACTTCGAGCATAAAATCACCTTCGGGCAGGTTCTTCAGGAAGTAGTGACCCGTGGCATCGGTTACCGTACCAATGGTGGTTCCTTTGAGAGATACGGTTATATATGATAAGTGTTCTTTGGTTTGTTTATTAAGCACATGGCCTATAATATTGGCATCTGTTTTGTTTATTCCCGGTAATACGGGGGTGGTAGCCATTGCTGCCATACAGGCATAACAATAGCTTATGATAAGAATTATCTTCTTCATAAGAATAAATGTGTTATAAAATTAAATGATAAGAACTCTCTTTAGGCAAAGAGAGCAACAGGAGGTGCGCGGAGGCGGATATGCCCCGCTGCTTGCGAAGTGTAGCCCATGCACAGGCAAGCTATGCCCAGAACTACGGCGAATGCGGGAATAAAGCCAAGGTCAACGGTAAAGCCCGAAGCCTCTGTACTTATAAAATGAGATAAAAAATGAATGAGTTGTACCTCTTGCGTGGAATGGTTGTGTTCGGTTCCCTTCTTAAACGGATGCGAATGCACAATGGTCACCCCGTTGATAACATGCGAGTGGGTGAACAGCGTAATGCCGGCCATATACGATACGAAGAGTACCGGTAAGAAGCATTTGAATAGTATAAGAAGCGTTTTCTTCATCTGTGTGCAAAGGTATGCTAACAAGAATAAACACACAATACCCACAAATTGTTTATTTGCAGGCTACATTTACTATTCTTTAGGTAGAGATTATCGCACGCGTTTCCGCTTGAAATATGGAGTAGTTACCCAAACAAAAAGCAACAAAGCCAGTACTCCCGAGAACAGGGCGGTTTGGAAAAGAACTTCCGGCGGATTAGAGGCGCTCAACGCACAAGCTGCTGCAATACCCGCCGAGATACCAATCTCCCATGCCAACAGTTGGGTAGTATTAGCCGTACCGCGTTGGCAGTGCTGCGACAGCTTAACGAATATCATCAGGAACTCAGGCGTTACCAGTCCTATGCCCGCTCCCAGTAACAGGGCAGCCAGGAGGTTACCTGCTTCACCTACCATCAGCAGTTGTACAGTCGAGGCAATCATCAACGCCAATCCTGTAACCATACGTGCAAAAGCGTTATTCTCCCGGTTCATAAACCGGGCTATCAGGGCAGCAATGATAAACCCTACCAACGTAATGGCATAAAACGGAACCGGTACATCCTGTATACGGATGGTATCGGAAGCATTAGAGAGCGTAGGAAGCAACACGCCCGGTATAAATGCCACCAACATCAAATTGATAGCAGGCAGCCAACCCAGCGGTAACAGAAAGCGGTCGCACGAGCAAAGCGTAGCACCAATAGGCGCCCGGAAAGGTACGTGAATGGACGAAGCAATAAAGATACCTGCCAGACCGATACCCACAGCTGTATATAATAAGGAAGAAAAGTCGGAATACTGCGGCAGCCATACACCCAATGCAATACCTGCCATCATTCCCATACGTGCCACCCAGGCAAAAGCAACGTTACCGGCACTGCGCAAAGTAGTATTGGTTATATCGATAACCAACGTTATCCCTGCGGTTGTTGCCATCCCGAAGAAGATACCTTGTATCAAAGCAAGCAACCACAGTTGGGTTACATTCTCGACGACATCGTACCCTAACGTGGCAACGCACATCATCAGGAAGGAGAGTACACATACATGCTTACGCTTGTAAGCATCTACCAGGTAACTATAAAAAGGACCTACCAGAAACATGCCCAACGTAGAGAGCATGAAGAGAATGCCGGTTTGCTCGATGGGCGCATTCAGCCGGGCAGCCATCATGGTAGGGATAATGGGCAATAACATATACAAGGACATGAATAGCAAAAAGTTTGCTACACATATCCTTGTAAAGTGTACGGTCCACAGCTTATTTGCCATAGGTCGGAATTAGTACTGTTCTTTTTCGTTGGGGAAGTCGCAGTTTTTCACGTCAGACACATAGCGACTGATGGCGTCTGTCATGACAGTAAAGAGGTCGGCATACCGACGGAGGAAGCGGGGACGGAAACCGTTGTTCATGCCCAGCATATCCTGAATAACCAACACCTGACCATCTACGCCACCACCTGCACCGATACCGATGATAGGAATGGTAAGTTCGGCAGCTACGCGGGCAGCCAACTGTGCCGGAATCTTTTCAAGCACGATGGCAAAGCACCCGGCGTCTTCCAACAGGTGGGCATCGCTAATCAGTTTATCAGCTTCGGCATCGTCCTTGGCGCGTACGGTATAGGTACCATACTTATTAATAGATTGCGGCATCAATCCCAAGTGTCCCATCACCGGGATACCTGCCGAGATAATGCGTTTTACCGAGTCAATCACCTCTTCGCCACCTTCCAGTTTCAATGCATCGGCATGGCTCTCTTTCATGATGCGGATAGCCGAAGCCAATCCTTCGAGTGAATTACCCTGGTAGGAACCGAAAGGTAAATCGACTACTACCATGGCACGTTTAACGGCACGTACTACCGACTTGCCGTGGTATATCATCTGGTCCAGTGTAATGGGCAACGTGGTTACGTTACCTGCCATTACGTTCGAAGCCGAATCGCCTACAAGAATTACATCGATACCCGCCCCATCTACAATGGTAGCCATGGTATAATCATACGAAGTCAACATGGAAATCTTCTCGCCTCTCGATTTCATTTCGACCAGGCGGTGTGTTGTTACTTTACGGGTATCATCAGATATGTAACCTGCCATAATTTTATTGTTTTATGTGTGAATAACGGCTGCAAAGTTATAAAGAAATTAGAATATCATACGTCATTCCCTCGAAATTATCGATGATGTGATGGGCTTTGCCTTCGATAGCTTCTCGTGAATTGGTGGTTGCCAGACCGATAACCGTAGCCCCTGAGCTCATCCCGGCTTGCAAACCGTGAAAAGAGTCTTCAAACACAAATGTATGGGCTGCCGTAGTTCCGAAAACCTCCATGCCTAACAGGAAACAATCGGGAGCGGGCTTGGAACGGGCAAAGAGTTCGGCAGTAAGAATGCGGTCGAAGTCATCTTTCAGTTCCGGATGGGCACGGAATACTTTTTCCATCTTCTCCTCGTTTGAACTGGTTACAACAGCCAGTTTCACCGAATGGCGGCGAAGGTCGGCAACAAACGCCTGTACGCCGGGAATGTAATCGTATGACATATCCTGTTCAAAACGATTCAAATCGGCCTCTATCTGCGCTTGTACTTCTTTCAGTACACCGGCGAAATGGTTGTCAAAAATCTGCGTCAACGTCTGTCCCTTGATGCGGCGTCCAAAGCCGGTTTCGTCCAGGTATTTGCGTCCCTGCTCGTCCCAAAACACGGTGTATTGTGTTTCTGTATCGAGAACAACACCGTCCAGGTCGAACAGTGCAGCTATTTGTGTAGTGGTATCCATAAATCTTTATCCTTTATAAACGTTAAACCTATATCTATTGGTTGCAAAGTTCCGAATAATCATTGGATAAGGCAAATAATTCGTACCTTTGTACGCCAAAATTGAAAAAAGAAAACCCTATGTCGCAAAATAACCCGCACGTTTTAGGAACAGAAAAAATCGGAAAACTACTGGTTCAATATTCCATTCCCGCCATCATCGGGATGACAATAACTTCCATCTATAACATCATCGACAGTATATTTATCGGTCACGGTGTAGGCGCCATGGCTATTGCCGGATTGGCTATTACCTTTCCGTTGATGAACCTGGTAGCTGCCTTCGGTACATTGGTATCGGCAGGTACCTCTACCCTCGCCTCCATCCGTTTAGGACAGAAAGACTTGGACGGGGCAACAGATATGCTCTCACATGCCCTGATGTTATGTGTTATCAACTCGGTAGTCTTCGGATCCATCTCTTTTATCTTTTTGGATGATATCCTGCGCTTCTTCGGAGCCAGTGAGAACACCTTACCCTATGCACGCGACTTTATGCAGGTTATCCTGCTGGGTACGCCTATTACCTATGTAATGATTGGACTCAATAACGTGATGCGCGCCACCGGTTATCCCAAGAAAGCCATGCTTACGTCAATGGTTACCGTGGTAGCCAACATTGTACTGGCTCCTATCTTTATCTTTCATTTTGGTTGGGGCATCCGCGGGGCTGCATTTGCTACGCTACTCTCTCAATTAATCGGAATGGTATGGGTGATTAGCCACTTTACTAAAGAAGATAGCTTTGTACACTTCCGCCGTGGATTCTGGACGTTGCGCCGCCGCATTGTGGGAAATATCTTCTCCATCGGCATGTCGCCATTCCTGATGAATGCCTGTGCTTGTGTGATTGTGATTATTGTAAACAACAGCCTGCAACACCAGGGAGGCGATATGGCTATTGGAGCTTATGGTATTATTAACCGTATGCTAACGTTGTTTGTGATGGTGGTATTAGGACTTACCATGGGTATGCAACCCATTGTGGGGTATAACTACGGAGCCATGAAGATAGATCGTGTTAAGAGCACCTTACGCCTCAGTATTTTGTCGGGAATGGCTATCACATCCATTGGATTTCTGGTTTGTATGATATTCCCGCATGCCGTATCGGCCATGTTTACCGATAACCAGGATTTGATTGACATTGCTGCCTCAGGTATTCGTATCTGTGTGCTGATGCTCCCGTTTGTAGGCGGACAGATTGTGATTTCTAACTTTTTCCAGAGTATCGGGAAAGCCAAAGTAAGTATCTTCCTTTCACTTTCCCGACAACTGTTGTTCCTGCTTCCCGGATTGCTTATCCTCCCCGGTCACTTTGGTTTGTCAGGGGTGTGGATGAGTATGCCTATATCTGATGCAGCTGCCAGTATCACCGCGACAGCAGCTTTACTTATTTACATAAAGAAGGCATCTAAGCAGCCTATACTATAGCTTATTCGGACTTGATGCTCTTTACCGGATTCTCGTTGGCAATACGCCATGCTTTGGTAATAACCACCGACACAATGAGTAATAGCAAGCAAATACCTACCAGTACAAACCATACCGGCGAAAGCAACTCACTGTCCGAGAATTGTTCCATCCAAATACCGGAAACATACCAGGCACACCCAATACCTATTAACACGGCACCCACGGCTACTTTCAGAATACCTACCGACAGCAATTGCAGAATATCGGACGCTTCGGCTCCATTAACCTTCCGTACGGCAATCTCTTTGGAACGGCGCGCGGTTTCGTCGTTGACATAGCCTATCAGCCCCATCAACACGATGAGCAGGATGCACGCGGATGTCATATATACCGTATTGCGGAACCGGAGTACCGACGCATTGTTATCGCGACGTACCTCTTCATAGCTCAGGGAGGAAAGTCCCGAGTTCGGGTAGGTTTGCTTGACGAAATCGTTCAGGCGAACCAGATTTTCGTGCTGCGGTTCTTTCAGGCGTACATGGAAAGTGCCGCAAAGTATGGGGTTAAGTATGAAAGCGATGCATTTCTGTTCGCTAAAGAATCCGATGTTACGTACATCACGTATAACACCTACTACGGTTGAATATTCTTTTTTGTCACTGACATTTCTACTTGTACGTATGGAGAGTTTGTGACCGATTACCTGATCACCCCAATTCAACTCCTTCACAAGCTTTTCGCTGACTACCGCCTCACCTACCTGTTTCGGCCAGGTGCCTTCAACGAGTTTCAAACCAACCGCCTCGGGAAAACCTTTCGCAAAATACTGAAAATGTACCGATACCCGTTTATTTCCTCCCTCGACTTCTAATAGTGTTGAAGAGTAATGTTCCAACAAATTCTGTTCGCTACACCCCACTGCCTCGACAAATGGCTGACGAAGCAGTGCATCTGTAATACGCTGTGAGTTCTGCACAAACTCTTCTAAATTTGAGAATTCGCTTATTGCACTTGTGGCAGTTCCTACAGCCAAATGGTTGGAATCGAAACCTACATCACGTGTCATCAGGTCGTTATATTGATGAATGCTGGTTGCCAGCATACCCAAGATGAATGCCACACCCATAAACTGTACAAACAACAGTCCACGCTTCCAGGAACGTTTATCATCCGTATAACGACGGAACACCTGCGTAACGGGAATGCGGGCAAATATCTGTCCCGGTAATACCCCGGCTACCACAAAGAGCAGAGCAACCGTAGCAACAGGCACCCACAGGGTTTGCCAGGTAAACAGTTCGCCCAAGCGTGATATTCCCAACATCTCTTGAATAGGATCACGGAACAGATACATCAACGCTAAGCTGCACAGTATGGAGACAAATATCATCAGGCCCGTTTCCCACAAAAACATACCCATGATATGCCTGGAATCGGCTCCGCAACATTTGTGTACCCCTACCGTTCGGGCGCGTCGGCCGATGGTAGCAATGGCAGCCAATACATAGTTCATACCCGATACAAAGAATATGGAGAAACCCAGTACCGAGAGAATCACAATACGCCGTACATTATCCTGACTGCTCAAATAGTATTTCTTTACCGGAATAACAGAACATTCCATTGTTCCGCCACGAGGATCGTCCAGACTGGTATATTTCCCTACAACCTGGGTCACACGGCGGTTCACCTCTTCTATGTCTCCAGCCTGACGCAAGCGGACATACACCATGTATATATCGTTATTATCCCAGCTACCCCGTCCGTACACATGATCTTCAACAGTAGGCAGAGAGATAAGGATGTTGCTGGGAAATGCCGTATTGCCGGGTACATCCTCATACACACCCCGCACGGTAATATCGAAACGCTTATCCATATTAAACGTCTTGCCTACAGGATTCTCACTACCGAAAAGTTCGCGCGCCTTGCTTTGCGACACAAAAGCGTTGAAACTTTGTGCCAGTTGTTGCGGGTCTCCGCTCAGCACTTCAATACCCAGGGTACGGAAATAAAGGGTATCCCCGAAGATGACTTGCGTATCCGTCAGTTTCTTATCGGCGATGTACAAATCCGGTGTATACCAAAAGAATACAGGCGTAGCGCACTCCACCAGGTCGGGCATAGACTCGGCCAATGCCGCAGCGGCAGGACGGAATGTATCCCATTCCCATTCTCCGGCTTCTCCTTCGGCAGAAACCTGGCGGGTACCAAACATCACTAACTGTTCATGTTCTTTATAAAAGGTATCGTAATTCAGTTCATAAACAATCTGCGAAAAGAGTAAGATACCTACCAGCAAACCTAAAGTCAGCGATATCAGTTTAACAACATTACCGTTACGCCCGCGTATCAAAGTTTGAATAACATAATATATTTGCCTCATCGTCGAAATTTAGTTGTCATTAGAATTATTGTGTCACCACACTTGCCACTACGCTACCGTCAAACAAATGCACTACCCGGTGGGCAAACGAAGCATCGTGCTGTGAGTGGGTAACCATGATAATGGTGGTACCTTCCTTATTCAGTTCGGTAAGCAAATCCATTACTTCGGCACCGTTCTTGGAGTCGAGGTTACCGGTAGGTTCATCGGCAAGAATCAGTTTGGGGTTGCTAATCAACGCACGGGCAATAGCTACACGTTGTTGCTGACCGCCGGAGAGTTGTTGCGGGAAGTGCTTGGCACGATGGCCGATATTCATACGTTTCAGCATAGCTTCCACCATTTTCTTACGGTCGGAGGCTTTAATACCGAGGTAGGTCAACGGTAATTCTACATTCTCGTACACGTTGAGTTCGTCAATGAGATTGAAGCTTTGGAATACAAAACCCAGTTTGCCTTTGCGCACTTTGGTACGTTCCTTTTCTTTCAACGTAGCCACTTCGCTGCCTAACAAATGGTATGAACCTTCAGTGGGGTTATCGAGCAAACCAAGGATATTCAGCAAGGTAGACTTGCCACAACCCGACGGACCCATGATAGCCACAAACTCGCCTTCATTAATCTCTAAATTCACGTGATTCAACGCTACTGTCTCTACTTCGGATGTGCGGAATACTTTGCTGATGTTTTCAATTTTAATCATACGATGTATTATTAGTTTGTTATTTCATTATTAATATATAGTGTGTAAATATAGAAACTTTTGAAATCAAGGAGCACCGTTTCACAACGTTACTCCTTAATTTGCTTCTTTTTATGCGAGAAGCAAGTTAATCTATCTACTATAAAGCAGCAATCGTGCCAAAAAAGTAAATACTTAATAAACAGACATTTGCAGAAACTCTCTTATAACATCACTGTATGATAATTAGACAAACTTGTCTATTTATTGGACAAAGTGTTCCATTCTTCATATACCGGAAAGAAAACTCAAAATACATTTGGGAGTTTTAATATAAAACGATAACTTTGCCGACAGTTTTCAAGAACAATAACACATTTATGAAAAGAAATCTATTATTCCTATTATCCTGCCTAATCCTTTTTGCAGGCTGCAATCTGATTGACTACCATCCTTACGATGTACGCATTACCGGTGAAAGAGATGTTAACACAAAGAACATCCAGTTAATTGAAGAAAAGTGTCAGGGAAAAACCTCCATCCGTTTCATTTTCATGGGCGACACTCAACGTTGGTACGATGAAACAGAAAGCTTTGTAGAAGCTGTTAATAAGCGTGACGACATTGACTTTGTAATTCATGGCGGCGATATGAGCGACTTCGGCGTAACCAATGAGTTCTTGTGGCAGCGCGATATTATGAGCGGACTGGAAGTTCCTTATGTGGTACTCCTTGGTAACCACGACTGCCTGGGTACCGGCAAAGAGACCTATAAAAAGGTATTCGGTCCAACCAATTTTGCGTTTATCGCCGGAAACATCAAGTTTGTATGCCTCAATACCAATGCATTAGAGTACGATTTTTCAGAACCTATCCCCGATTTGGGTTTCATGGAGAATGAAATGACTAACCGCCGTGACGAATTTGAGAAAACGGTTATTTCTATGCATATCCGTCCGTATTGCCCGGAATTTAACAACAATGTAGCCAAGGCTTTTCAGTATTATGTCACTCAATTCCCCGGTTTACAGTTCTGTACGATGGCCCATGAACATAGCCTTTCCGTGCAGGATTTATTCAACGACGGCGTTATTTACTACGGAAGCGACTGTATAAAACGCCGTTCTTATCTTTTATTCACCATTACCCCCGATACTTATACCTATGAAGTGGTTTACTTTTAAACAGATAGTGTGCTTATTGTGCTTTACCTGGGTACTTTGCCCGGAAACAGTTTACGCGCAAGCGGCTCCGCTCGAAACAATCCCGCTCGAAACAGCCGAAAACAAATACGATAAACGCGTGCACCATTACCGCGAAAAGTGGTCGAACTTAATTCCTACACATTACAAGTTACAATACGCCGGTAACATGGGATTACTCTCCCTGGGTACCGGATGGGATTACGGCAAGCATAACCAGTGGGAAACCGATATACTATTCGGCTTCCTGCCAAAATATTCGTCGGACCGAGCCAAGCTGACTTTTACATTGAAGCAAAACTACATGCCTTGGAGCTTTTCGTCGAAGAAGATAAACAACCTATCCTTTGAACCTCTTTCGTGCGGAATGTACTTAAACACTGTGTTTGGAAACGAATTCTGGGCGAGGGAACCCGACCGGTATCCGAAGGGTTATTACGGTTTCTCGAACAAAGTACGTATACACGTATTTGTCGGGCAACGCCTGACCTACGAGTTCAGGAACCGCGAAAAATTCTCGCATTACCGGTCGGTTACTTTCTTTTATGAGCTCAGCACCTGTGACTTGTATCTGGTAAGTGCTGCCACCAATAGTTACCTGCGACCGCGCGACTACCTCAGTCTGTCGTTCGGGGTCAAGCTACAGGTATTTTAATGTAATGCAAAAAACGACCATGCGGATTGTCTAATATTTAGACATCCGCTTGTTCGATTCCCATGATTGGTTTACCTTTGTAAAGTAACACAAATTCCTGTACCAATGAACAAACTGGGAACATTACTGGTGGTTGACGATAATAAAGGGGTGCTAACCGCTGTACAGCTTCTTCTGAAAAGCTATTTCAATAAGGTTATCACCCTTTCTTCGCCCATAACCCTTCCGGCGGTATTACGTAAGGAAGTACCCGATGTGCTTTTACTCGACATGAACTTCACCGCCGGCATTAACAACGGCAACGAAGGACTGTACTGGCTGCACGAAATCAAGAAGCAATGCCCCACCCTGCCCGTGGTACTCTTTACGGCATATGCCGATATCGACCTGGCGGTGCGGGGTATCAAGGAAGGGGCTACCGACTTTGTGGTAAAGCCCTGGGATAACCAAAAGCTGATAGAAGTGTTACAACACGCTGCCACGATGCGGAAAGGCGGCAGCCGGGATGCTAAGTCGGCCACCGCAACTCCGTTCATGTATTGGGGTGAAAGCGCTTCCATGCGCCAGTTGCGCCTCATGGTCGAGAAAGTAGCCACCACCGATGCCAATGTACTTATTACCGGCGAGAATGGTACGGGTAAAGAGATGCTGGCACGCGAAATTCACCAACTCTCCACCCGCTATTCACGCAAGATGGTACCAGTAGATATGGGTTCTATTGCCGAAACACTGTTTGAGAGCGAACTCTTCGGCCATGTCAAAGGTTCTTTTACCGATGCCTTTGCCGACCGAACGGGTATGTTCGAAGCCGCCCACCAGAGTACCCTCTTCCTGGACGAGATTGGCAACCTGCCGCTCCATCTGCAAGCCAAACTGCTTACCGCCATTCAACGCCGCAGCATTGTGCGCGTAGGGAGCAACGAGCCCATCCCCATCGACATACGCCTTATCTGCGCCACCAACCGTAACTTGCAGGAAATGGTTACTCGTGATGAGTTCCGTGAAGACCTTCTGTATCGTATCAATACCATTCATTTGGAGATTCCTCCACTACGCAAGCGTCCGGAAGATATTGTTCCGTTGGCGGAGATGTTTATTGCAGGCTTCTGCAAGCAGTATGACAAGCCACAGTTGGTACTGAACTCTGCTGCCGCCGAGAAGCTAAAGGCACATGCCTGGTTTGGCAATATCCGCGAATTGGAACATGCCATGGAGAAAGCCGTTATTATCAGTGACGGTACGCTGCTTACACCCGAAGTATTCCAGTTTCCCGGACGACAGGAAATGCCCGAAGAGGCGGCCTCAACCCTCGAAGAAATGGAAATGAAAATGATTCAGAAAACGATGAAGCAGTGTGACGGCAACCTGTCGGCCGTAGCGGCACAACTGGGCATTACTCGGCAAACGTTGTACAACAAGTTGAAGAAATTCGGACTATGAATAAACTGTTTCGCCTCTATTGGTTCCGGCTGTGTGTAACGCTTGCTTTAGCAATTGGCACAACATGGGCAGCTTTCCAAGGGAAGTACTACCTGGGAGGCATACTGCTGTGTATGCTCATCCTGAGCATCCGGTGGCAGTTTATGTTGTACCGCAGCCACAGCCGCCGATTAATTACCATGATTAATGCACTGGAAAACAGCGATGCCTCGTTCCGCTTCCCCGAAGACACGGGCGATACCGAAACCCGCCTGATGAACATCGCCCTGAACCAAACGGGACAGATACTACATCGCATCAAGAGTCAGACCGCCCAACAGGAAAAGTATTACGAGCTCATTCTGAACAGCATCGGCACCGGTATTGTGGTACTCAACAACACCGGATATGTGTATCAAAAAAACAACGAGGCGTTGCGGCTGCTGGGGCTGGATGTTTTTACCCACGTGCAACAACTGAGCCGCATAGATGCCCGGCTGATGGAGAAAGTGAAGCACTGCCAAACGGGCGACAAACTACAAATAAGCTACAGTAACGAGCGGGGTACCTTATGCCTTACCGTTCATGTATCCGGCATTGTCATCGGTACCGAGCACTTGCGCATTCTTGCCTTTAGTGATATTAACCGCGAACTGGACGAAAAGGAAGTAGAATCGTGGGTACGCCTCATCCGGGTACTTACGCACGAGATTATGAACTCCGTTACCCCGATTGCATCTATCAGCGAAACCTTGCTCTCGCATGATGCCCCTTCGGTCGACGAACTCCGGAAGGGACTGGAAACCATTCGCTCCACCGGGCGCGGACTGCTCTCGTTTGTTGAGTCGTACCGCCGCTTCACACACCTTCCCAAGCCCGAGCCTTCGCTGTTCTATGTAAAGCCGTTTGCCGAACGCATGATAGAACTTGCCCACCACCGGTATCAACAGACGAATATTACTTTCCATATAGAAGTTACCCCGGACGACCTGATACTGCACGCCGATGAGAACCTGATTACGCAAGTGGTGCTGAACCTCTTGAAGAATGCCATACAGGCTATTGGCGAGCAACCCGGCGGATGCATCACCCTGCGGGCATACAGCAACGAAAACGAGGAAGTAGTGATGGAAGTAGCGAATAACGGTCCCGCTATTCCTGCCGAGATAGTCGAACACATCTTTATCCCCTTCTTCACCACCAAAGAGGGAGGCAGTGGCGTGGGACTAAGCCTGTCGCGTCAAATCATGCGTATATCGGGCGGCAGCATTGCCCTGCGCAGTGGCAAGGAGACCTGCTTCGTGTTAACTTTCCGGTAAATCAGTCTTCTCTACTGCTTCTTGCGGGAGCAATAGGTTGAGCAGTACGCCTATCAGCGCTGCCAATCCGATACCCGAGAGCGAGAAGTTACCCCACGACAGCATAGCATTACCAATACCGATGGTCAGCGTAATAGATACAATGATAATATTACGTGTATTTCCCAGATTCACCCGGTTAATAATGAGGTTATTGATACCGGCACAGGCAATGGTGCCAAACAGCAACAACATAATGCCACCCAATACGGAGGCGGGAATGGTTTTCAGTAAAGCACTTATCTTACCAATCACCGAGAAGAGGATAGCTGTTATTGCCGCAATACGTACCACCTGCGGATGGGTAACTTTGGTGAGCGACATAGCACCCGTAACTTCGGCATAGGTAGTAACGGGAGGTGCGCCGATGCATCCGGCAAGCAGACACGCCAGCCCGTCGCCAAATAGTGTGCGGTGCAGTCCGGGGTCTTTTACAAAGTCCTTTCCCGTCACCTCATTAACCACATATATATTACCAATGTGCTCTATCACCGGAGCAATGGCTACGGGCATCATATACAGTACCGGCTCCCAAGAGAAACGGGGAAATACCAGTTGCGGGAAGCTAAGCCACGCCGCTTCACGCACGCCTGTTAAATCGACCTCACCCATGCAGTATGCCACTACATATCCAATGGCAATGCCGCAAAAGATAGGAACCAGTTTGAAGAGTCCTTTGGCTCTGATAGAAACCAACACAGCGGTAAGTAACGAGAACAGGGCAAGCAGCCAATTGGTTTGCGCCATCTGTACCCCGGTACCTGCCAACGATAAACCGATGAGGATAATAACCGGACCAATGACCACCGGCGGAAACAGGTGGTTAATCAGCCTGATGCCTTGCCACTTCACCAGTGCGCTCACGATGAAGTACACCAATGCCACGCCAATAATGCCGCCAATGGTTCCCGGCAGCCCGTACAACTCGGTGGCCTTAATAATGGGAGCTATGAATGCAAAACTACTTCCCAGAAAGATGGGAACTTTACCTTTGGTTACCAAATGAAAAATGAGTGTACCCAACCCTGCCGAGAGCAATGCCGTAGAGGGGTCGATTCCTACCAGGAGCGGCACCAATACCGTAGCCCCAAATGCAACAAACAGAAACTGTACACCTACTATTCCTTTGCGCAGGGGCGAAAGATTATTTACATCCATACATCATGTTTTGCTAGATTATGCCCGCAAAAATAAGAATAAATTATGTATATTCGCAAAGTCAAGAATTTTATAACCTTCTAAACAATATCGCCCATGCTATTTACCGCAGAAAATATTCTCTTCTTTGGTTCAATTTTAGTCTTTATCAGCATTTGTGTCGGAAAAACCGGTTACCGCTTCGGGGTGCCTGCCTTGTTACTTTTTTTAGGTGTAGGCATGCTCTTTGGTAGCGATGGATTAGGCTTTCAGTTTAATAACGCCCATGAGGCGCAATTTATCGGTATGCTCGCGCTGAGCATCATCCTGTTCTCGGGTGGTATGGATACCAAATTCAGAGATATTAAGCCCATTGTATGGCCGGGCGTAGTACTGTCTACCGTAGGCGTGCTGCTCACTGCGCTGTTTACAGGGCTGTTCATTTGGTACCTCTCCGGACTGAGCTGGACCAACATTCACTTCGCCTTCATCCCTTCGCTGCTGCTTGCCTCTACCATGTCGTCTACCGACTCAGCTTCGGTGTTTGCCATCCTGCGTTCGCAGAAAATGAACCTCAAATACAACATGCGCCCCATGCTTGAGCTCGAGAGCGGTAGTAACGACCCGATGGCATACATGCTTACCATCGTGTTGATTCAGCTAATCCAGTCGGACGGTATGGGAAGTGGAGAGATTGCCACCTCCTTCCTGGTACAATTCCTGTTAGGCGGTGCCGGCGGTTATGTGCTGGGCAAACTCGCCATCAAGTTCCTCAACAAGATAAACATCGATAACCAGTCACTCTACCCTATCCTGTTGCTGTCGTTCGTGTTCTTTACCTTCTCTTTGGTCGACCACCTCAACGGTAACGGCTACCTGGCGGTGTACATTGCCGGTATTATGGTAGGTAATTACAAGATTCCGCACCGCAAGGAGATTGCTACCTTCATGGACGGACTCACCTGGCTGTTCCAGATTGTAATGTTCCTCATGCTCGGATTGTTGGTGAACCCGCACGAGATGCTCGAAGTAGCTTTGGTAGCAACTTTGATTGGAGTGTTTATGATTATCGTAGGCCGCCCGTTGAGCGTATTCCTCTGCATGATTCCCTTCCCAAAACAAGGGCTCCGCTCTAAGTTGTTTGTATCGTGGGTGGGGCTGCGTGGTGCCGTACCTATTATCTTTGCTACCTATCCGGTGGTAGCCAATGTGCCGGGCTCTAATATGATTTTCAATATCGTGTTCTTTATTACTATTATCTCGTTAGTGGTACAGGGCACCAGCATTTCGTTTATGGCGCGCCTGCTTAATCTTTCCATTCCGTTAGAGAAAACAGGCAACGACTTTGGAGTAGAACTACCCGAGGAAATCGATTCTGATTTACGCGACATGACTGTTACTGCCGAGATGCTCGAGGAAGCCGATAACCTGAAGGACATGGATTTGCCTAAAGGTACCTTGGTAATGATTGTGAAGCGGGATGATGAGTTCCTGATTCCCAACGGTACGTTGAAGTTACATGTAGGCGATAAACTATTGCTCATTTCAGAGAAAAGTAAAACGTAGTACAGGAGTTTGTGTTTTCTACTGACGCACTTACGCAGTCATCAGAAATCCTTTATTCATAGGTGTTACAGAGGCGCGTAGGATAAAAAAACATCCTACGCGCCTCTCACGCACCTACTTTAACCAAGTGATGTTATCTAATTAGTTTCCAATACTTTATAAACAAAACCCCGATGAACCCGGCGCGATTCAAACATCGTGCGAAGTACGCGGCCTAACTTCAAAACCATGGTAGGCGTGTACTTAAATCCCTTCTGCCGGTCCTTGACCCGTTCCAACATTTCTACAGCAGTGAGTTCTTCAAACCGTTCGCCCGGAACCGGTTGACGAAAATAAATCAGGCAACTCTCCTCCACCATCGATACCTGACGAAAACGTTGGTTATCACGCGTAATAGCCGCTTCCTCTTCATGGGTAAACCAATAGCGGGTATCCAAGCTCAGCTCTTCCATAGCCTGCGCGTAAAGTTGTTCGTGATTTACCGGCTGCCGGTAATCAATAATGCCTTTTACCTCTACGCAGATATAGCGTCGGCTTCCTGTAGGGTCGTTCAACAAATCAAAGTTATTGCTGGTAGCAATGAAAGTAGCATACCGACGAAGTTCTTCAGTAACCGTACCGTACGGGCGGCGACTTTGCACCACCGCCTTCTGTACAATGTGCTTCATAAAGCCCTGGTAAGCGGGACTAATGGAATCAAACTCATCCATATTAATAAGCAGATAGCGGTTAAGCGCTAACTCCGTATTACGGCGGTTGCTAAAATCGATGCTGTCGGTATAATACTCACGAAGTGCCGGCGGAAGCAGGTTCAGGCAAAAAGTCGATTTGCCACACCCCTGGTCGCCAATGAGCAACGGCAATGCACTGTTGGCATGCTTCTTGTCGATACCCCGCCAATGCGCCACCATACTGAGAAACCAGGTGTGAAAACGCTCTTGCCATACGGCAGGCTCCTCACACGGCACACGGCCGGCCAGTTCGCGGATACGATCCTTCCCGTCCCACGGTTTTAAATTACCCAGGTACTCCTCCACCGGATTGTAGTTCGGTATACGGTCGGATTCCACATACCGCTTTACATCCGCATCCCAAGCTGCCAACCCTTCGCCCTGCGCATCCAAAGCAATGCTGTTCATTGCCTGCTTGGTTACAGGCCGGAAATTAAAGTAAAACGATTTGTGCGGACGATACTCTGTTACTCCTTTCATGGTATTACGCCTGAACTGGTAGCGACGTTGCATAAACTCATCCAATTGAAGAATCAATGTCATGGGCGCAGGTATGCAAGGCTTATTGCCAAACCTTTTCCGCAGGGTATACGTACTGCGGAATGTAGCCCGCAACTCCACTTCAAAGTCGCGTAGGTTTCTGTGCAACAATGACCAGCGAACCGCATCCTCTTCCGGAATTCCCGATGCATGGCAGTTTTCCGCAAGCCTGGTAAAAAAAGGCAGGTTATCCTCCCGCGTTTCAGATGCTTCTGCACGCTCTAATGCATTATACAAAGAGGTTTCAAACAAGGTAGCAATGATGTGGCTCCGTTCGTAACCCGGTATCAGGCGCATCAGCGGGTCTTGCAACGCCTCCTGTTTCTCTTCAAACGTAGGTTCTTCCGGCATTTTCATGGGTTGTTCCATCCGAATGGGTTCTGCCTGCGGGTTATAATACAGTTGAGGGTCGAATGACAAGCGGCAGGATTGGTCGGGCGAAGGAGCTTTCAGATCTATTTCCCGGTTCAGTTGTGGTTGATAATACTGAACCGCCTTGCGGTAAGCATGAGCATGGAACATTTCCACTTTTTCAGGCTCATGAGGCAAACTGTCGTCCGGCAACACAAAAGGTACAACAATTTTTACACTTCGACCGCTGGAACCAATGAAAGAAATGAGTGTTTGCGGAAGCCCGGCGGCTTGTTTTCGTACCTCGGCAGCCTCTTTTAGTCCCGTAAGCCGGTTTATTTCTAACGTAACGCACCCGTTATACTCCATCTCTACCAGCCCGGAGCTGCTTTTATGCAGTGCACATCCAAACAGCAGTACCGGAAGTTTTTGCACGTAATCCATTCTCTCATTAGGCACAGCGTAAGGTAGTCTTTCACGCATAGCCGACACCGGCTTCTCTTTTGTTTCAGTACGCATGGCTGCCAACGCAACCTCTAACTCCAGCAGCCGTTGTGTCTGCTTTTTCCCATCACTCCTGCGTTGTGTTATCTTCATTGCCGGTTTTCTTTTTAGTGTTAAACCGGTCCCGGTTCACATACTCTATTTCATTCAGTATCAGCCGCATTTCCTTGTCGGCTTTAAAACAGACCCGCTTCGCTTTTACCTTGGATGGCGTGCATTGCTCACGTCGCTCCATAGCTTCACTGCTGGCCGATACCGAGAAAATCCCTATCCCATCGAGCTTCACCGTATGCCCATCCCTTAAACGTTGCTGCATTACATCGCTCAGCGCACTGACGGTAGCCAGCACATCGGCCCTCGTTAATGAACACCGTTCGCAGATGGTTGCCGCCAACTCATGGATGTCGATTTGTCCCGATGTTACGGGGACTGCGCAATAGCGCACTTGTTTTTCTTCTTTAGTCAAGTCCAATTTCTTTCGGACTACATAGAGAGTTGTTCCTAACTTCATTTGTAAAATTAAATATCATAGTAATTAATACCCGCATACACCCGGGTGTAAGGTTAGCGAACACCCGGGTGTACGACCTTGTTACATCCGGGTGTAAAACCGGTCTACACCTGGGTGTAACAAGGTATTTTGTTACTGCGAATATAAGAAATTAAGGCGAGATACGCAAGTATTATCAGGTTGTTTTCAGAGATTTCCGCCCGAGTATTTAGTGATAAAACGGTTTGTTTATATGAATAGATTTGACACTTTTTCGGAATAACCGGGAGCAAGTGTGTAAGTAGTGCGTAGGATGATTTTCATCCTACGCACGCACTAAAATGCCGATGAATAAATGGTTTTGTGTATAGTGCGTGAGTGCGTAAGATGAAATGCAAATTCTCTGTATAAAAAGTTCAAGCCTCATTGATACGTTCCCGAATCTTAGCCCAGGCATGAGTATCAAACAAGCTGCTTTCGCGCATGGTGTAATACATCTCCTTGAACCGGCACATCGGAATCACGAAACTCACTATGTTAGCTTCCACGTATGGCCGCGCAGAGGGATCGAAGAAGCCGATAAACGTTCGTCTGCCTTGCCGTTTATTCTCAGTAACGGCTTGGGCAACTACTGCTGAACAGCCGGAACCAAACAGGGTGCTCACCGCATCATCGGCATTATTATCGAAGTAAGTCCAGGTTGCCAATCCGGAAAGAATATCGGGCGTAGCCAGGAACAGCAATCCCTCTACCCCATCGAAGCTTTCAACAGCATCTATCCGGGCAAAGTTGAGGTACTTGCAGGAGGCACGTTGCACATCGATATGCTCCACAAATTCAAGAACCATTTCGGGCGTTTTTTTATACTTCTCTTTGAATGAAACGAAGTTCGGGATACGCTCGGGCATTTCGGTAAAGCCGGTATAAAACTTACCGCCTCCGCAAGTAATGGTTTCCACACTCAGGCTGATAGGGGTACCTTCTCGAACGGTCTTCAAACCTTTGAAGAAACAGCCGTTAATCTTCTCTGTTTCGGATACAGCCGTATCGGAGTACCAGAAAGCGATAGGAAGCTCGGCAGCGCTGCCAAATGCTTCGCGGTAGTTGGTGATGAATGTAGTTACTTCCATACAGTATGAGATTTTATTCCAACGCACCCATCTTATAGGTACCTTTGCGAATCACTTTCCCGTTCTTATCGGTCTCTACAAACGGACCGTGCTTTTTACCTTGCTTAAAGAAACCGTCGAAGCGGGTGCCGTCTTTGGTTTCCTGCACGCTTTTGCCGTCTTCGCGGCCGTCGACAAAGCCACCTTTGTATTTAGTACCGTTAACCAGGGTGAGCGTGCCTTGCCCGTTGGGTTGGTTGTTCTTCCATTCGCCCTGGTACACGTCGCCGTTGCTCCATTTGTAGGTGCCTTGGCCGTTGCGCTTGTCGTCTTTCCAATGCCCATCATATACGGCGCCGGTGCTCCAGGTAAACACGCCTTGTCCGTCTTTGGATCCGTCTTTAAAGCCGCCTACATACTTGTCTTCATTAGTATAGTAATAGATGCCTGCTCCGGTGCGTTCGCCTAATTGGTAAGCCCCTTCGTACCGCTCGCCGGAGTGGAACATATAAATGCCTTTGCCTTGCTGTACGTCTTCGGCCCAATCGCCAATATACTTGTCGCCGTTGGTGTACTCAAACGTACCTTTACCATCGCGTACACCGCCTTTCCAGTCGCCTTCGTACTTGCAACCATCGTCCCACGTCATGGTTCCTTTTCCTTCTTTTTTGTCGTTCTTCCAACTGCCCACGTAGCGGGCGCCGTTCTTCCAGGTATAGGTTCCTTCGCCTTCGCGCTTGTCGTTGGCCCAACTGCCCACGTAAATATCGCCATTGTGGTAATACATGGTGCCTTGTCCCTGTTGATAGTCCTGATACCACATACCGTCGTAACGGTTGTTGTTCATAAAATAGAAGATACCTCTTCCGTGTTGCTGGTCCTGAAACCATTGTCCCTCGTACTTCTCACCATCGGGAAATTGGTAAATGCCATAACCTTCACGCTTTCCTTTCACGTATTCGCCCTCGTACACGTCGCCGTTTTTAAATACCGTACGCCCTTTACCGTTGGGCTTACGACTTTTCATCTCGCCGGTATACTCGGAACCGTCCTTAAAGGTGTAATTGCCGATTTTGATTTCGGAAGAGAAGGTATCCTTTATCTTCCCCAAAAAGTTTGAATTGGATTGAGCGAAACTATCTCCCAGAGAGAGAGATAAGCATAGAAGTATAGTATAGAGATATTTCATTCCTACCGTATTTTGTGTTACAGATTTTAAAAGCATGGAGCACAAAGATACAATTTCCGTGCAATAAAGAGTACACCCGTTGCACTTTTAGTCCATCTTTTTACCTGCAATGACCTCTTTTAATGTCTCTTTACATAAATATTGGCAGGCTAATTGACGAATTTCTTCGGCTTTTACCTCTTTAACGGACTGCAGCATCCGTGTAAAATAATC
>JAVBVL010000004.1:0-12219 GCA_031554285.1 Bacteroides sp.
GCATCCGCCATTTCTTGCTGGCCTTTGGTATCGTGGGGAACGAATTCATGCAAAGGAGGATCGAGCAGACGAACAGTCACCGGACAGCCTTCCATAGCCTGGAAGATACCCTTGAAGTCGGCTTGCTGGTAAGGCAGAATCTTAGCCAATGCCTTGCGGCGGCCTTCGGCATTCTCTGCCAAAATCATTTCGCGCATGGCTTTAATCTTTTCGCCTTCGAAGAACATGTGTTCAGTACGGCACAGACCGATACCAATGGCACCGAAGCTACGTGCAATACGTGCATCGTTCGGAGTATCGGCATTGGTGCGTACTTTCAGGCGTGTATATTTTTCGGCCAGAGCCATCAGGTCGCCAAAGTCACCCGATACTTCTGCTGCAATTGTTTTTACTTCGCCCAAATAGATTTCACCGGTAGTACCGTTCAAAGAGATGAAGTCGCCTTCTTTCAACACCAAACCGTCGATTTCTACGGTACGAGCCTTGTAGTCGACCAACAAAGCACCTGCACCCGATACACAGCATTTACCCATACCACGAGCCACAACAGCAGCGTGCGAGGTCATACCACCACGGGCAGTAAGGATACCTTGTGCAGCAGCCATACCTGCCAGGTCTTCCGGAGAAGTCTCCACACGTACCATGATTACCTTCTTGCCGGCTTCAGCCCATTCGGCAGCGTCATCGGCAAAGAATACAATCTGTCCGCTGGCAGCACCCGGAGATGCGGGCAGTCCGCGAGTCAGCGTTTTAGCGCTCTTCATAGCACCCTTATCGAATACCGGGTGAAGAAGTTCGTCCAATTTGTTCGGTTCAACGCGCAACAAGGCAGTCTTTTCGTCAATCATACCCTGACGGAGCATATCCATGGCAATCTTCACCATCGCAGCACCGGTACGTTTACCGTTACGTGTTTGCAGGAACCAGAGTTTACCTTCTTGTACGGTGAACTCCATGTCTTGCATATCTTTGTAGTGGTTTTCCAATTTAGTTTGCAGGGCGTCGAGTTCCTTATAGATTTCGGGCATAGCCTCTTCCATTGACGGGAATTGAGCAGCACGCACATCTTCGGTAACACCGGCAAGCTCTGCCCAGCGTTGTGAACCAATCTTAGTAATCTGTTGCGGAGTACGGATACCGGCAACCACGTCTTCGCCCTGAGCGTTGATGAGGTACTCACCGTTGAAAAGGTCTTCGCCCGAACCGGCATCACGAGAGAAGCATACACCGGTAGCCGATGTTTCGCCCATGTTACCAAATACCATCGCCTGTACGTTAACGGCAGTTCCCCACTCGGCAGGAATACCTTCCATCTTACGATAGAGGATAGCACGTTCGTTCATCCATGAATCGAATACCGAGCAAACAGCTCCCCACAATTGTTCGTAAGCTGAAGTCGGGAAGTCGTGACCGGTTTGTTTCTTCACGGCAGCCTTGAATTTGGCAACCAGTTCTTTCAGGTCTTCCACTTCGAGTTGGTTATCGAGCTGCACGCCTTTAGCATGCTTTACATCTTCGATAATCTGCTCAAACGGGTCGATATCTTCTTTGTTGGTAGGTTTCATGCCCAATACCACGTCACCGTACATTTGTACGAAACGACGGTAAGAGTCCCATGCAAAACGGGCATTACCTGTTTTGCGAACCATGCCTTCTACTACTTCATCGTTCAAACCCAGGTTGAGGATGGTATCCATCATACCGGGCATAGAAGCACGGGCACCCGAACGTACCGAAACCAATAACGGATTTTCGATATCACCGAATTTGGACTTCATCAAGTTTTCCAGTAAAGCGATAGCTTTTTCTACATCGTTCTTCAACAGGGCAACCACCTGGTCTTTACCCAGCTCATAATATTCCGAACAAACATCTGTTGTGATAGTAAATCCCGGAGGAACAGGAACCCCGATAAGGTTCATCTCAGCAAGGTTGGCACCTTTGCCTCCCAATAAATTCTTCATTCCGGCCTTGCCTTCTGCCTGACCGTTACCAAAGGTGTAAACTCTCTTTTTGTCCATAATAGGTGTTTAAAGTTTTTAAGTATTGAATCTAAATGTTTTGCGCAAAACTATATATAATTCGTAAACTTAAAAACTTTTCAACGAAAAACTTTTGCCTTAAATGCAATTTCAAGATAGCAATCTGCAAATATTCAGTCAGCCTGTCAGAAATTCAAAAAATATAGCTACTTTTGCATCATTATTTATTAGATTGGTGTAAAAGTGGCAAGAAATAAGAAAGTACTTCCCTTGCTTGAGAAGGTGAAAATAACGGACGTGGCTGCCGAAGGAAAAGCCATTGCAAAAGTAGACGACCTGGTGATTTTTGTACCCTATGTAGTACCGGGCGATGTGGTAGACTTACAACTGAAACGAAAGAAAAACAGCTATGCCGAAGCTGAAGCAGTAAAAATCCACGAATATTCTTCCTTGAGAGCCGTACCATTCTGCGAACACTACGGTGTATGCGGAGGTTGCAAATGGCAGGTATTGGCTTATCCCGAACAGATTAAATACAAACAAAAAGAGGTGGAGAACAATCTGCGCCGCATCGGACATGTGGAATTGCCCGAGGTATCACCTATTATGGGCTCGGAAAAGATACAATTCTACCGCAACAAACTGGAGTTTACTTTCTCCGACAAGCGTTGGCTTACATACGAAGAAATCAAACAACAGGTGGTGTACGAGCAGATGAATGCCGTAGGTTTCCACATTCCCGGAGCGTTCGACAAGGTACTTGCCATTGAAAAATGCTGGTTGCAGGACGATATTTCGAACCGTATCCGTAACGCCGTGCGCGATTATGCGTATGAGCACAACTACTCTTTCTTTAACCTGCGCTCACAGGAAGGCATGTTGCGTAATATGATTATCCGCACCTCGACTACCGGTGAGTTGATGGTAATCCTGATTTGCAAGATTGTGGACGAGGCAGAAATGGTTCCGTTCAAAGCGCTGTTGCAATTCATGGCCGACTCGTTCCCCGAGATTACCTCCTTATTATATGTAGTGAACAACAAATGCAACGACACCATTAACGACCTCGACGTGCAGGTATTCAAAGGTAACGACCACATGTTTGAGGAGATGGAAGGACTGCGCTTCAAGATTGGACCGAAATCGTTTTACCAAACCAACTCAGAGCAAGCCTACAACTTATACAAGGTAGCCCGCGAGTTTGCCGGACTGACAGGTAACGAGTTGGTGTACGATTTGTATACAGGTACCGGTACCATTGCCAACTTTGTGTCGCGCCAGGCGCGTCAGGTTATCGGCATCGAGTATGTACCCGAGGCTATTGAAGATGCCAAGGTAAACGCACAAATCAACAATATCGACAACACCCTGTTCTTTGCAGGCGATATGAAAGATATACTTACCCAGGACTTTATCAACGAATACGGTCGCCCGGATGTAATTATTACCGACCCTCCACGCGCCGGTATGCACCAGGATGTGGTCGACGTGATTCTGTTTGCCGAGCCTCAACGCATAGTGTACGTAAGTTGTAACTCGGCTACCCAGGCACGCGATTTGCAGTTGCTGGATGCCAAATACAAGGTAACCGCCGTACAGCCGGTAGATATGTTTCCGCATACGCACCATGTAGAGAATGTTGTACTACTTGAAAAGAGAAGTCATGAGTAAGAGACCCAAACTAACGCAAAAGGAACGGTTGGAGCGTGCAGCTACCCGCGAGAAAGCCAAATATACCGGCTATACGGTACGCGAGCCGATGGAACTGATGGAGTTCCTGGCTGCCAAGATGCCCGATGCCAGCCGCACCAAACTGAAATCACTGCTCAGCAAGCGGGTGGTGTATGTAAACAATGTAATTACTACCCAGTTCAACTTCGCGTTGCAACCGGGCATGAAGATACAAATCAGTAAGGAGAAAGGACGTAAGGAGTTTCGCAGCAACCTGTTAAAGGTGGTGTACGAGGATACCTACATCATCGTTATTGAAAAGCGCGAAGGAGTGCTATCCATTGGTACCGACCGCCAGAAGGAACGTACCGCCCACTCCATCCTGAATGAGTATGTACAACGCACCGCCAAGCAACACCGCATTTTCGTGGTGCATAGGTTGGATAAGGACACATCGGGCTTAATGATTTTTGCTAAGGACGAGCGCACCAAGCTCCGCCTGCAGGATAATTGGGACCAGATGGTGACCGACCGCCGTTATGTAGCTGTACTTTCCGGCGAGATGGAAAAAGACCGCGGAACCGTAACCTCCTGGTTAACGGATAACCAGGTATTTATTACCTACTCCAGTAAAACAGATAACGGAGGCGACAAGGCCGTTACACACTACCATACCATTAAGCGTGCCAACGGTTACTCATTGGTGGAGTTGGAATTGGAAACAGGCCGTAAGAATCAAATCCGTGTGCACATGCAGGACTTGAAGCATCCTGTTATTGGTGATATAAAGTACGGCGATAACAACAACCCGTTGGGCCGACTGGCTTTGCATGCATTCAAGCTGCACTTCCATCATCCCGTTACCGGTGCTTTGATGAAATTTGAAACGCCCTATCCCGATGCTTTCCGCAAGTTGCTGTTTAAGCAACCGCAAGCTAAGCAGGAACAGGAGCAAGAATAAGATATATAAAAAAGAAAAGGGGCTATCAAGCCCCTTTATTCGTTTCAACAGTTGTTTATAATCGTTTCAATGTCAGGTCGCCTTCGTACACATTATTAGCATACAATTTGCCTGTCATGTACCCTCCGCTCACATACACAGCGCGCAGTTCCAATAACGGATAAGCATTGCCATAATCCAAAAACAATGTACCGTTGTTTACATCCCAACGAATATTCAGGGTATTGAAATACTCCCCATTGTCATAATAGTACTGTTCGTCCACACCAAATCCGCTTTCAGAAAGGGTGATTCCACTCTCCAACGCATAACCATGTGCATCCGAGAAGCCTAAATCGCCTACCCAGGTGTACCCTATTATACGGTCGAAAATAGTTTCATCACTTTGACAGGCAGATAACCCCACCACTAAGGAGAGTATCAATAAAATTCTTGCAGTTACTTTCATATTTTTTGTTTTCAATTCTCTTCGGATGAACAAATATAGTGTTTTTATTTACAAAACAGAAATACCGGCTATTTTTTATACCTTTGTACCCTAAAAATATCCGGATGAAACTTCTTTGGCTCGATTTAAACAGTTCGTATGCCCACTCTTCGTTGGCACTTCCCGCCTTACACGCACAGGTAAAGGCAGAAGATACAGACGTGGAATGGGAAGTAGTATCGGCTACCATCAACGAAAACACAGGCATGATTGCCGGTGAAGTGGTACGCCGGCAGCCGGATGTGGTGGCAGCTACCTGTTGGCTGTTTAACCACGAGCCGTTGGTACATATCCTGGGACGGGTAAAGGCGTTACTGCCCCGTTGTACTGTAATCCTGGGCGGTCCCGAGTTCCTGGGCAACAATGAAACGTTTCTACGTACCCACCGGTTTGTAGATGCCGTATTCCGGGGCGAAGGCGAAGAGCAAGCCCATCGATGGATAAAGGTGTACAACCGGCAGGAAGAGTGGAAACACATCACCGGATTGTGTTACCTGGAAGCCAATGAATACCGGGATAACGGGATGGTTAAAGTAGAAAACTTTGCCGGACTGACAGCTCCCGAACGCAGCCGCTTCTTCCGCTGGGACAAGCCGTTTGTACAACTGGAAACTACCCGGGGATGCTTCAACACCTGCGCGTTTTGTGTAAGTGGCGGCGAGAAACCGGTACGCACCCTCGAGTCTGAGGTTATTAAACAACGCCTGGAAGAGATTAACCGAAACGGAATCCGCAACGTGCGGGTGTTAGACCGCACATTTAACTACAACCTGCAACGTGCCAAAACACTCCTGGACCTGTTCCGCGAATTCCCTGACATCTGCTTTCACCTGGAGATACATCCTGCCTTGTTATCCGATGCGTTGAGGAAAGAGTTGAAGGTACTCCCTCACGGATTGCTCCATTTAGAAGCCGGTATTCAGAGCCTGCGCCAACCTGTATTAGACCGTTGCCTGCGTAAAGGTAACCTGGAAGATGCTTTGGACGGACTGCAATTTCTGAGTTCGCTGCCCAACATGGAGACTCATGCCGACCTTATTGCCGGTCTGCCCCTGTACCCGCTAACCCACATGGTAGAAGATATACACACACTGGCGCGTTACGGGTGTGCCGAGATACAACTGGAATCGCTCAAACTGCTGCCGGGAACAGAAATGCGCCGCCGGGCTCAAGAGTTGGGAATAAGCTACTCCCCCTTCCCACCCTACGAAGTATTAAAGACCAATGAAATAAGTACCGATGAGTTACAAACAGCCCGACAACTGTCGCGCTTGCTGGATGGCTTTTACAATGCCCCCGCCTGGCGTAATATTACCCGCACCCTGCTACTGAACAACGCAAACTTCCTGACCGGGTTCCTTGCTTACCTGATACAAGGTAGCCTGATAGACCAGCCGTTGAGTTTAGAAAAGCGGGGGCTTATCCTGTACGACTTCTGCAAGGCTCACTATCCCGCCTACCAAACAGATGTTTCCGTAGCCTGGATAGAAGCAGGAATGTCGCTTAAGAAAGCTCCCGCCGAAAAGGTTCTTAGTAAGAGGCAAGTACCCCCTTCCTCCTGGGAGGTAGAGTACGGAATGTATAAAGAGAATCTGCGCTTGTGTTACTTACCTGTTCAAAATGAAGTTAAGGGATATTGGTTTGGGTACGAATCAGAAATCCAAAAAGCACAACCGGTGTTTAAAGCCATCGGTTAATTTACAGCCGGGTACATACCCTGGAAGCAGCGGCATCGTCCATAAAAAGTTCTACATGAGCGGCATGGTGTGCAATAAAGGCTGCCGGAGAAGTATCGCCCGACAAACAAATCTCTTCTACGACATTGATTTTCTTTTTGCCTGTCATCAGGAAAATCACTCTCCGGGCATTCAGGATAGAGAAACCGGTGAGCGTTACCCGCTTTTGTCCGTTATAAGGATTCTGAGAAGCTGTACAAATAACCTCAGAAGCCAATAAATGCTCTTGTCCGGGAAAGATGGAAGCCGTATGTCCATCGTCGCCTACACCCAGCAACACTACATCAAATACCGGCCAACCATCACGCATGGGCACCTGCGAAGCAATCAGATGCGAATAACGCATAGCTTCTTTGTCAGGACGTTCTTCTCCACGCATCCGGAAAACATTCTCGTAAGGAATAGGTACAATGCCCAGAAGCAATGTACGCATCAATCCGTAATTACTCTCCGAATTTTCAGGGGGTACGCACCGTTCGTCTACCCAATACACTTTCAGGCGTTTCCAAGGAGTAATATCCTTATACTCATGTGCCCAAATATCAAACATAATGGTGGGGGTGTATCCACCACTAAAAGCGATGTGAAAATCTCTATCAGGTTCATCAAGCATCACTTTCACCAGATGCAGTATCAACGCCCGGGCAGTTTCCGAGGTCGACGGGTAGATGTAGGGTTTCATAGTTCACAGTATTGTTCAGTATTTGTCAAGTTTTTGCATGGATTGGTCCACTCTGCATCATGTTCACGCATCATGGCTTCACTTTCAAGCGGGCCCCACGTACCTGCGGGATACCCATATAGAGGAGCTTCGGGATAATCTTGCCAGTATTGCAACACCGGAGTAAAGAAACGCCAGGAGGCTTCCACAGCATCGCTCCGGGTAAATAGTGTAGGGTCGCCCTGTATACAATCGTCAATGAGCCGGGCATAGGCATCGCCCACAGGAACACCCCCCAACTGGTTGTAGCTGAAGTCCATTGTAACCTGTTTTACTTCGAAACCGGCACCGGGTACCTTCATGCCTATTTTAAGTACAATGCCCTCATTGGGCTGTAAGCGCAATATAAGTTTGTTGGCAGTAGGACAGTTGCCTTCGGCACAATGAAACATCTGATGGGGTGTTTCTTTGAAGTGCACCACAATCTCGGTTACTTTGGTAGGCATTTGCTTACCGGTACGTATGTAGAACGGCACCCCGCTCCACCGCCAGTTGCTAATGCCCAGCTTCATGGCAATAAAAGTTTCGGTACGTGAACCGGCCGGTACATTTTTCTCGTCCCGGTATCCCTTTTTAGCTCCCGATGCAAGGTATTGCCCCCGCACAATATGTTCTTTCAAATCGGTCTGGGTAAGCGGTGTGAGCGACTCATACACCTTTACCACCTCGTTACGGAACGTATCGGCATTGAATACCGCAGGTGGCTCCATAGCGGTAAGGGCAACTAACTGTATCAGGTGATTCTGTACCATATCGCGCAATGCACCGGCTGTATCATAAAACCCGCCACGCTCTTCGATACCCAGATTCTCTACGGCGGTAATCTCTACGTAATCAATGTAATTACGATTCCACAACGGTTCAAATACGCCATTGGCAAAACGAAACGCCAACAGGTTCTGAGCCGTTTCCTTTCCCAGGAAATGGTCGATGCGGTAAATCTGCTGTTCTTTGAACACAGAGGCATATACCTTATTCAGTTTACGCGCCGATTCAAGATCGTACCCGAACGGTTTCTCCACAATGATACGTGAGCGTCCCTGGTTCAGTTTCATCTTTTTCAGGAACGGCGGAATGACTCCATACAAAGACGGAGGGGTAGCCAAGTAAAAAAGCAGATTGTCAGGATGTTCTTCACCGGTAAGTTGTTGCAAGCGTTCACGAAGTGCGGGATAACTTTCTTCACCGGCAGGATCCATAGATACATAAAACAAGTGTGAGGTAAAAGCTTCTAACCGCTCCTCATTACCTATAAACTTCTGTAATTCGTTGAGTATATAGGGACGGTATGAAGCGTCCGAATAAGATGTACGCCCCACTCCTACTATCGAAAAATTACCGGTTAACCGCCCATCCTTGTACAACGAATACAAAGCCGGCATCAGTTTTCGTTTGCATAAATCGCCCGAAGCACCAAAAATAATCATCACAAAATTATCCATATCAACCTACCTCAATGTGCTGTCAATAAACTATTGTTTTATACTGTATAGGATCCGGAACGGGTATCTCCACCCTGTCCGGTCCAGTTTTCATGATAGAATGTTCCACGCGGTTCGTCTACCCGTTCAAAGGTATGCGCACCGAAGTAATCACGCTGTGCCTGTAACAAGTTGGCAGGCAACGAAGCAGATGTAAGCGAATAGAAATAGTTCAAAGCCGATGAGAAAGCAGGTACCGGCAAACTGCGTGAGAGTGCTTCGACCACCAGGTTGCGCCAGCCGGGAAGCAACGTTTTCATTTCGTTGTGGAAATAAGGTGCCTGCAACAGGTGCACCGGTGTGTCGGGCGCACTGAAAGCATCGGCTATATCGTTCAGGAAAACACTGCGGATGATACATCCGCCCCGCCACAACCGGGCAATGGTTGCCGGATTGAGTTTCCAGTCAAAGGTATGGGAGGCAGCTTGTATAACGGCAAAGCCCTGAGCATACGATACCAGTTTGGAAGCATACAGGGCGGCAAACAAATGGTCTGTCAGTTGATCCTTCGCGATGGCAGTCATGGGCAGATTGGCAGCGTATCCACCCGCCATATCCACACGTAGCTCTTTCGTTGCCGACAGGCTACGTTCAAAAACTGCCGTAGCAATCAGCCCCAAAGGCATTCCCAGTTCCATCGCATTGATAACCGACCACTTTCCGGTGCCTTTCTGGCCGGCTGCATCGAGTATATTGTCAAGAAGGTACTTGCCATCCGTATCTTTATGTCTCAGTATTTGTGCGGTAATCTCTATCAGGTAACTTTGCAGTTTCCCGACGTTCCACTGTTCAAAAACCGAAGCCATCTCTTCATTGCTCATATCACCCATATGCTTCATCACCCAATACGCTTCGGCTATGAGTTGCATATCGCCATATTCTATCCCGTTGTGAATCATCTTCACAAAGTGCCCTGCTCCTGCCGGACCTACCCATTCGCAACAGGCAGTTCCATCCGAGGCTTCGGCAGCTATGCTCTGCAATACCGGTTTCACCAACGGCCAGGCTTGAGCCGAACCGCCGGGCATCAGCGAAGCGCCATTCAATGCTCCTTCTTCACCACCCGATACGCCGCAACCCACAAAGAGAATGTCACGTTTCTCGGCCCATGCCACACGACGGTTGGTATCTTCGTAATTGGAGTTACCGCCGTCAATAAGAATATCACCCGGCGAGAGATACGGAAGCAGTTGCTCCATAAGCTCATCCACAGGTTTGCCCGCCCGCACCATCATCATAATTTTGCGGGGAGTATCGATTGATTGTACAAATGCAGGGATGTCGGTGTATCCACGGATGTTTTTACCTTTGGCCCGACCTTCAAGAAAACGTTCCACCACTCCTTCTTCTACACCGGGAACCGTACGGTTGTAAACTGAAACGTTCCATCCTTTATTTTCCATATTCAAAGCCAGATTCTCGCCCATCACAGCAAGCCCAATCAGGCCTATCTCCGTTTTATCCTGCTCTATCATATTCTAATACTGTTTTCTTTTTAACCTTTTACTTACCTTTATAACAGATATAAAATGCGTTTGTTCGTCATTAATTAAATGAAATAAACTATTTTTGTATATCACATATAATTTTTGCTATGAAAAAGTTACATTTCGGGCTTTTAGGCCGCATCGTTATCGCCATTATCCTGGGTATCATTGCGGGACAGTTCTTTCCAGTAGCACTGGTACGGCTGTTTGCTACCTTTAATGGCTTGTTTAGTAAGTTCCTTAGTTTTGCCGTTCCACTTATTATTGTTGGATTGGTAACTGTTGCCATTGCAAACATCGGCAAAAGAGCCGGAAAGATGCTGATGGTAACCGCACTGATAGCCTATGGCTCTACGTTGTTTGCCGGCTTCTTCTCCTATTTCACGGGAATGGCCCTGTTCCCGTCACTTATCGATACAGGCGCCCCGCTCACTACCCTTACCGAAGAAGCAGGAATACTTCCCTACTTCACCATCGACATTCCGCCGTTGATGGATGTAATGACCGCCCTGGTACTTTCGTTCGTCGTCGGGCTTTGTTTGGCAGCCATGCAAAGGGATGCATTGAAGCAGGTGGCAGTCGACTTTGAGGAAGTAATAGTACGCACCATCAAAGCAGCCATCATCCCGCTCCTTCCGCTTTATATATTCGGCATCTTTTTGAACATGACCAATTCGGGACAGGTCTTCGGAATACTGACGGTATTTATCAAGATTATCGGTGTTATATTTGCCGTACATGTATTGGTGATGCTTATCCAGTACAGTCTGGCAGGTATGATAGTACGCCGTAACCCTTTCAAACTGTTAGCCAAAATGCTGCCGGCTTACTTCACCGCCCTGGGTACCCAATCATCGGCAGCCACCATCCCCGTAACATTGGAGCAAGCCAAGAAGAACGGTGTATCGCCGGATATTGCCGGGTTTGTCATTCCACTATGTGCCACCATCCACCTGTCGGGCAGTATGCTAAAGATTGTAGCTTGCGCCCTGGCGCTCACGATGATGCAAGGCATGCCGCACGGACTTGAAGTATTTGCCGGATTTATCTTCCTGTTGGGTATTATGATGATAGCCGCACCGGGTGTTCCGGGAGGAGCTATCATGGCAGCATTGGGTGTATTGCATTCGGCACTGGGCTTCGACGAGCAGGCACAAGCCCTGATGATAGCCCTCTACATTGCCATGGATAGTTTCGGTACGGCTTGTAATGTAACAGGCGATGGAGCTATTGCATTGGTTATAGATAAATGGATGAATAAAAAGAAATAAGTAAACAATCTTTGTATATCAGTTAAAAAATGCCGTACTTTGCGGCTCCTAACTAACATTGTTTTATAATGAAGAAAGCACTAATATCCGGCATTACCGGTCAGGACGGCTCATTCCTGGCCGAACTCCTGTTAAAGAAAGGTTATGAAGTTCACGGCATCCTGCGCCGCTCGTCCTCGTTCAACACAGGTCGCATTGAGCACCTGTACTTTGACGAGTGGGTACGCGACATGAAGCAAAGCCGTACCATCAACCTGCACTACGGCGATATGACCGACTCCAGTTCGCTCATCCGCATCATCCAGCAAGTACAACCCGACGAGATATACAACCTGGCTGCACAAAGCCACGTGAAAGTAAGTTTCGATGTACCCGAGTACACCGCCGAGGCCGATGCCATAGGTACCCTGCGTATGCTCGAA
>JAVBVL010000070.1:0-8569 GCA_031554285.1 Bacteroides sp.
CCCCGCCTGTACCTGCTCGACGAGTTATTCAAAGGCACCAATACCGCCGAGCGTATCGCCATTTCTAAAGCGGTGCTCTCTTTCCTGGGCAGAGGTAACAACATTGTACTGGCTTCTACACACGATTTGGAACTCACAGAGCTACTAGCCTCGGAGTACAATCTGCATTACTTCACCGAAACCGTACAAAACGGTGAGCTGCTCTTCGATTATAAACTAAAGGCAGGAGTGCTCAAAGAACGCAATGCCATCCGTATCCTGGAAATCAACGGTTATCCTGAAGCTGTAATTAGCGAAGCATACCGGGTGGTGAATAATTAGTCCTTTCCGAGAACTCTACATATTCGAAATATTTTTTTTTATTCGTCACGTCGTCACGAATTACCATTTAGTGACTTGATTATCAGTTGGAAAGAGCGTGACGAATACCCTTTTTATTCGTCACGCATTTAGCACTATTTGGGATATTCGTCACTACTTCCCTCGTTGTATTGTTACAATACCTAAAGAACGTAAGCCTGTTTTATCAAGAATAACACTCTGTTACAGCACAGATAACACTTTGTTACATGCCTTGTAACACTGTGTTACATCAAGTGTAACAGAGTGTTATTAAGGTTATAACAAAATGTTATCCAATCTTTAACAAAGTGCTACACTCCATGTCTGACGGTGAATTCCCAGGTCCTGACGACTTAAATAGCCCTGATTTGTACTTAATTGCAGCATTTTGTACTGTATTTTATCCCAAGATAGGGCCAATTTCCGTAATTTTGCCCTATCACTCGTATCTACTTACGTAAGAAACAAAAAACATACCCATGAAACAACTACTTATTATCTTGTCTTTACTCTTTGGCAGCACTTCGCTATGGGCAGCCACGCACAAAGTAACCAATGAACCCGATTCCGTATTCCTTTTTGCCTACGCTACCCCGGACGATTCCGGTAAGAGCGGACTGAAACTTGCCTGGAGCATGGACGGCGAACAATGGTTTTCAGTAGCCGACGGCTTTGGCTATGTAAAATGCGACTACGGGCGTTGGGGCAGTGACAAACGGATGTTTTGCCCACGCTTGATGAGGGGAGCCGATGGAACATGGTCGTGTATCTGGCAGTTGAACGAAGAGGGACGGGAATTTGCCCTGGCGCAATCGGCCGACTTGATGAAGTGGAACAGTCAGTTATACTTTACCGATGCCGAGTACCGTGCCCACATGCCTGCCGGCATACGCCCTGCTGTGGAAGTAACCATCTCCTTAAATGGGAAAGAGTTTACAAGTTGGGCGCAACGGGTTGCCTGGAAAGAGGTTGACGCCGTGATTCAATTTGCCGAAAACAAGAAATACAAAGAGATTCTTTATGGTGAACGCACCGAACAGGATGCCCAACGCTTTGCCGGACTGCAACCCGTAGATGCCGTGGTGAAGGTGCAACCTCAACACGCCAAAGCCATCAGCGATAAACTTATCGGCATCTTCTTTGAGGATATAAACTACGCTGCCGATGGCGGATTGTATGCCGAACTGGTACAGAACCGTGGTTTTGAGTACAACCCCGCCGACCGTCAGCACCGCGAACCGGGCTGGAACAGCAAGCATTCCTGGAGTGTGTTGGGTAACGGTACGCAGTTTACCATCGATTCCATACAACCCATTCACGCCAATAACCCGCACTATGCCGTGTTGCAGGTAACTGCTCCCGGCGCTTCGCTGGTAAATACCGGCTTTGATGGTATCGTAGTAAAGCGAGGTGCGAAATACAACTTCTCCCTGTTTGCCAAAGTGCTGCAAGGCAAAGGCGGCAAAGTGAAGGTAGCTCTTATCAGCAAGGAAGGTAAAGAGCTGGCGCAAACCATGCTCACGCTTTCGGGCACAGCCTGGAAGAAGCAACAAGCCGTACTTACTGCTGTGGGCGATGCCACGGATGCTATACTTGCCATTACTCCGCAAGCCGAAGGCACGTATGCCATCGACATGGTATCGCTCTTCCCGCAAGATACGTACAAAGGACGCAAAAACGGACTTCGCCCCGACCTGGCACAAACGCTTGCCGACTTGCATCCCCGCTTTGTACGCTTCCCCGGCGGATGCGTGGCGCATGGCGACGGCATCGAAAATATCTATCGTTGGAAGAACACCGTCGGTCCGCTCGAGGCCCGCAAACCCATGCGCAACCTGTGGAACTATCACCAAAGCATGGGACTGGGTTATTTTGAGTACTTCCAGTTCTGTGAAGATATAGGAGCCGAGGCGCTCCCCGTACTGGCTGCCGGTGTGCCTTGCCAAAACTCGGCTTACGACCACGACCATACCCTCTGCGGTGCCGGTCAGCAAGGCGGTATCCCCATGGAGCAGATGGACGAATACATTCAGGACATTCTCGACCTGGTAGAGTGGGCAAACGGCGACCCCAAAACATCGAAGTGGGCGCGGATGCGTGCCGATGCAGGTCACCCCAAACCTTTCAACCTGAAATACATCGGTATTGGTAACGAAGACTTAATCTCCAAAGTATTCGAAGAACGCTTCGAGATGATATTCAATGCCGTGCGCGCCAAGTACCCCGACATTACGGTGATAGGCACAGTAGGTCCGTTTTACGAAGGAACCGATTACGAAGTGGGTTGGGAGTTGGCTACCCGCCTGGAAGTGCCGATGGTGGATGAGCATTACTACTGCTCACCGGGCTGGTTTATCCACAACCAGGAGTATTACGACCGGTACGACCGCAACAAACCGAAAGTATACTTGGGCGAATATGCCGCCCACTTGCCGGGGCGCGTGAACAACATCGAAACCGCTCTTGCCGAAGCCCTCTACCTCACGGCTGTTGAGCGGAACGGGGATGTGGTAAGCATGACGTCCTACGCTCCGTTGCTTGCCAAAGAAGGTCATACCCAATGGAGCCCCGACCTTATTTACTTCAACAACACCGAAGTGAAACCTACCGTGGGCTACTATACCCAACTGCTGTACGGGCAAAACTCGGGCGACACTTACCTGCCTTCGGATATAACATTGAGTAATACGCAAGATGCCGTGAAGAAGCGTATCGGTGCATCGGTAGTAACAGACAGCCATTCAGGCGATTGCATTGTGAAGTTGGTGAACATGTTGCCGGTAGCAGTACGTACCCAGGTACAACTTCCCGAGTTTCCTCACGGGAAGGTACAAGCTGCCAAGATGGTACTCTCGGGCGACCCCACGGATAAGCAGCAACGTCCCGTGACGGGAACGTTGGAGGTTGGCGAAGAGTTTAGTTATGAAATGCCCGCTTACTCTTTTACGGTTATCCGTATTCCGGGTACTAAATAAAGAATCGCCCCACCCGAGAAAGCTCTCCGGTGGGGCGATTTGTTATAATCAGATAAAGAGGATTAGTCCCAGTTCAAGATAACCTTACCACATTCGCCTCCGTCCATAATATCGAATCCTTTCTGGAAATCGTCGATACCAAAGCGGTGCGTAATCATCGGGGCGAGGTCGATGCCACTAATCAACATCTGTTCCATTTGGTACCACGTTTCCCACATTTCGCGGCCGTAGATACCTTTCAGCGTGAGTGCTTTGAAGATAACCTTGTCCCAATCGATGCCTGTACCGGCAGGTTGTAATCCTAACAATGACACTTTAGAACCGTTGTACATACATCCCAACAGCTCGTTAAATGCTTTGGGAGAGCCCGACATTTCCAAACCCACATCGAAACCGCTCATGTGCAGTTGCTTCATGGCCTGTTCTATGGTTTCACCCTTCATGGGGTTAATGGTAAGCGTGGCACCCATCTTCTTGGCAAGGTTCAGGCGGTAATCGCTCAGGTCACTTACTACAATGTAACGCGCTCCGGCAAAGCGGCAGATAGCCGTTGCCATCGAGCCAATCAGTCCGGCGCCCGTAATCAGTACATCTTCGCCAATTACCGGGAACGAAAGCGCCGTGTGGGTAGCATTGCCAAACGGGTCCATGATAGCAGCCATCTCGTCCGAGATGCGCGGGTCCAGCTTCACTACGTTTTCACCCGGAATCGATACGTATTCGGCAAACGCCCCGTCGCGGTTTACCCCTACACCGATGGAGTTCTCGCATACATGCTTCTTACCCCGGCGGCAGTTGCGGCAATGTCCGCAGGCAATGTGTCCCTCGCCCGTTACACGGTCGCCAATCTTCAGGTTCTCTACCCCTTTTCCCATATCAACGATCTCGCCTACATACTCGTGCCCGATGGTCATGGGTGTTTTTATGGTACGCTGCGACCACTCGTCCCACCGGTAAATGTGCAGGTCGGTGCCGCAAATAGCAGTCTTTTTGATTTTTATCAATACGTCATTAACCCCCATGTGAGGCATTGGAACATCTTCCATCCACAGCCCCCGTTCGGGACGAAGTTTAACTAATGCTTTCATTTTGATAGTAATTAAAGTTGTTTTCAATTAGGTACAGGCAAAAGTAGAATAAATATTTGGTATTAATTCTCGTTTGTGCAAGAAATTTGTGTGCGTTATATTCCGGGGCCTATTCATCGATAAAAAGAGGCTTTCTGCCGATTCTGTTTTTAATATATATATAAGGTGCTTACTTTTGAAGCGGATTAATTAGATTGATTGATTGACTATGAATTTCAAGACCCTATGTTTGTTTGTTGGACTGCTTGGTGCTGGCGTTGGTGCGTTGGCGCAAGACCAACCTACGGCTGCTACCGACCAGAAGAAACTCCCCCGTGAAGTACCCTCCCCCGAGAAAAACGCCCGTCGGATGACCGACGAGATGAAGCGGGAGCTCAAACTGACCGATAAGCAGTATGAAAAGTTGTACGACTTGCATTTGAAGGAGGAAAAAGAACGCTTCAGTGCCATGCAGGGCCAACAACAAACGGGTCAACGTCCTCCGCGTGAAGGCGGACCGGGCGGTGGCGGGCGTCCTCCCATGGGTGGGGGACAACCTCCAATGGGTGGGGGCGGACGTCCGGGTGGCGGAGGGCAACCTCCTGCAGGTGGTTTCGGACAAGGCGAATCTCCCCGCGCTCCCAAAGATGCGCCCACCGATGAAGAACGGCAAAAGGCAATGGCCGCCCGCGATAAAAAGATTAAGAAGATTCTTACCCCCGAGCAATATGAGAAGTGGGAAACCATCGAAAAGAAACGCGTTCCGGCTGCCGGTTCCAAACCTGTGGAACGTCCGGCTACCAACCCATGATATTGGAAGACTTTGTATTTTCGGATACCCTGTGCGTCGTTACTGATAACGGCGTTGCTGTGTTGAGCTTATCGGGCTCTTGTTTGCCTGCCGAAAAACATGCTGTGTTGAAGAGCAGGCACTTTTTTGCCCTGATACGGCAGGGAGAGTTGCAACTTGAAATAAACGGAGTTGTATGCCGGTTGGCAGCCAATCACATGCTCGTTCGATGCAATAGGGGCCTATTTACTTCTTTAATAAGCCTAAAATACTACTTTTGTGTGATTTATTTGGCTATTAATCGACTCTTAAGTTAATTTGGTATTAACTTTAAAAATACATCTATGACTCTTATAATTGTAGGCCTATGTTGTTTGTCTGTATCTTTTGTTTGTAAAAACAAGATATTGAAATATGCATTGATGATTTGTTCAATAGTATTGTGTGTCTTGAGCATGGTTCTTAGAACTGGTGGATAGTTATATGATGAATCCCGGTACGGCAATAAGAAAGTCATGATTTAGTCATCAAGAAAGCGACAAAGAAGCGAGCTTGCCCCGGCAGGTTCGCTTCTTTGTCTTTATTCAGGCGCCTGTTTGCCGGATGTATGAACAAATTTCCAGTAGAATGGACATAGTTATGTGATAACCCGAAACTAATTGTCTTATTTTTGCTGCTATAAACTTTAGATGGTATAAATAATCATGAACAGACAACTGCACCTGCTCAAACTCTTGTCCCTGACAGTGGTATTAAGTGTAAGTTCCTTGAAAACTTACTCCCAGGAAATACGTATCGGTTATTCTACCGAGCGGTCGAAATCTGCATTTTCTTTAGGAACGGCAACGAACCCCTCCGGTCAAACCCTGCTTTGCGATTCCAAAAGCCTGCTGATGGATGGACGTCCGTTTATCCCCGTGATGGGCGAGTTTCATTACGCCCGTTACAACGAAAGCGAATGGAAACAGGAACTTCTGAAGATGAAAGCGGGTGGTATTACCATGGTAGCCTCTTACCTGTTCTGGATACACCACGAAGAAGAGAAAGGTGTTTTCGATTGGAGCGGCTCACGCGACTTGCGCCGGTTTGTTACCATCTGCAAGGAAGTGGATATGCCCATTGTGCTCCGCGTAGGCCCTTTCTGTCACGGTGAGGTGCGCCACGGTGGGATACCCGACTGGGTACTCGACGATGGTTGTAAGATACGTTCAACCGACCCAGCTTTTCTGGAATACGCACGACTGTGGTATGCCAATGTGTTCAATCAGGTAAAGGGCCTCTTTTGGAAAGAGGGCGGTCCCATCATCGGTATACAGTTCGATAATGAGTATAGAGGTGAGTGGGCGTACCTGAAAGCGCTTAAAGACATAGGTACCCAAATAGGCTTCGATGCACCCATTTATACACGCACCGGATGGCCTCAACTCACCACTCCCGCCACTTTCGGCGAGATGTTACCGTTATATGGCGACTATTCCGACGGGTTTTGGGATAGAAAGTTGGTAGATATGCCCGGTGAGTATGCCGATGCTTACTTGTTTCGTGCTTCCAAAATATCGACGGTAATTGCTACGGAGCAGTTTACTACGTCTACCGCCGAAGAACTTTCGTATCCGTACTTCACCTGTGAGTTGGGTGGAGGCATGATGCCCAGTTACCATCGCCGTATTTACATCGACCCGCTGGATGTATATGCCATGTCGCTCGTGAAGATAGGTAGCGGAAGCAACCTGCCGGGATACTACATGTATCACGGTGGAACCAATCCCAAAGGACTGTACCATACCCTGAACGAGAAGCAGGATTCTCGTTATATGAATCATAACGACTTACCCGCTATGACGTACGACTTCCAAACTCCCTTGGGCGAGTTCGGACAAATCAATCCGCATTACCACTGGTTACGGCGTACGCACAGCTTCCTGGCCGACTTTGGTGCGGAACTCTCTGACATGGATTTGGTGTTGCCGGCCAATGCGGTAACCGATGCCAAAGGCAAAGACAACCTGCGTTGGGGGGTACGCAGCAACGGGAAGAGTGGTTATGTATTTGTAAATAACTACCAACGCATGCGCCAGTTATCGGACAAAAAGCAGGTGCGCTTTACCCTGCATCTGCCGGGAGAGACTTTGCGGTTCCCCGAGAAACCTGTTACTGTTCCGTCCGGCGCTTCCTTCTTCCTGCCGTTTAACTTGCAGGTATCCGGTGTTACGGTGAAATATGCCACTGCTCAACCTGTTGCCCATATCCGTAACGGGGCAACCGAAACTATCTTCCTGGCAGCCATCAAAGGTCTTCCGGTAGAGTTGATGTTGGAGGCCGATGGGGCTGTTATTTTATATAAGGATTTGAAGCCCGGAACAGATTGCTATATAGATGCGCAAGCAAAAACGGGCAATTTGGTACGCTTTGTGATATTGGATGAAGAAACTTCGCTGCAAAGCTACAAAGTAGCACTTGCGGGAAAGGAGTATCTGTTCCTGACACCGGGCGGACTGAGTGTATGGAACAACGGGGTGTATTTGGAACAGTGGGGCAGTGGCGATTTCTCCTGGTCGGTGTATCCTGCTACGGCTCAAGGCGAAGGGCTTTTTACAGCACATAAGGCTACTCAACCATTACTGTCTACGGTTGCACTGAAAGTAACCCAACAGCGCGAAGCGGCTTCTCCCCGCACCGTACACATGGGAAGTCAGAAAGTTGCCGAACAGCCCACCGATGCCGAGTTCGCCCAATTAGCCGCCCAATGGAGTATCAAAGGGTTGGATGCAGTAAGCGATGTTTCAAACTCCTTTCTGAAAATAGCGTACGAAGGCGATGTAGCCCGCATCTATGCCAATGGCGAATTGGTAGAAGATAATTTCTACAACGGACGGGAGATGTATGTACCCGTAAGCAAGCTTGCAGGCAAAGAGGTTGTTCTAAGTATTCTGCCGCTGAGCAAGGAGTATCCTATTTATTTTCAGGAACCTATCCGTACCCGGTTGGCAGATGCCGGGGTGCTACTGCAACTGAACAAGGTGGAAGTGGTAGAAAGAAAAATGATTGAGTTGAAGCCTTGACACATTAAAAGTAGAGACTAAAAAAGCAATGATGTACCTTTTGGGTGCATCATTGCTTTTTTAGTATGCATATACTATACTCCTAATACAATATTGGCATCAATATTCAGCTTCTTGCTTATTTCGCGGGCAACTTTCAATGTTGGCTCACATTTCCCGGAAATATAATCACTCAGGCGTGAAGGACTCACCCCTATCAATTGTGATAGCGACTTCTGATTCAGTCCCATTTCATACATACGAAGCTTTAGTACCTTCTTGCCTATATGTATCTCCGAAGATTCATACAACTATTCCTTTTTTAGTATGTTGGTTTTCTTATCGATGCATTAA
>JAVBVL010000003.1:0-84201 GCA_031554285.1 Bacteroides sp.
GAATCACAAATCGGTACTGGAAAACCCGGATTCTATCTCCAAACTGGTACTCCGTAAAGGATTGGATGCCGGTACGGCGTTCGAAATCCTGTCCATCGATATCGCCGATATCGATATTGGTAAGAACATTGGTGCTGCCCTGCAGATTGACCAGGCCAATGCCGACAAGAATATTGCACAGGCTAAAGCCGAAGAGCGCCGCGCCATGGCTGTAGCCTCTGAACAGGAAATGAAAGCCAAAGCACAAGAAGCCCGTGCCAAGGTAATTGAAGCCGAAGCTGAAGTACCCAAAGCAATGGCCGAAGCCTTCCGCAGCGGCAACCTGGGCATCATGGATTATTACCGTATGAAGAACATCGAAGCGGATACCAGCATGCGCGAGAACATTGCCAAACCTGCCGGTCCGCAACAAAAACCGTTAGGATAAGCGTACGCACATGAAGAAGTATTTTCCCTCATCGGAGCTGATCATCAATGAAGACGGTTCCGTATTCCACTTGCACCTGAAACCTGAATTTCTGGCGGATAAGGTAATCCTGGTGGGCGACCCCGGACGGGTGGCCTTAGTAGCTTCGCACTTTGAAAAGAAGGAGTGCGAGGTAGAAAGCCGCGAATTCCGTACCATTACGGGTACCTACAAAGGAAAACGCATTACGGTGCTCTCTACCGGCATTGGATGTGACAACGTTGACATCGTGGTAAACGAACTGGATGCATTAGCCAATATCGACTTCAACACGCGGGAAGAGAAACCGCAACTGCGGTCGTTGGAACTGGTACGTATCGGCACCTGTGGCGGACTGCAACCTCATACACCGGTAGGTACGTTTGTGTGCTCGGAAAAGTCAATCGGGTTCGACGGTTTGCTGAACTTCTACGCCGGACGTAACGAGGTGTGCGACCTTGATTTTGAACAGGCATTCCTGAAACACATGGGTTGGACGGGCAATCAATGCGCCCCCGCTCCTTATGTAATTGATGCCAATGCCGAACTCATCGACCGCATTGCCCAACAGGACATGGTACGTGGCGTAACAGTTGCCGCCGGAGGGTTCTTCGGTCCGCAAGGCCGTGAACTGCGCATACCGTTGGCCGACCCGCACCAGAACGAGAAAATCGAGAAATTCGAATACAACGGACATCGCATTACCAACTTTGAAATGGAAAGTTCGGCCCTGGCGGGACTTGCCCGTTTGATGGGACATCGTGCCATGACCGTGTGTATGGTAATTGCCAACCGGTTGGCGAAGGAAGCCAACACAGGGTATAAGAATACCATCGACACCCTGATTAAACAAGTGTTGGATCGTATTTAATATGTTCGACTTTGTTGCAATAGACTTTGAAACTGCCACAGGCGCTATGGAAAGCGCCTGTGCAGTGGGTATTGTCACCGTTACCAACGGGATAATTACCGACGAGTATTACAGCCTCATCCAACCACCCGAGAATGAGTATTGGCGGAGCAATATACTGGTACACGGCATTACTCCACAGATGACGGAGCGCGCTCCCGCCTTTCACGCCATCTACCCGGAAGTAAAGAAACGATTGGAAGGATGCCGGGTAGTAGCACACAACGAACAATTTGACCGCAATGTACTGCAGCGCACCATGCGTATGTACCAGTTGGAATACGGTGAATTATTATTGGCCGACCGCTGGGAATGTACCTGCCGCATCTACCGCTCACTGGGTTACAAACCCGCTAACCTGAGTGCTTGCTGTGCCCGGCAGAATATTGAATTGGTACATCACGAAGCGCTCTCGGACGCACGGGGATGTGCCAAGTTATACTTGAATTACCTTAATAATAGTGTTTAGTGATAAGCTTAGCATGAACCACTTATCACTAAACACTTATCACTAATCACTAAAAACTTATCACTAAAAACATGATTAACCCGATTTACTCTCCGGCTGCCGACCGCTATACCAACGGCATGAAATACCGTCGCTGCGGTAAAAGCGGCATCTTGCTTCCCGAAATCTCGTTGGGGCTGTGGCATAACTTCGGCGATGTAAACCCATTTGCCAATTCATTGGCAATGGCGCATTACGCCTTCGACCGTGGCATTACCCACTTCGATCTGGCTAATAACTACGGTCCCTCCTACGGATCGGCCGAAGAAACCTTCGGGCAGATTATGCAGAAGTCGTTCCACCCTTACCGCGACGAGCTGTTTATCTCCACCAAAGCAGGACACGATATGTGGCCCGGTCCGTACGGTGAGTGGGGTTCACGCAAGTATCTCATGGCAAGCCTGCACCAAAGTCTGCGTCGGATGAATCTGGAATATGTGGATATCTTCTACTCGCACCGCTTCGACCCGCTTACTCCGTTGGAAGAAACCTTGCAGGCATTGGTAGATATAGTACGTCAAGGAAAAGCATTATACGTGGGCATCTCCAAGTATCCCAAAGATGCCGCCGCATTTGCTTACAGCTATTTGGCAGAGCGTGATGTACCTTGCCTGCTCTATCAGGGAAAGTATAACTTGTTTTTCCGCGAACCGGAAGAAGAGGGTATCTTGCAACAAGCAAAAGAACAGGGTGCAGGGTATATTGCTTTCTCACCTTTAGCACAAGGTTTGCTTACCAACCGCTACCTGAACGGAATCCCCAAAGATTCGCGCATGGCGCAAGGTAAGTTCCTCAAAGAAGAACAACTCTCAGAAGAGGTTCTCAACCGCATCAAGGCACTCAACGAATTGGCTTCCCAACGCGGACAAACATTGGCTGAGATGTCATTGGCCTGGGTATTGAAAGATGACCTGGTTACTTCGGTAATCATCGGTGCCAGTTCGGTAGCCCAACTGGAAGACAATCTGAAAGCGATTGAGAATACAACTTTCAGTGCAGAGGAACTGGAAAAGATTGAGCTTATCCTGAAATAAGTTCGATTCACCACAGAGGACGCAGAGGACACAGAGGATTAATTTATTTTTTCTCCTCTGTGTCCTCTGCGTCCTCTGTGGTGAACTATACTATACTTCCCGTCCGGCTTTCTCAAAGTCGGCACGGGATTTACTCTTTGTTACAATGTAAACTCCTAAGAATACCAGCCCGATAGCTAACCCATTCTGCCACCCGAAAGCTGCCATACCCATTGCCACAGCGGCAATAGACGATACTATAGGCTGCATATAATTGTACATACTTACTACCGTAGGACGAAGCAGTTTCTGAGCCGTCATTACACAGATATAAGCAATAAAGCTACCACCCAACACCACGTACAGCACCTGCAAGATGGTTGACGTAGATATTGCCGACCATTCAATAGCCGCTACATCCTGATAAGAGAAAGGAATGTAACACATGGAAGCGTACATAAACATCCATTTATTGATAGTTACTGCCGAGTATTGTTGGGTTAATCCCTTGAATACAGTGAGGTAAATAGAAAAACTCAACTGTGCAATCAAACAAAGAAGCGCGCCCCACAAACTACTGTTACCTCCACTTGCCTGACTTCCCAATATCAGAATCAACGCACCCATAGCTCCCACAAAGATACCCAGCACCTTCATATTGGTAATAGGTTCCTTGAGGTATATAGCCGCTACAATCATAGTGATAATAGGTAGCGTGGTGGTTACAATGGAAGCATCGATAGGCGAGGTCAACGACAAACCAAATACAAACATGCCCTGGTTAAATACCAACGCAAACAACGAAGCAAAGAATATCTTCAGCATATCCTTATGGTCTACATGCTCGTTTTTCAGGAAGAGCGACAAGAGCCAGAAAGCAGCCGCACCACCCACCATACGAAACGTGGTAACCGATAAAGCAGAAAATTCATGAAGAGCCGATTTGGCGATAGGAGCCATCAGCCCCCACATTACATTTGCAGTCAGGGCCAGCAGATGTCCCTTTAGATTTTTGTCGTTACTACTCATTTTTTGTCTTGCATTTTGAAAACCCTGCAAAGATAACCAATTAATCGCATGATTTGTTTATATTTGCCTTGACCAAAAGCAAGAAATCATGGAACTACAAGCCAAATACATCCGGCGCATCGAAATTGATGGCCTTTGGGGACGATACAACATCGGTTGGGACTTGCGCCCCGATGTAAATATTATTTCGGGCATCAACGGTGTGGGGAAAACAACCATCCTGAATCGCTCGGTAGGCTATCTGGAAGAGTCTTCGGGCGAAGTGAAGAGTGATTTGAAGAACGGCGTACGGGTATTCTTTGATAACCCCAAAGCCACTTCTATTCCGTACGACGTAATTCGCAGCTACGACCGCCCGCTCATTATGGGCGATTTCACCGCCCGCATGGCGGATAAGAATGTAAAGTCGGAACTCGACTGGCAACTCTATCTCTTGCAACGCCGCTACCTGGATTATCAGGTAAACATCGGCAACAAAATGATTGAACTGTTGGCAGGCGACGAAAAGCAACGCGAGCAAGCAGCCGAGGTATCGGTAGCCAAGCGCCGGTTCCAGGATTTAATTGACGAGCTATTCAGCTACACCCATAAGAAGATTGACCGCAAACGGAATGAAATAGCCTTTTACCAGGACGGCGAATTGTTGTTACCCTACAAACTCTCTTCGGGTGAGAAGCAAATGCTGCTTATCCTGCTCACCGTACTGGTACAGGATAATGCCCACTGGGTGCTATTCATGGACGAACCCGAAGCCTCACTCCACATTGACTGGCAACAACGGTTGGTAGGCATGATTCGTGAACTGAACCCCAATGTACAGATTATACTCACCACCCACTCTCCCGCCGTGATTATGGAAGGCTGGCTGGATGCGGTAACCGAAGTGAGCGACATTGCCACTCCCATTGAACCGGAGAAAAAGAAATCTGACAAGTAATGGCAACAAGACTGAGAGACAACCTGACTTCTTCTTACTTCGATGCGGCGCATAAACTGAAATCAAAAAGTGCACGACGACGCATTGTGGCATATGTGGAGAGTTACGACGACGTAGCTTTCTGGCGCAGCCTGCTTGAAGAGTTCGAGAACGAAGAACGGTACTTCCAGGTGATGCTCCCCTCGGCTACTTCACTTGCCAAAGGGAAGAAGATGGTACTGATGAATACACTGAACACCGCCGAGCTGGGCAAGAGCCTAATTGCTTGCGTAGACAGTGATTACGATTTCTTACTGCAAGGTTCTACAGGTACTTCCCATAAGATTAACAGCAACAAGTTTATCTTTCAAACCTACGCATACGCCATAGAAAACTATCAGTGCTTTGCCGAAAGCTTGCACGAGGTATGTGTACAAGCCACGCTGAACGACCGCCAACTGATAAACTTCAACGAGTTTATGAAGCGCTACTCGCAGATTGTTTATCCGCTCTTCTTGTGGAATGTATGGTTTTACCGGCAACACGATACGCACAGTTTCCCCATGAGCGACTTTAACACCTGCGTACGTTTGCAGGAGGTCAGTCTGCACCATCCGGAGAATAGTTTGGAAGCCATGCAAAAGGTAGTACAACGTAAACTGAACGAGCTACGCGCCCGATACAAGAGGCATGTTGCGGCAGTAGAAAAGTTAGGTCCTGTTCTGGAGCGGTTAGGCGTTACACCGGACACCACCTACCTGTATATACAAGGACACCATATTAAAGACAATGTAATTATGCGCCTGCTCACACCCATCTGCACCGTATTGCGGCGGGAACGTGAACAGGAAATTAAGCGATTGGCCGATCATGACGAACAGTTCCGCAACGAACTTACCAGCTACCAAAACAGCCAAATCAATGTGGAGCTGATGCTGAAAAAGAATAACGCTTTCAGAAACCTGTACCTGTACCAATGGTTACGGGAAGATATACTTGACTTTTTAACGCAGAAATAACTATGGAAAGATTGATAGAAAAAGTGCACGAAACACTGGTAAACCTGGGCATAAGCCAGGAAACTGCCGGTGATTTGGACCGGATTATTATGTTGGTGCTGATTATAGGCATCGCCTTTGTAGCCGATGTTATTTGCCGCAACATCCTGCTAAGGGTGGTAAGCAAGTTGGTAAAACACACCAAAGCTACCTGGGATGATGTGGTGTTCGACCGCAAGGTGATGATTTACCTGAGCCACATGGTATCGCCTGTACTTATTTACCTCATGCTGCCTCTGGCACAGTTCAATGCGGAAGTACTCGATTTTGTGCAACGCATGTGCATTGTCTATATTATCGCTGTCTTTTTGCGGTTTGTCTGTGTATTCCTGGCAGCTGTTTATCATGTGTACAGCGAACGCGAACAGTTCCGCGACCGCCCGCTTAAAGGTTTGCTGCAATCAGCACAAGGCATTATTATCTTTATCGGGGGTATTGCCATTGTAAGTATCCTTATCAACAAATCACCTGTAGTACTGTTTACCGGACTGGGTGCCTCGGCAGCTATCCTGATGTTGGTATTCAAGGATAGCATCATGGGCTTTGTATCGGGCATTCAACTCTCGGCTAATAACATGCTTAAAGTGGGCGACTGGATTACCATGCCCAAGTACGGAGCCGACGGGCGGGTGATTGAAGTAACCCTCAATACGGTGAAAGTACGTAACTGGGACAACACCATTACCACCATTCCACCCTACGCCTTGGTAAGCGATTCTTTTCAAAACTGGCGCGGCATGCAGGAATCGGGAGGCCGACGGGTAAAACGCTCCATCAACATCGACATGAACAGTGTAAAATTCTGCACACCCGAGATGTTAGCCAAATACCGCAAAATTCACCTGCTTTCCAATTATGTGGAAGACACCGAACAGGTAGTGAAGCAGTACAACGAAGAGCAAGGAATAGACAATTCCATCCTGGTAAATGGCCGCCGGCAAACAAACCTCGGCGTGTTCCGCGCATACCTCAGCAATTACCTGAAGAACCTGCCCGATGTGAATCAGGAAATGACCTGCATGGTACGCCAACTGCAACCTACCGAACAAGGTATTCCGTTGGAACTTTATTTCTTCTCGGCCGTAAAAGACTGGATACCGTACGAAGGCATACAAGCCGATGTATTCGACCATGTATTGGCTATCATCCCCGAGTTCGACTTACGGGTATTCCAAAATCCAACAGGCAGCGATTTCCGTTCATTGGCGAATCGTTAATCGTACTGTTTTTTCGCAAGATGTAGCAGGATTGTTCAAAAAGTATTGTATATTTGCCTCAACCAATACTTTGTTGACCATGAATACACCATCTACCCAAATCATTCGGGAGATTACCCCTTTGTCTGATAAGGACTGCTTCTATATTGCCGAACGGCACAAAACAGAGTTTACCTACCCCATGCACAACCATGCGGAATTTGAACTGAACTTTACCGAGAAAGCGGCAGGCGTGCGACGCATCGTGGGTGATTCGTCCGAAGTTATCGGCGATTACGACCTGGTTTTGATTACCGGCAAGGAACTGGAACACGTATGGGAACAGCACGAATGTGAATCGAAAGAGATTCGGGAGATTACCATCCAGTTCTCGTCCGACCTGTTCTTCAAGAGTTTTATCAATAAGAACCAGTTCGACTCCATCCGCCGGATGTTGGATCAGGCGCAAAAAGGTATTTGTTTCCCCATGTCGGCCATCCTTAAAGTATATTCCCTGCTCGACACACTGGCCTCTGAGCAACAGGGATTCTATGCCGTTATTAAATTTATGACTATCATGTACGAGTTATCGCTCTTCACCGATCAGGCACGTACGCTATCCAGTTCATCGTTCGCCAAAATCAGCACACACTCCGACAGCCGCCGGGTGCAGAAGGTGCAAGAATATATCGATGCTCACTACAAGGAAGAAATTCGCCTGAATCATTTGGCGGATATGGTGGGTATGACCCCCGTTTCATTCAGCCGCTTCTTTAAGCTGCGCACCGGTCGCAACCTGTCCGATTACATCATTGACATCCGGCTGGGATTTGCTGCACGTATGTTGGTAGATTCTACCATGTCGGTAGCTGAGATTTGCTACGAATGCGGATTCAACAACTTATCCAACTTCAACCGGATTTTTAAGAAGAAGAAAGACTGTTCGCCCAAGGAGTTCCGGGAGAATTACCGTAAGAAGAAGAAGCTTATTTAAGAAGGTTTATTTCTTTAGCTCTTCGAAATAAGTATCTAACAGGCTTTTGGCAGCAACGAACGATGTCAGGTTGCCGCCCAATACTTGCTGCTCTTTCTCGGCTAACATAGAGGCGATGCGCTGATTCTGGTAAAAGCTGTCGCGCAGGTGTTCGTTGATACTCTCGTACATCCAGTACTTGCTTTGTTCGTTACGGCGGTAATCAAAATAGCCGTTATCTTTCACAAAGTCGATATACTCATACACCATGTCCCATATCTCCTTGACACCTATATTGTAAAAGCCGGAGTAAGTAAGCACCTGTGGTGTCCACCCCGAATCGGGTAACGGGAACAAGTGCAGGGCGTTGCGGAATTGGGTAGCTGCCAACTTGGCCTTATCTATATTGTTACCATCGGCTTTGTTAATCACAATACCGTCGGCCATTTCCATGATACCACGTTTGATGCCTTGCAACTCATCGCCTGTACCGGCAAGTTGAATGAGCAGGAAGAAGTCCACCATAGAGTGAACAGCCGTTTCGCTCTGCCCTACCCCTACGGTTTCCACAAATATCTTATCGAATCCGGCAGCCTCACACAAAATAATTGTTTCACGTGTTTTGCGGGCTACACCACCCAACGAACCTGCCGACGGACTGGGACGGATAAACGAATCGGGATGTACGGAGAGTTGTTCCATGCGGGTTTTATCTCCCAGAATACTTCCTTTGCTGCGTTCACTACTCGGGTCGATAGCCAAGACAGCCAGTTTACCGCCCTTTTCGAGTACATGCAAACCAAACACATCGATAGAAGTACTTTTACCGGCACCCGGTACACCGCTGATACCAATACGTACAGAGTTACCTGCGTACGGCAAACACTTCTCAATTACTTCCTGCGCAACCGCCTGATGCTCCGGTTTCACACTCTCCACCAGGGTTACCGCCTGGCTCAGAATGGTAATATCTCCTTTTACAATGCCATCCACATACTCGCCCACCGTAAATTGGCGGCGTGGCTGCTTGCGTTTAAAGTAAGGATTTACGGACGAGGGTTGATCAATGCCCTTGTTTACCACCAATCCTTTATATTCTTCGTTATTCTCCGGGTGTTCCATAAGGCATTAATTATCGTTTAATATTGATTTCTACTTTAGGTTGCTTGGGGTCGTTGGTAATCATCAGGATACGCAAATGATGCTTCTTGTTACCCGTTGCATGCTTCAACGTAATACGCAAGCGGGTAGATTCGCCGGGTTGAAGAAGGGCTTTCTTCAGGTCGACTCCTACGGTAGAGTTAAACACCTGTAGTTTGCTGATTTGCAACGGCGATTTTCCTTTATTAGACACAGTTACATCATACGTAGCTTTCGACTTCTTAGCCAGTTGTGCACTCATATCAATGGTAGTTTCCGACAATTGAATAGCCGGTGCATTAGCCAAGTCACTGCTGCTTAATCCGGAGAAGTCGGGCAATAATACCACCGAAACAGGAATCTCATTCTCCTCGCTTACCTTATCACCGGCAAAACGGGCCAGGTATATACTGGCTTGCGTCAATCCGTAATCTTTCAGCATCTTCGAATCTAACGTCAACTGCACCGTTCCTTTTTTGCCTTTCAACAGTACTTCGGGATTCTTTGTCATTTTCAGGTAAGGAGGCAAATGCATCAATACCGGTTCATACGGTCGGTCGGATTGGTTGACAAGTGTTAGCGTAATAGAAGATTGCTCGCCCCGGTGTACATCGGGGAAGTCAAGTTCAGTACGGTCGATACCGATTTGCCCGATTAATTGCAGGTTCATATTGCTATAGTCTTTTACCTCTTCAACCACCTCACCGGTAAATTTAAGATAGACCAATCCTGGCTGTGCATTGCTGTAAATGCCCACACTTTTCTCAAAGCGTCCCAATGCCTGGGCATCGAAAACAGCAGTTACCGTTCCTTTATCACCGGAAGCAATGGGTGTTTTGGTCCACTCGGCTACGGTACAGGCACAAGAAGTGGTAACGTTGGTCAGCACCAAAGGTTTGTTTCCTGTATTGGTTATGGTATATTCTACTTTTACGGGGCGCTTCCACTCTATTTGTCCGAAGTTATGTGTCTCTTTGTTGGAAGAGATGCGGGGTTGGGCTACAGCAGCAAGCAGGAAAAGAAAGGCGGATGTTATTGTAAGTAAACTACGCTTCATGAGTTGTGTTTTTATGATTGAAAAGCAAAAATAGGACTTTTCGATGAGATACGGGCAAAATAAAACTTTTTTTAGGTTATTGTTATGATTAGATTCATCACAGAGTCACACAGAGTTCCACATAGTAATAAATAAAAACTCTGTGGAACTCTGTGTGACTCTGTGGTGAAATATCTTACTCGCAAACTACCGTCGACGAAGCAGAATGCGAAGCATACTCCGGTGCATAAGCGCATTGAATGGTAGCCAAACCAGCATCATACGTTCCGGTGCGGGCTACGCGGTACGCATATTCCAGTACAAATACGCCTTTACCCAAACCATCGAAGAAGAAGTTGGTAGAAGCATCTTTTACATCGACATAGTAACCGAAACCATTACCCCAATGATATCCGGATAAGGTTGCCAGTGGTTCGAAGCAAGCACCGCGTTGGTCTTTGAGTTGTACAAACTCCATCGCACGGTCGGTACGTACGGTAATGCGCGACACTACTTTATCGCCTACGGCAAGAGTGGTTTGCGACGTAACAGGCAGCAATTGGCGTTCATTGTTTACCAACCGTTCTACATAGAGTTTCTTATCTACATTCAGTTCGTTGCCTTGTTGGGCTACCTTGCTGATATCTTCCTGATACTGGGCGTACACGGCTCCCCAAGCTATTCCGGCATCGCGTTTGGCTACCGTAATCTCTTTGGCTTCAATCGCTTTCTTGTCGGTGTAGGTTTCTTTGATGTAGTTCAAGCCTGCCATTTGGCTGTTTTGTGTATCCATTACCTTATCGCCAAAGGTGATACGGGCACCACCTTGTGTATCGGTTAAGCTCTTGCCACGGTACAGTAGTGCATATACGGCATCGGCTGTGGCTACCGGCGAGTTCCATTGCATGGTTTGCTTTTGTTTCAGCAGCCAGAGTTTCATTTCTTCTACGGTAGCCTCATCGTTTGAAACCTGATCGAAGGCTTCAATTACCTGTACATGGGCGGGAATGGGTTGTCCGTTCCATGAATAAGGATTCTCGTTGAAGGCAAAGTACATGCCTTGCTCGTCGGTAGTTGCCAGGTGCTCTTTCAGGGAGGCCATATACGCATCGGCTTGCTGCTTGCGACCGGCTTGATTGAAGACAACCGCCAACTTGGCTTTCGTAGTCATGGACGAAGTTCCCAACATACCGGCAGCTTTGGAAAGGAAATACTTATCCATTTCCTGCTTACCTATTTCTGTGTTAGAGAGCGCCATTATATATAGGTATTCTATGGCCGATCCGGAAAGTGCAGTTACCTTCTTCCCTTCTTTTTCCATTTTTTGGAGACTCTTGTATTCTTTCTTGGCGCCTTCCATCACAAAGTTGATGGCTTTGGTCTGCATCTCAAGCAACTGCTTATCGACAGATGCACCGGTTAGTTTACCCAGGCGGGCATTCAGCGCGGCAATGTAACTTGTAATGTAGCCACTGCCTTGCATACCTTTGTACCAGGCAAACGAACCATCAGACAATTGAAGCTCCTTCAACTTAGCAAGGGCGGTTATGCGGTTATTGGCTACGTTATTCAAATCGAACAGCGTGGCTATGCGTTGCTTTTGTTGCTCTTCGTTCTTGGCTTCCATCACCCAGGGCGATTCGTTCAACAGGATATTCTTTACTTCCTGGTTCTTTTGCAGGTTGCTCATGAACGTTTCTTTGGTTCCGCCACCGGCTTTCCAGCTGTCGAACACCGCCTTGATACGTGGCTGACTGTTCATGATGTAGGCTGCCAATGCATTGGCATAGTAGGTAGTAGCCCAGGAGATGGCATTATCATTCACCGGTAGACTCAAAGCAGGCAATGCCTGGATGGCATACCATGCCGGATTACCGGTAAACTCTACCGTGAGTTGCTTATTGCTGGCTGTCTTGCTATGGTTGTTGAACAGCTTGTCTAACGTGAACGTGCGGGTTTGGTTGCCACGTAGCGGCATGGCTACTGTTTCAGTAAGCATTATCTTATTGCTCAGTACCGGCAACAGGTGTTGCTCGCCATCGCTGAATGTTCCTCCGTCGGCTATCAGGCGACAGCCCAATACATCGTACTTATCAGTCACATCAAACCGGAAACTGACACCTTTGGTTTGCCCGGCTTCCAGAGCAAACGGTTGTTTTTGGGTAGCAATCACCTTCTCCGTAACGGGGTCAAACAGGTAAAGACTTACCGTTCCGTTCACGGCAGTGCCAGTAAGGTTGGCTACAGAAGCTGCTACCGATGTTTTATCGCCTACCCGCACAAAGCGCGGCAGGTTGGGTGTGAGCATAAACTCTTTGCTGGTGGTAGCTTCGCCGGTAAGCATGCCGGTAAGCATGCCTTGGGTATGGGCATAGCCACGGAAGTTCCAACGGGTAAGACTCTCGGGCATGGTAAACGAGAATACAATCTCTCCTTGTTCGTTGGTACGCAACTGCGGATAGAAGAAAGCCGTTTCGGCAAAGTTGGTACGCAGGTCGGCAGTAGCTTCGGGAAGTTGTTCAGTTGCCGCAGTGGCGTAACCTGCAACTACAGGTTGCATATCCGATAGAGCCACCACCTCATTCAACTCCATGTCGTTGGATGAGTAGGTTTTATTAGACACCATTTCCATTTCTTCCTGTACAACAGCACTCTTCACAGAACCAACGCCTCTTATCATCATGGGGCGTGGCTGATGAAGCATGTAATCCATGTAAGGGAAGCGGTCGTACTCCAATCCCGGCACTTTGAGTTGAGGAGTAGCAAACCAATTGTGGAAATAATTCATGCCGCTATACCCCGTTGTCCACTGGGTAACAGGCAATGCATAACCATAGCCTACCGCCAGGCTCTGGTCTCTCTTCCAAATCTTATCGAGTGAAGCATCGTACATCAGCGCCAACATCTCGGCAGAGGCGGGTGCTCCTTGCGGAGTTTTCACCGTGAGCTTCCACTCTTCCTGTTGCCCGGGGCGTAACTTGTCGCGGAAAACTTCCCACTTCACCTGCAATTGCTTTTCGGGTATCCGTTTTTTGAGCTGTACTTGTTGCGATTGCCGGTTACCGTCTTTTACAAGCGAGAAATCGATTGTGATACCCTGACCATAAGTTGCCCGGTACGGATATTCGAAATGCACGATGGAATCGGTCAAAACGAATGTACGTTCTTCAATGAGCTTGTCGCTTTGGAATACACTCATCATTACATAGGCATCTTTGAACGAGGTTCCCATACTAAAGGTAGCAGGATGCGCGGCATCAAAACTGGTATTCCCGGCGTGGTACCACAACGGGGTGTCGGTAGCGGGACGGTTATCTTTCGACGAGAAGAGCACAATGGTACATTCTTTCTCAACTTCCCTGCCTTGTTGGTCGTTCACTACCATTTTTAATTCATAGCTTCCCGAAGGTAACGACTGCCAGGCCTCCATTACCATTTCACGGTTTGCCGTAAACGTACCTTTCAGTACCGGTTCTTTAGCTAAGATGTGTTTCTTGGTATCAGTAATTGGGTACAGGGCATACGTTCCTTCAACGGCTACCGGTTGCCCGTCGAGATTGGTTACCTTAAAGGTGAGTTTGATGGGTGTATCCTTGCTCAGCAAAGCCTCATCAGACAAGTTGGTGCTCAATATCAATGAGGGATCACCTACGGCAATGGTGTATGAGGACGATTGTGTTTCGCCGGCCACATTGGTAACCGTTGCATCTATCTGGTAGTGATAGAGGAAGAAGCTCGATTTATCCGCCTCTCCCAGCAAATGAACGGGGACAACAAATTTACCATCGGCATCGAGGATAGCGGTACCCGAATCCAATAACTCGTCATTCGCATTATAATAGCCACCAAAGCCCATTCGCAGCAAACGGGTTACGGTGTATTGCACCGGAGTATCCTGCAAAGGTACGCCGGTAAACGATTGTGCATGTCCTACGAGTTGCACACTATCACCCAGTTGGTAAAAGCCTTCCAGCTTATCAAATGTTATATCGAAGGTGGGGCGTTTGTACTCTTCTACCCGGATGCGGGCTTGTCCCTGCGGGGTTTGAAGCGTGTAAGTACCGTTAAGGCATACGGCAGGTAATGCAAAATTAGCAGTAAACGAGCCGAATTCATTGGTACGAACCTCCTGTTTGGCTACCTCTTGGTGGTTGGCGTCAATCAACTTAAGTTCATACGTACGTGCGGCAATTACTTGGGCGGTATCTACCTGTTGGGTATAAGCAATACCTTTTACATAAACGGTTTGCCCGGGGCGGTACAACGAGCGGTCGGTAAGCAAGGTAACGCTCTCCTGATTATCTTTAGCATCATAGAGGTAGGTGCGACTTTTATTCAACTGCTTGTAAGGCATCCATTGGTCGGTATCCTTCCATACACGGGCTTTTTGATAGTCGCGGCTGTACGGCAAACTGCATTTTCCGTTGGTATCGGTGGTGAGTTGCTTGTACAGTTTATTATCGGCAGTATAGAGGGCTACAGTGGCTTGTGGGATGGGGTGACCGGTTTGTGCATCGAGAACAACCATCTCATACGTATCCTGTCCCAGGGTACGTGTCATCATATACATACGGGTGGAGTACAGGAACTGCCCGTTCTGCACTTTAGAGTCGCCATTGGCTATTATACGCATTACGTACATGCCTTCAGCGGGCATCTTCAGGGTAATGGTGGTATCTTTGGCTATGTAATTGGCGGTACGGTGTAAAGCTATTTGTTGGTAAGTGGGTTGCGAAGCGTTCTTTTTAAGGAAGGCATCGGTTATCTCAGGCTCTTCCTTGGGAATGCTTGTCATATTCACCCGGTAGAATGCTACCTTGAATCCGTCCAGGTTGCGGTGATGTACCGACAATTTTATCTCTTCGCCGGGATACACAATCTTATCGCAATAAGCATTCAATTCGGGATTCAGAATAGATTGCTTTAACTGCTTCAGGGCATTGATGCGTTTGTAAGCAGGGTATTGCCTGATGGCTTCTTCGCAGAGTTGCAAAGCAGCACTTTGTTCCTGCTTTCCCGATGCGTAATTGGCTTTAGCCAAGTACACTTCGGCACAAACGGGATACGATTTATATTGTTCGATAAGCCGGTTGAGTTTGGCAAGATAAGGATCTTGCGCCAATCCCAACTGCCCGCCCGAACGCCGCAACGGACGAACAGGGGTGTCTACACTACGGTTCCAGTTCAGGTAATCAAGTGTTACCAGTACCAGCGCCTCTTCGCTTCCGGGACGGTTGTAGGTGGCGCACATCTCTTTGTACAGTTTCTGTATCCCGGCAACCGCTACGGTATCCTTATCCAGGTAGCGTACGGTTTCCAGTGCATCGACGGCACGGCTACCCAACAAATGATACATGTCATGCTTATAATATGTACTGCCCTCGCCCTGTGTTACAAACGGCAGATAGGTTTGCGATGAGGCGGCAAGTAACAACTCCTTGTCCTTGAAAGCCTCGCGGCTGTGCGCAAGCACCTGTTGTACAAACTGGTTACTACTCCATTCGCGTATATCGGCCGAGGGTTCTTCGTCGACAATATCGGTACGCTGGCGCAGTTGCCATTGGTTTTGTGCGGCATAATTGGCATATACTTCGGCTAACAGGGAGTGTATTACCGCCTTATCCAGTGGCTTTTCGGCAGTAATGGCCCATTGTTCCAAGTGCTGCACGCCTACATAAAAGCTATCGGGGGTTAACCGGTTGCGAAACTTCATGCGCTCGGTGGTTGCTTTAAGCAGCTGCCCGGCATTCTTCTCGGCAGTAGCTTTCTCACCGATACGGGTAATTATTTCGATGGCAGTTTGCGGTTTACCATTGTTCTCGGCTTGGTCTACTTGTTTCCAAAGTTGGTCGTATGTTTGCGCATGTACACTCATGGTTACTCCTAACAGGCATAGGAACGCAATACTAAGTTGCTTCAGTTTCATATATATTCAATATTTGTTTGTACTATGTTATGACACAAAGTAAGATAGAAAAGTTTAATTTCAGGTTGATTTTAGCTTAAATAACCTGAAATCTCATTGTATTACAACTTTACCTCTAAATACATTTTCTGCAAAATATTGCGTAATAACGTTTCACATACCAATCAAAACTTTATCTTTGTTGCAATTAAAAACACATTATAACATTTAAACACAAAAGTTGTATGAAGAAAATACTCTTACTACTGCTCACACTGGTTGCCCTCTCTTCTACAGCCGGTGCACAAAACGACCCGAAGAATGTATTATCAGTTTCGCCCTTCCGTTTGTGGAACGGACTGCGCATTAAGTATGAACGTGTTGCCACCGACCACATTACCTGGGGTGGTGTATTTACCGGCTATTACGGAAGCTTTCCCGGAGTACAAGCGGCTCCATTCCTGAGATTTTACTGTTTTGGTTCGGCTCCGGAAGGACTTTACCTGCAAGGCAAAGCGGTGGGTGGATTTTTCCGCCACGAATATACCAAGGAGTATAAGGATCATAGCAAACCGAACGAGGAGGTGAAATATAATTTCTCCAGCTTCGGAGGCGGAGTGGCGGCAGGTTATCAGGTACTGTTCGGAAAAGACAAAAGATGGTCGCTCGATATGAATTTAGGAGTTAAGATTGTAGGAGGTGTAGATACTCCCATTGCCGCGCCCGAAGATGTTTTTATCACTTTAATGAATAACGGTATTTGGTATACCACCGGACCGGGATCGTACATCGACGGCCTCTTCTCCATCGGTTACCGCTTTTAGTGCGCTGCCTTTATCGGGAATTATCCGGTATTCACCGATTTGGAGTTGATAATCAGCGAAAAACTATTTCACGCTAACCGCAAGCCTCGTATCTTTGTTCCATCAAAAAAACAAATGCGATATGGAAAATAAACAACAGTATTCTTCGAAAGGAACCTCATCCAAGTATTTGGTTGCTTTGTTATTTATTGCGGTAGGTGTTCTGAAACTGGGCAGCAACCTGGGATGGATAAATCTGGATGTATATCACACGCTGGTATCATGGCAAATGCTGCTTATTGTGATTGGTGTATTCAACATCCTGTTTAAACATTGGTGGAGCGGTGTTATACTGACGGTAGTGGGTGTGAGTTTCCTCTTCCCCAAACTGATAGCCCCGTGGTTCTGGATAGACATGTCGATATTGACCTGGCCGGTTATCCTGATTATTGTCGGACTTCTGATGCTTTCAAAATCGAACTGGCACGGTACACCCCGCAACCGTATGAATGAGTTTTCGAAAACAAAGTACGAAACAAACGACGGTGTCCTGACAAGTGAAAACGTATTCGGAGGCGTGAAACAAGTAGTGCTCGACGAGGTTTTCAAAGGCGGTTACATCCACAACAAATTCGGAGGTACCGAGATTGACTTACGCCGTACCACATTGGCACCCGGCGACACGTTTATCGGTATCGATTGCGCCCTTGGCGGTGTGGTACTTTATGTACCCAGTGATTGGAAGGTAGAGTTTGCCTGCAGCCTCTCTTTGGGTTCGGCAGAGGACAAACGTTACATTGCTCCCAACATCGACCAAAGCAAACGGCTGGTTATACAAGGTAACATTTCGTTGGGCGGACTGGAAATAAAGAGTTAGCCGATGGATGCTCATCCGCTGACATACAATCCGCCTTTAGGCATTCCGGTTGTTGCATCGGGCACTGTATTGGCAGGTATACAAGCTGCGCTGTTGATAGCGTATGCCGATGTACCGGTATCTTACGCCCTGGCCGACGGAATATTGGGAGTAGCCCTCCTGGGTGCATTGGCTTATCTGATGTGGTTTGTTATCGGGTACGTAAATTACCCGTCGGCCACACTCCTGGCAAACGTGCTGGCATTGTTGCTCTGGTTGGCAGGTTGTTTTGCCATTCAATCGGGCATTGAGTGGGTAGCCACCGACAGGTATATTCCTTTTTATGCCACCCTGCCTTTTCGTATTACAATGGGTGTATTGTGCTGGACATCAGTAACCTTGTGGTACAAAAACAGGATACTGCAATACCGCATCGAACAGTTGGAAGGCGAGATACCATTTGACGAACAACGGCAAGAGGAAGCCTCCGGAACTTCAACCGCCGAAGAGCAAACGTTCACCCGCATCACGGTTAAAGATGGTACGCGCATCCACCTGATTGAAGTGGAGAAGCTACTCTACATTCAAGCCTGTGGCGATTATGTGACACTCATCGACCCCAACGGACAATACGTAAAGGAGCAAACCATGCGCTACTTCGACCAACACCTGCCTAAAGGGCTGTTTGTACGCATACACCGCTCGACCATTGTGAATGTAACGCAGATTTCGCGCGTGGAACTATTTGGGAAGGAGAATTACCGGTTGTTGCTCAAAAACGGTACCCAACTTAAAGTAAGCCTTTCCGGATATAAACTGTTGAAAGAGAATCTGAACCTATAAGTTGCAAACCTTGGGGGACTAAGAAGCTGTTTTGAATTTATTAAGGCGCAAATGTGTTGCATCTCAAGGGCAAACATCTCGTTACTTGCCGATAATATCTTGATAACATACTTAATAAACCTTTGCTACACCCGGGTGTAGAGGGGTTTTACACCCGGGTGTACACACTTCCTACACCCGGGTGTATGCCATACGTACACCCGGGTGTTCATGAGGTTTTCTAACTATGTTACAAGATTATGAAAGGATAGAAAGAAGTTCTTTCCTATATAGTTTTAGAGGAATTAGTGCTTAGTTTTGAGTGAAAAGCCCATGAGCTAAAGCTTTATACTTCATTTGTGTTGTGATAGACATATTAGACTATTTTTCGTAACACTTTAAAAGACAAATCAATACATCGTTTCATTAAAGTAGGTGCGTAAGAAGTGCGTAGGATGAAAATTATCCTACGCACGCACATAAATTCCGATGAATAAAGGATTTCAGAGAAAGCGCGTAAGTGCGTAGGTTGTATAAGATAATTATTATAGGATAATAAAAGAAAAACAATAAAGGACTAAGGGTTGTGAAAAAGTTATTTCAAATGAATCACCAAAGTAGTATCATTCTTCAACTCAAAACAACACTTTTCAAACGAAGGAGGACCCATCACACCTTCGGCGTCGCGGCTAAAGCCTGTTTTCTCCAACGGCCGTCCATAAGCGCCCGTATCGAGTATTCCGTTACCATTGGCATCATGATACATGGAGATGGCATACATTCCTGCCGGTAAGCCTTGACAGGGGATGGATAATGTTTCGCTTTTTACATCTACCCGGAAAGCTGCTGCAGGTTTCTTTAAAAAATCGTCTTTACTGCTGTACAAGGCTACGTAAAGGTGTCCTTCAGGTTTCTCAAAACCTTTTACTTCCAACGTGAGGTTCTGGCACAGGGCCATTGTGCTTGACAATGCAAGCAGTGCGAATAAAACAATTGTTTTCATACGGTGTAATTTAATTGAGTTAGTATTTAGAAATTAGAAAAATCGTAAGCTGCATTTTTACCTAAAGTAATGTACAGGCCCACATAGAAAAAATGGTCGCTCGAAGGTAGTACCGATGCCCCATTTACACGTCCAAACTCATTGCGACGGCATAAGATATTATCGGCCGAAGCATATACCATTACTTTGCGACTAAACAGATGGGTAATGCTAACATTCAAACTGTTGAACGGTTTAGCCTCATCATTCATCAGTCCGCTACGTTCCGGATTATGATACGGGCGACCGCTGGCAAACTGATTGGTTACTCCAAAGATGGTATTCCATGACGGGATGGTGTACTTCAATACCACCGAAGCGTTGTGCCGCGTAGCATATTGCGGAGTGGTAAGCTCCGGATAGCTACCATACTTCCGTTGCGAGTCGTTGTACGAGTAAGCCAACTGGTACTCAAAATGCGGAAACAGGTTGCGGTCGCTGAAAAAGAAATCTACACCACGTGCTGTACCGTAACCATCGGAAGTAACCGAAGCTCCGTCGGCTCCTACCAGTGCCAACCGGCTGTAATCCTTATAATAGAGTTCGGCTTTGAGGTAACGTCCCGGTTGGTCATACCGAATACCGAAGTTGTATTGCCGGCAGGTTTCGGACAGTAACGAAGTGTTCTGCAACAGATATTCCACTTCGGGCAGTTGGGTATAACGCCCGGCAGTGGCCGAGAATACAACATCCTGCCAACGGTAATCCACCGTTATGCGGGGCGAAAGAATGGTTTGCTTACTGGGCGCCGTGTACTCTCCACGCAAAGAGAGTTCGGCTTTCAGATTCTCCAACAAGTAAATGGTACCCGAAGCAAACAAAGCCGAAACGGATGGATGAAGGCGGTTATCGGCATCTGTACTGCCCCATACGTAGTTATCGGCATAACGGCGCAGCATTGTTTCGGCACCTGCCTCCATGCGCCATACGGGCGACAACGATTTAGAAAGTTTGCCTTTCAAATGCAATTCCTGTTGTTGCTCCTGCCAACGGTCGGCATCCTGAGCGGCTCCATCTACTTTGCGGTTAAAAGCCGACAAGGCAAGTCCCACGAAACTATTCCAACCCGAAGGAGCTTGCCTACGGTACGTTGTATTCAGATAGTAGTTATCTTCTTGCAAGGCGAAGAGCCGGCAGGATGTACCGGTGTAGTTGGAAAAGTCGGTACGATCGTACCCGGCAAATACCTTAAAAACCCCGTATTCATCGGGCGAATAACGCACCTGAGCAGACCCGTTCCACGTACGGTACGGTTTTTCAAATTCAACCCTGCTGGGGTAAACATGGTAATATGGCCCCATATTAAGGTAATCGATATTGGCCGAAACAGATCCATCTTTAAAGGTTTGTGTACCGCCACCTCCTACCCCGACGGTTGAAAGGTTGGCACCCAGTTTATTGGTACGGCTGTGATTTTTTGTGTCCATTGGCAATACACCCGATAGCGCATCGCCATACTCCAACGGTTGACCGCCGGTAGAAAGGTTAATGCCTTCAAACATAAAAGGAGAGTAACGTCCGCGGGCGGGCATCTCGTTCCCGGTGGAAGTGTACGGATTAAGTACGTGCATGCCATCGATGTAAGTTTGTGTTTCGCGACTGCTACCACCGCGAACCAGTAATCGGCCGCTTTCACCCTGTAGTTGTACACCGGGTAGTGTTTGCAGCGCACCGTACACATTACCGTTGGTTCCGGCAGCAGTAAGCAGGTCTACAGGTTGAAGGTCGTTCCAACGGCTGTTGGTTTTGGGTTTGCGGCTTCCTTTTACCACGACTTCGCTCAGCGCAACGCTATCGGTGAACAGGGTGAGCCGGATGGTATCCGTTGTCACCTGTTGCGCCCGGGTAGTTGTTGCTAAAAGAAGGCTCAGCACTGTAACAGAGAGGATAAATGTTGTTTTCATGTACTTGTTTGCTATTGTTTTCGTCAGCAAACATAGAAAGGTAGAAAACAACAAAAAAATATCCGGGACAGACTGCCCGGATTTGTGACAAACGACGGTTGGTTGTGACCAACTGCACATCTTTAGTGACGAAGGAATAGGTTTAAACCATCTCAATCCACGTTTTTATCGATTTGGAATAAGCACGCGATACAGGGATTTCATCGACACAACCTTTTACTTTTAACCGATAACCTTGTGAGTTTCCCCCTACATTCACCACCGCCTGCACGTTTACTAAAAACGCCCGGTGGCATCTCACCAAGTAAGCAACCGGCAAAACAGTGTCTTCGGCTTGCTTCATGGTAGCCCGCAACAAGGCAGAGGTCACTTTTTCTGCTTCGATATATACCACTTTAATATAATTACCTTCAGCTTCTACATAAAGCAGGCTCGCCGCATCAATGGTAAGCACCTCTTTGCTTCCTCCCTGAAAAGTTATGGCAACCGACGGTTCTACATCTGCCCATTGCTTGCCTTGCAAATGTGCATTCATCTCCTGAGACTCTTTCAGGTGCAGAGTCAACAACCGGTTTTGGTTAAGTAACGTATATACTCCAATAGGAAAGATGCCTATCGCCACTGTCATCACCAGGAAATACCCCAATGAAAGCCACCCAAACTCCAAGCCTAATGCAAAAGAGGAATACAGGCTGTTACCCACGCCGACAAAGAATAATATCCATACCATTTGAAGCAGCTGCTTACCCAATGTCCATTGCTCGGCCCGGTAATAACGAGGTGCCATAAAAGGAAAGAGGTAAGTAGGAATCAGTTGAAAAAGAGCGGTAACACAACCGTAACCTAATAAGATAAGGAGTTTGTACTCAGGTACAGCCCACAAACCAAAAGGTTGTAAAAGAGCAAGGATAAGAAATACCAGGATTGACGAAACCAAAACACCTTTCCAACGGCCATACACCACAGGGTATGGACATCGCAGGTAGTTTTGTAATTTATGGAGGTAACTTGTTTCCAATTATATGCGGTTAAATGCAGAGAGCACAAAAGTATGTCATCCTTCTGTGCTCTCTGTTGTTCTTACTTAACGGGAGTTTGTTCCAGTGTAGCCACCAGGAAGTCATAAAATTTCTGTACGGTAGGAATCAAGGTACGTTCGTCGGGTGAGTGCGGCGAGCGCAACGTGGGGCCGAAGGATATCATATCCAATCCCGGCATTACAGCACCAATGATACCACATTCCAATCCGGCGTGAATAACTTTCACAGCCGGTTCTACGCCAAACTGCGTTTTGTACGATGCCTTCATGGCATGCAGGATAGGTGATTCCACATTAGGTTGCCAGCCGGAATAACCTCCGCTCATCACCACCTTCATACCTGCCATGGAGAAGCAGCACTCCAAACTGGTGGTAAGGCACTCTTTCATGCTATCACAAGAGCTACGTGCCAGGATGCGGAATTCGGCTTTTCCACCACCAATTTGAATAATGGCAAGATTCGATGACGTTTCTACCGTATCGGGTACAGTAGGAATCATACGCATAACACCATTTTGGCAGGCAAAAATAGCACTGATGAGGTTGTCTTGTATTTCTTCGGGAACTTCACCGGCAGGCAGAGCCACGCGTTCGGCTGTGAGGCTGATAGGCGTTTCGGTCGCTGCATATTCTTCGTTAAAGAGGTCTTCGCAGTATTGAATGAGTTCCAACAGTTCGTCTTCATTCTCGGCAGGAATGGTGAGTACGGCAGAGGCTTCGCGCGGAATAGCGTTGCGCATGTTACCGCCTGTCCAACTGGCAAGGCGTGCTTCATAACTGGCAACAGCTTCGCGTACAAAACGTACCAGAAGTTTATTGGCATTGGCACGTCCTTCGTTAATTTCGAGTCCGGAGTGTCCACCTCGTAAGCCTTTCAGGTTTACCTGTATGGCAATATCGTCTGCTTCGGGCTCTACTTCCTTGTATTCCAACGAAGCGGTTACATCCATACCACCGGCACAACCGATGTAGAGTTCGCCTTCGTCTTCTGAGTCGAGGTTCAGCATGATTTCACCGTTCACCGTACCGGCTTTCAAACCGAAAGCGCCGTACATGCCGGTTTCTTCGTCTTTGGTAATCAACGCTTCGAGCGGACCGTGCTTCAAGTCGGTTGCTTCGAATACAGCCATGATGGCGGCAACGCCCAGTCCGTTATCGGCACCGAGGGTAGTTCCTTTGGCTTTCAGCCATTCGCCGTCTACATACGTTTCAATAGGGTCTTTCTCAAAATCATGAACGGTATCGTTATTCTTTTGCGGCACCATATCCATGTGCGCCTGGAGGATAACCCCTTTACGATTTTCCATACCCGGAGTAGCGGGTTTACGGATAATGACATTACCAACCTCGTCAACAAAGGTTTCTAAACCTAAGTCTTTTCCAAACTTTACAAGGAACTCCGTTACCGGTTGCATGTAACCCGACGGGCGAGGAATACGAGTGAGAGAATAGAAATGCTTCCACACATTCTGTGGTTGCAAAGATAGAATTGTACTCATAACAGATTGTTTTAGGGTATTAGTTTCGTTGCTTATTGGCAAAGGATAAAGCTCCCATACCATATATGCCCAACAAAACTACTAAAAATGTCTGAATTCCATGTACAATCAGTGCAAATATTCCTGCATCGGTCTCATGAACGCCGTAAAGCATCATCATGGATATGATGGCAAAATGCCAGGGACCGGCCCCATTAGGCGTAGGGACAATGACGGCAAACGTACCACCCACAAATAATACCAGGGCGGCAAGCATTCCTAAACCGGAGGTAAACTCGAAGCAGAAGAAGGTGAGGTAGAAGTGAAAAAAATAACACACCCAGATAAGTACGGTGTAAAGGATAAAGAGCGGAATGTTACGAACGTCTTTCAACGACATTACTCCCTCCCACACGTTAAGCACAATACCTTTTACCTTTTCAAAGAAAGAGAGGGCGCGCATCAGGTAGTACAGCAGGATGATAACACCTATAACACTGAACAGAATAATATAGAATCCGGGGGTAGTAAAGATGTGCACCAGCGAAGGCAAATCGGTACCGGTCTTTATAAAGAACGATTTGAAAACCGGCATCTGCAACAATAGGGTAATACCGGTAATGAGTCCGATGCAGAGGGTATCTACCAACCGTTCGGTGACTACCGTACCCAATGATTTAGAAAAAGAAACATCGTCATACTTGGCAAGAATACCGCAGCGTGATACTTCGCCCATACGGGGCAATACCAGATTGGCGGCATACGAAATGAAGATGGCATTCACACAATCGCTCTTGCGGGGATAGGCACCCAGTGGTTCTAACGTCTGCCTCCAACGCCAGCCGCGGAATACATGGCTCAGAATTCCGAACAACAAAGAAAGAAGCATCCACCACCAATTCATGCCGTGCATCAGCACATCGGCAGCTTTCGTGAAGTTGAAATCACGGTATACCCAAAAGAGGATAAAGCCGCCGAGCACCACAGGCAATACTATTTTTAGGCCTTTTTTTATTAGTTTCTTCATTCCGTTTAACTCATTCTTCACATAAAAGAATTACCTTTGTCGGCTGCAAAAGTAGTTAAATTAGTGATACATGAGAGTAGTAAAGCCCAAAAAGTTTCTCGGACAACACTTCCTGAAGGATTTGAAAGTGGCACAGGGTATTGCCGATACCGTGGACGCTTGTCCCACACTTCCCATTCTTGAAGTAGGGCCCGGTATGGGGGTACTAACCCAATACCTGGTTCAAAAAGAGCGTTTGCTCAAGGTAGTAGAGGTCGATTACGAATCGGTGGCTTACCTGCGTGAAGCGTATCCGTCACTGGAAGACCATATTATTGAGGACGATTTCCTGAAAATGAACCTGCAACGCCTCTTCGATGGCGGACAGTTTGTGCTCACCGGCAATTACCCGTATAACATCTCCAGCCAGATATTTTTCAAGATGCTGGAACATAAAGATTTGATTCCGTGTTGTACCGGCATGATTCAGAAAGAAGTGGCAGAGCGCATTGCCGCCGGACCGGGAAGCAAAACATACGGCATTCTCAGTATCCTGATACAAGCCTGGTACAGCGTTGAGTACCTGTTTACGGTAAGCGAACATGTATTTAACCCGCCCCCCAAAGTAAAGAGTGCCGTAATACGCATGACACGCAACAGTACGCAAACACTGGGTTGCGATGAGAAGCTATTTAAACAGGTGGTAAAAACCACCTTCAACCAACGACGAAAAACATTGCGCAACTCCATTAAACCGATTCTCGGGAAAGAGTGTCCGCTTACGGAAGACCCCGTATTCAACAAACGCCCCGAACAACTCTCGGTACAGGAGTTTATAGAGCTGACCAACCGTGTGGAGCAAGCACTGGCAGCCATGAAGTGAGACATGCCGCACAAGTAGGTAACCATCAAAAAAGGGATCGAGTATGGAAATTACTGAAGAATACATCGATAACGTAAAGAATCTTATCGACCTGAAAGAAGGCGATAAAATTAAAGAACTGCTCACCGACCTCCACCCGGCCGATATTGCCGAGTTGTGTAATGACCTGAAAGCGGAGGAAGCTCGTTTTATATACCGTTTACTGGATAATGAAACGGCAGCCGACGTACTCGTTGAGATGGATGAGGACGTTCGTAAGGAATTCCTGGAAATTATCCCTTCGGAAACTATTGCCAAGCGGTTTGTAGACTACATGGACACCGACGACGCGGTGGACCTGATGCGTGAACTGGACGAGGAGAAGCAGGAAGAGATTCTCTCGCACATTGAAGATATTGAACAGGCAGGAGATATTGTCGACCTGTTGAAGTATGACGAAGATACCGCCGGTGGTTTGATGGGTACTGAAATGGTACTCGTAAACGAGAACTGGAGTATGCCCGAGTGCTTGAAAGAAATGCGTGAGCAGGCAGAGGAGTTGGACGAAATCTATTATGTATATGTAATCGATGATGACGAACGCCTGCGGGGTATTTTCCCTTTAAAGAAAATGATTACCTCTCCTTCGGTATCTAAAGTGAAACATGTAATGCAAAAGGACCCTATTGCGGTACATGTTGACATGCCCATCGAGGAAGTGGCGCAAACTATCGAGAAGTATGACTTGGTGGCCGTGCCCGTACTGGATAGTATCGGACGGCTGGTAGGACAAATTACCGTTGACGACGTGATGGACGAAATCCGTGAACAGGCCGAACGCGATTACCAGTTGGCTTCGGGTCTTTCGCAAGACATTGAAACGGACGATAACGTGATGCGGCAAACCACCGCCCGCCTTCCGTGGCTGCTCATCGGCATGATTGGCGGTATTGGAAACTCCATGATTCTGGGAAATTTCGATTCCACCTTCGCCGCACATCCCGAAATGGCTTTGTATATCCCGTTGATTGGTGGAACAGGCGGTAATGTGGGAACTCAATCATCGGCTTTGGTGGTACAGGGCTTGGCCAATAATTCGCTCGATGCCAAAGATACCTTGAAGCAAGTATCCAAGGAAGCAGTCGTAGCTTTAATCAATGCCACCATCATCTCATTGTTGGTGTACACCTATAACTTCATTCGCTTCGGAGCCTCAGAAACGGTAACTTACTCCGTTTCTATCAGCCTGTTTGCAGTCGTTATGTTTGCCTCTATCTTTGGCACCCTGGTACCTTTGACCCTGGAGAAATTAAAAATAGACCCGGCCATTGCCACCGGTCCTTTTATCTCCATTACCAATGACATTATCGGTATGTTGCTCTATATGACCTTTACCGTATTGCTCTCGTAGAAGGCTCACTACGAAAAAAATATTAAAAAAAACTATGAAGTGAACGTTTTATTTCATTTATTTGTGAGCTAATGAATAACATAGGACTCTGTTCCTTCCTCTAAAACGAATAACAATGATGGACTCTCATGACACTAATCTTCCTTTGGAACAAGGGGAATTAGAAGACGAAAAAAAGACAGCCGAGGTTTCAGAAGAGATTCAAGAACCTGTAGCTGAACATGCGGAAGTAGAAAAACAAGCACCCGAAGCGCGTCCGACATCCAAAGAAGAAGTGTTGGCACGTCTGAAAGAACTTGTTCTGGATGCCGAAAATGCAAACAAGCAGGAATTGGATGCGTTGAAGCAAACATTCTACAGGCTTCACAACTCCGAATTGGAAGCCGCTAAGAAGCAATTCATAGAGGGTGGCGGAGAGGAAGAACAATTTGTACCACAACCGGATCCGTTGGAGGAAGATTTTAAAGAAGCTATGGCTGCTATCAAGGAGAAACGCAGCATGCAAGCCAACGAACTGGAAAAGCTCAAAGAAGAAAATCTGCAAGTCAAACTTTCTATCATTGAAGAGCTGAAAGAGTTGGTTGAATCGCCCGATGATGCCAATAAATCATACACTGAATTCAAGAAACTGCAACAACAATGGAACGAAACCAAACTGGTTCCGCAAGCTAAAGTAAACGAACTTTGGAAAAATTACCAGGTGTATGTAGAGAAATTCTATGATATACTTAAACTTAACAACGAGTTCCGCGAATACGATTTCAAGAAGAATCTCGAAATTAAACAACGCCTCTGCGAAGCTGCCGAAAGATTGGCAGAAGAGGAAGATGTAGTATCCGCTTTCCACCAATTACAGAAACTGCACCAGGAGTTCCGCGATACGGGTCCGGTGACCAAAGAATTGCGTGACGAAATCTGGGCACGCTTTAAAGCAGCCTCTACATTGGTAAACCGTCGCCATCAGCAACATTTTGAATCACTCAAAGAGGTAGAGCAACTCAACCTGGATCAAAAAACGGTGATTTGCGAGATTGTAGAAGCCATTGAATATACCGAATTAAAAACATTCAACGCTTGGGAAAGCAAAACTCAGGAGGTAATTGCATTGCAAAACAAATGGAAGACCATTGGTTTTGCTCCCCAGAAGATGAATGTGAAGATATTTGAGCGTTTCCGCCATGCTTGTGACGAGTTCTTCAAGAAAAAAGGAGAGTTCTACAAGGTGCTGAAGGAAAACATGAACGAAAACCTGGAAAAGAAGAAGGCCTTGTGCGAACAAGCCGAAGCGCTAAAAGACAGCACCGATTGGAAAGCAAGCGCCGACGCATTGACCAAGCTGCAAAAGGAATGGAAAACCATCGGACCGGTAACCAAGAAACACTCGGATGCCGTGTGGACACGCTTTATCTCGGCTTGCGACTACTTCTTTGAACAAAAAAACAAAGCTACCCACTCGCAACGTTCGGTTGAAGTGGAGAATATGGAAAAGAAGAAAGACATTATAGCCCAACTGAATGCCATTCCGGAAGATATGGATACGGAAGAAGCCTCTAAGTTGGTACGCGACCTGATGAAAGACTGGAACGGTGTGGGACATGTACCTTTCAAAGAAAAAGACAGACTATACAAACAATACCATACAGCTGTAGACCAATTGTTTGAACGTTTCAACATCAGTGCTTCCAACAAGAAGCTGAGCAACTACAAATCGTCTATCAGCAACATCCAGGGTGGCGGTCAGCAATCGCTGTACAAAGAGCGCGAAAAGCTGGTTCGGGTACACGAAAGCCTGAAGAGTGAACTCCAAACTTATGAAAACAACCTGGGTTTCCTCACCTCTTCGTCTAAGAAAGGCAACAGCCTGTTAACGGAATTGAACCGGAAAGTGGAAAAGCTGAAAGCGGAATTGGAGCTGATTTCGCAAAAAATCAAAGTAATCGATGAGTCGATAAAAAACGAATAATCTCAAATTTGCAGCATAAAAAAAGCGCGGGACCTCAAAGTTCTGCGCTTTTTTGTTGTTGGGCTACCAGGATTCGAACCTGGAAAGTCAGGACCAGAATCTGAAGTGTTACCATTACACCATAGCCCAATAACTCTCATTTGTGGCTGCAAAGATACACAAAATTTAATATCATAAAATGTTTTCATTTATTTTTTTGAGGGCACCTGTCAATTCACAAGTCACAGGATACAATTAGTTCCCTAAAAAAGTCAAAAAAATAAGAGTTTTTTCACATTACTTTCACGGATACGATAAAACGCCGTATATTTGTACGTTATATCAAGAATGGGTCGAAAAAACAATGACTCCCATTTGCTTGTTTAGTAACAAATTAGAATAATAACTGATATTGACCCAGTAATGAGCGTAACAAACGTATTAGTAGAAAAAATAACCGAAGGCATACAAGAGAAAAAAGGCAAGAATATAGTTATAGCCGATTTAACCGGTATTAATGACACCATTTGCAAATACTTTGTCATCTGCCAGGGGAATTCACCCAGTCAGGTAGGTGCCATTGTAGACTCTATCAAGGAAACTACCCGTAAAACTACCGGCGAAAAGCCATCAGCCGTTGACGGCGAACGGAATGCCGAATGGGTGGCCATGGATTATTCAGATGTTCTTGTTCACGTATTCCTACCCGAAGTAAGACAATTCTACAACTTGGAGCACCTGTGGGCCGATGCCAAGTTAACCACCATCCCCGATATTGATTAACAGATTATGGAAGAGAAAAAAAACAATACCCCCAATAAGACCAACATGCCCAAGTTCAACCTGAACTGGTTGTACATGGTAATTGCCCTGATGATTATGGGACTTTTCTGGACAACACAGAACAGCACCATGAATAAATCGGTTTCGTACGATGAATTTCAGCAGTATGTTCGCAACGGATACATCAGCAAAGTAATCGGATATGATGATAACTCGGTTGAGTTTTATATCAAACCTAATTTTGTAGGACAAGTATTCAAGCAAGACTCTACCCGCGTGGGTAAGAATCCGATGGTTAGCACCGAATCGCCTTCACGCGAAAACCTGGATAATTTCCTTCAAAAGGAGAAAGAAGAAGCCCGTTTTGACGGAACGCTTTCTTACGATAAAAAGAAAGACTACCTCTCTGTTATCTTGTGGAACATCCTGCCTATTGCCCTGATTGGATTCTGGATTCTGTTCTTTATGCGCCGGATGGGCGGTGGTGCTGCCGGTGGAGCCGGTGGTGTGTTCAGCGTGGGCAAATCGAAAGCTCAACTCTTTGAGAAAGGCGGCGCCATCCGTATTACCTTTAAGGATGTTGCCGGATTGGCGGAAGCCAAGCAAGAGGTAGAAGAAATCGTGGAGTTCTTGAAAGAACCGCAGAAATATACCGACCTGGGAGGTAAGATTCCTAAGGGTGCGCTCTTGGTAGGCCCTCCGGGAACCGGTAAAACACTGCTTGCCAAAGCAGTAGCCGGCGAAGCCAATGTACCTTTCTTCTCATTGGCAGGTTCGGATTTTGTTGAAATGTTCGTAGGTGTGGGTGCTTCGCGTGTTCGTGACCTCTTTAAACAAGCCAAAGAAAAAGCTCCCTGTATTGTGTTTATCGACGAAATTGATGCCGTAGGTCGTGCCCGCGGTAAGAACCCGGCTATGGGTGGAAACGATGAGCGCGAAAACACCTTGAACCAGTTGCTCACCGAGATGGACGGTTTCGGTTCGAACAGTGGGGTAATTATCCTGGCAGCTACCAACCGTGTGGATGTACTGGATAAGGCCTTGTTACGTGCCGGACGTTTTGACCGTCAGATTCACGTTGACCTGCCCGACCTGAACGAGCGTAAAGAAGTATTCGGCGTACACTTGCGCCCCATCAAGATAGACGATTCGGTGGATGTAGACCTGCTGGCACGCCAAACACCGGGATTCTCGGGTGCCGATATTGCCAATGTTTGTAACGAAGCAGCCTTGATTGCTGCCCGTCACGGCAAGAAATTTGTGGGCAAGCAGGACTTCCTCGATGCGGTCGACCGTATCATCGGAGGTTTGGAAAAGAAGACCAAGATTACCACAGAAGCCGAACGCCGCGCTATTGCGTTGCATGAAGCCGGTCATGCTTCCATCTCCTGGTTGTTAGAATATGCCAACCCGCTTATCAAGGTAACCATTGTTCCGCGTGGACGTGCTTTGGGAGCTGCCTGGTATTTGCCCGAAGAACGTCAGATTACCACCAAAGAACAAATGCTCGATGAGATGTGTGCTACGTTGGGTGGACGCGCTGCCGAAGATTTGTTCCTGGAACGCATCTCGACCGGTGCATTGAACGACCTGGAGCGTGTTACCAAACAGGCTTACGGCATGGTTGCCTACTTAGGTATGAGTGACAAGCTGCCCAACCTGTGTTATTACAACAACGAAGAATACTCTTTCAATCGCCCCTACAGTGAGAAAACAGCCGAATTGATTGACAATGAGGTGAAGACAATGGTAAACGAGCAATACGCCCGTGCCAAGAAAATCCTGTCGGACAATAAGGAAGGTCACAACGAGTTGGCACAACTCCTGATTGACAAAGAAGTAATCTTTGCAGAAGACGTGGAACGTATCTTTGGCAAACGCCCCTGGGCTTCACGCTCAGAAGAGATTATGGCTGCCAAGGGAAAATCTGAACAGGATGCTAAAGCGGTATCCGAACCGGCTGCTAACGAACCCGCTGCAACCGCCGAACCGGCCGAGAAACAAGAGACTGATTCGCAAAACCAATAATACTGATTGCCTTGAATAATTTCATTCTTCGCACCATTACAGGACTCCTATTCGTTGCCGTATTAATAGGATGTATCCTGATTGATCCATTAGCTTTTGGAACGCTGTTCGTAATTCTCAGTGCATTAACCGTTAGGGAGTTTGCGCTGTTAATGAATAAAACAGAGGGAGTCTTTGTCAACAAAACCATTACCATGTTGGGAGGAGCCTATCTGTTCCTGGCTTTCATGGGGTTCTGCATCGATGCTGCCAAGGCCGAAATTTTCATTCCTTACCTGATATTATTGCTGTATCTGCTTATCAGCGAGCTTTACCTCAAGCGGGAGAAACCCATTCTGAACTGGGCGTATGCCATGATGAGCCAACTTTACATCGCATTGCCTTTTGCCACATTGAACGTCCTGGCATTCCAACAAGATCCGGTTTTTAGCAGTGTAAGCTATAACCCGATATTGCCTTTATCAGTATTCGTATTCATTTGGCTGAGCGACAGCGGAGCCTATTGCGTAGGTTCACTGTTTGGCAAGCATCGCTTGTTTGAACGTATCTCGCCCAAGAAGTCCTGGGAAGGTTCTATCGGTGGAGGTGTAGTAGCCATTGCCTCTTCGTTGGTATTTGCCCATTACTTCGATTTCATGCCTACCTGGCAATGGGCGGGACTGGCATTGGTAGTGGTGGTATTTGGCACCTGGGGCGATTTGACCGAGTCATTGCTGAAACGCCAACTCCAAATCAAAGATTCAGGAAACATACTCCCCGGACACGGCGGACTGTTAGACCGTTTTGACAGCGCGTTGATGGCTATTCCCGCCGCTGCCGTCTATCTGTACGTATTAACCCTTCTTTAAACACTCCAACATTTGGCGCGCAGCCTGATGTGGTGCACCGGCCGGACCTAATCGTTCGGCCATATATGTATAACCTGCAAACATTTGTTCGCGGTAGGTAGTATCCAATAACAACTTCCGGAGTTCGGCTTCCATCTGCGGTACCGTCATGGTATCGGCAACCAACTCCTTTACCACTTCTTTATCGGCAATGAGATTCACGAGCGAAATGTATTTTACTTTCAGAATGTGGCGGCGCAGAAAAGAGATAACCGTCCCGATGGGCGTGTGATAACATACCACCTGAGGCACCCGGAACAAAGCCGTTTCCAACGTTGCCGTACCCGAAGTAACCAACGCCGCATGGGCATGTTGCAGTACCCGGTACGTTTGCCCGAATACAATCTTCACGTTTACATCGCCTATGTACTTGCGGTAATACTCCGGTGAGATGGAGGGTGCACCCGCCAGTACCAACTGGTAATCGGGGTATGCAGAAGCTGCCCGTAACATATCGGGCAGGTTGTCTTTGATTTCTTGTTTGCGGCTACCTGCTAAAAGGGCTATCACGGGGCGGTCGTCCAATCCGTTATCGGCTTTGAACTGGTTTGGGGTATCCGTATTGCCGTTCAGGAAAGAAGTCACTTCGTCTACGGTAGGGTTACCTATGTAGTGAATGGGGTATTGGTGCTTCCCTTCAAAGAATTCCACTTCAAAAGGCAGGATAGAGAAAAGCTCATCCACATCCCGCTTGATATTCTTGATGCGGTATTCTTTCCACGCCCATATCTTGGGAGAGATGTAATAGTAAACCGGTATTTGAGTATGGGTGTGTACAAACCTGGCAATATCCAGGTTGAATCCGGGATAATCCACCAGAATCACCACATCGGGATTCCACTCCACAATGTCGTTCTTGCAATATTTCATATTGGCAAAGATGGTGCGCAGGTGCAGCAACACGGGGATAAAGCCCATGTATGCCAGTTCCTTATAATGTTTCACCCGGGTACCTCCCACTGCCGACATTAAATCGCCCCCGAAGAAACGGAAATCCGCCTGCGGATCCTGTTCCTTCAAAGCAGCCATCAGGTGCGAAGCATGCAAGTCGCCCGAAGCCTCACCCACAATCAAATAGTAGTTCATAAATTCCAGGATTTCAATTCGTTCATAAACTCATACGCCGTTACATCCACCGTCACGGGAGTAATGGCGGCATAGCCTTGTGCCAAAGCCCAGTGGTCGTTCTTTTCGTTATCGGGTTCCCGGTCGGCAAACTCACCGGTAAGCCAGTAGTAGTTGGCACCATTCTTACGCGGGCAGAGTTCCCACTCGTTGGTCCAGCTTCCTTTGGCCTGTTCGCATACCTTTACACCTTTGATGTCGGGCACGGCGGGGAAGTTTACATTAAGGCAGGTAAGCGCGGGTAATCCTTTTTCCAATACGGCGGCAGCTATCTTCCGGATGTACGGACCGGCAGGTTCAAAATCGGCACCGGGATCATGGCTGCACAACGAGAATCCAATCGAAGGTATTCCGTTGAGACATCCTTCAATCACTACCCCCATTGTTCCTGAGTAATGTACGTTGGTGGCCGAGTTATCGCCGTGGTTAATACCTCCTACCACCAGGTCGGGCGTACGTTCAAGCACGGTACAACGCGCCAGTTTTACACAATCGGTAGGCGTACCCGAGCAGGCATATACGGTAAGTCCCACATCGCGGCGTACCAGGCGGTAGCTTATGGGTTGGGTTACCGTCATGGCGCATCCGCTACCGGAGCGTGCCGAATCGGGAGCCATTACCACAATCTCCCCGAGTGGACGAAGAAATTTAATTAATTCACTGATACCTTTAGCGGTTACTCCATCGTCATTGGATATAAGAATGAGCGGGCGGTTATTTTCCATGTCTTTACTATTGTCTGAATTAGTACCTGCAAAAGTAAGAAAAAAGGTTTACCCGGCAATACATAGAAAAATTGTTTCCCCCCTTCATAACCTTCCGGCAAGCTGTATCCCTTTATCCATCGGCATTTCCAATGAAGTTATGCCCCTTCATCTGCTATCCAGCCCCCTTCATGCCTAAATACAACCATCTTTGCACCCAAAGAAAGTTATCTTTCCTGGAAAGATGGAAGTGTTTTGGAGAAAAGATGGAAGTGTTTCCCGTTATCAGGGCCTGAAAAAGAAATATCAAGGCTTGATAACAAGATATTAGGGCCTAATATTGAATTATTAAAGCCTGAAACAAGATTATCAGGCCATAATACTCAGCCGGTGGTGTTTACAAATCTTAATGTTCTGCAAGCGAGCCAAAAAGAAAAGCCTAATTCAAACTAAATATGTATATTTGCAAGCTAAAAAAGAAAAAAAGCATCCGCATCCTGATAGTTATTAACAAAAGGGCTGATTTATGAACAGATTTCGCAAACTTTTTCTTTTTTTGTAGGCTCTCTAAGTTATTATTACTTATTTCGCTGCCAATAAATATTGATAATATGGGAAAAATCATAGCTCTGGCTAACCAAAAAGGAGGGGTAGGTAAAACCACCACCACCATTAACCTCGCGGCTTCACTTGCAACACTCGAAAAAAGAGTATTGGTTATCGATGCCGATCCGCAGGCCAATGCTTCTTCAGGACTGGGAGTGGACATTAAACAAGCCACACATACCATTTATGAGTGCCTCATTGACGGTGACGATATACAGAAGGCTATTCACCAAACGGAGATTGACTCACTGCAAGTGGTATCTTCGCACATCAATCTGGTAGGAGCCGAAATTGAGATGCTGAACCTTCCCAACCGGGAAAAAATCCTGAGAGGAGTTATTGAACCGTTGAAAGAGAATTACGATTATATCCTGATTGACTGCTCACCCTCATTGGGTCTTATCACGGTGAATGCCCTGACGGCTGCCGACTCGGTAATTATTCCCGTGCAAGCCGAATACTTTGCCCTGGAAGGAATCAGTAAACTGCTGAATACCATCAAGATTATCAAGTCGCGCCTGAACCCGTCATTGGAAATTGAAGGCTTCCTGCTTACCATGTACGACTCGCGTTTGCGCCAGGCCAACCAGATTTATGATGAGGTAAAACGCCACTTCCAGGAGTTGGTGTTTAAAACCGTTATTCAACGCAACGTGAAACTGAGCGAGGCGCCCAGCTACGGTATTCCTACCATTTTGTACGATGCCGACTCAACCGGTTCTAAGAACTACCTGGCCCTTGCCAAAGAATTGATTAGCAAAAACAGTAAATAAACAAAGATAGTATGGTACAACGAAGAAATGCTTTAGGACGCGGGCTCGACGCCTTGCTCTCCATGGACGAGGTACAAACCGAAGGTTCTTCTTCCATCAGCGAAATTGAACTGTCGAAGATTGCACCCAATCCTAACCAGCCGCGCCGCGAGTTCGATGAAGTTGCTTTGCAGGAACTGTCCGACTCGATAGCCGAAATCGGTATCATCCAACCCATTACCCTGCGTAAAATGTCGGATGATTCGTACCAGATTATTGCCGGTGAGCGCCGTTACCGCGCTTCGTTGAAAGCACGTATGCTTACCATCCCCGCCTACATCCGCACTGCCGATGATGAGAATGTAATGGAGATGGCGTTGATTGAAAATATTCAACGGGAGGATCTGAACTCGGTTGAGATTGCCCTGGCGTACCAACACCTCATCGAGCAATACCACCTTACCCAGGAACGGTTAAGCGAACGGGTAGGTAAAAAACGTACTACGATAGCCAACTACCTGCGTTTGCTCAAACTCCCCGCACCCATCCAGATGGCACTCAAAAATAAAGACATCGATATGGGACATGCACGTGCTCTGATTACCCTCGACAACCCCAAACTGCAAGTAAAACTGTTCGATGAAATCAAGGAATACGGCTACTCGGTACGCAAGGTCGAAGAGTTGGTAAAGGCACTCAACGAAGGCGAAACCATTACCAGTGGCGACAAGAAACTGGCTCCCAAACGCGCCAAACGTCCCGAAGAGTTCGACTTGCTGCAGAATCATCTTTCCGGATTTTTCCGGACTAAAGTACAACTTACTTGTTCGGATAAAGGAAAAGGTAAAATCAGTATCCCGTTTAACAATGAAGAAGAATTGGAACGCATCATGGGATTATTTGAATCTTTACAGTAGCCAATGACAGAAAAAAACAAACGATACCCGTTTCTAATCATAGCCCTGCTTCTCTGTTTCCTACAGGTGGCAGGGATTGATGTGTATGCGCAGGAGCCTGTGCAAAGGGCTGTTAGCGACTCTATTCGTACGGCACCCAAAGCACGCGCCCGTCGCGACCGTCCCGCACTGACACCCCAGGGACAACCCGCCACACAAGTCAACGATACGTTAAAGAAAGCAGAACTGTTACCCATTGGAGCAGCTCCCGCCGATTCATTGGCACTCGACAAGTTGGTAGCCGACAGTTTGGCGAACCTCAACAAAGCCAACATGGAGAAGTTGGAGTCTAAAACAACTCCCGCCGCACCTGTTCCTTTCCCTGCCGACAGCGTGGCACGCGTAATCCCTAAAAAACAATTCCTGCCCAACCCCACCAAGGCAACCTGGCTGGCACTTGTGCTGCCCGGCGCCGGACAAATATACAACCGTAAATTCTGGAAACTCCCCATTGTATACGGCGGCTTTGCCGGATGTGCGTACGCGCTCAGCTGGAACAGCAAGATGTACAAGGACTATTCAAGAGCCTACATGGACATCATGGATAACGATCCCAACACGAATAGTTACCTCAATTTGATAGGTGGCGGCCGAAGCATTTCCGAGAGCCAATTGAAAGAGCGGCTAAAAAATCAGAAAGATATGTACCGCCGTTACCGGGATTTAAGTATTTTTGCCATGATTGGTGTTTACATCATCTCTGTAATCGATGCGTATGTAGATGCCGAATTATCGGACTTTGACATTACCCCCGACCTCAGCATGCGGATAGAACCTGCTGTAATGAACATGCAAGCGCGTGACGGAAGCCGGTCGGTTGGGGTTCAATGTAGTTTTAGATTTTAAATTATTTCCTGAAGAGCAACACCATGAAGACGAAGTATTTTTGCACCTTAGTTATTGTATATTTATTGGCTGCCGTGCAGGTAAAAGCCCAGAGTGTAGACGTTTTGATTAAAAACAATGGGGAAGAACACATCGAACAAATCGACTTACCCAAAAGTATGACTTACCCGCTCGACAGCTTGCTTACCGACTGGAAAGCCCGCAGCTACATCGACCTGGGCAAAGATTGCAGTACATCCACCGTGAATCCGCAGTTCAGCGATTCGGTATACATCGACCGTCTCGCGCGCATCCCATCGGTCATGGAAATGCCTTACAACGAAATTATCCGGAAGTTTATCGACCAGTACACCGGCCGCCTTCGCAACCAGGTGTCGTTTATGCTGAGTGCCTGTAACTTCTACATGCCTATCTTTGAAGAAGCGCTCGATGCTTACAATCTCCCCATGGAGCTGAAATACCTGCCTATCATTGAATCGGCCCTGAACCCGTCGGCCGTTTCACGTGCCGGAGCCTCCGGTTTGTGGCAATTTATGTTGGGAACCGGTAAGATGTACGGTTTAGAGAGCAACAGTTTGGTAGACGAGCGTCGCGACCCCATCAAAGCCACCTGGGCAGCCGCCCGCTACCTGAAAGAGTTATATGCTATTTACCAGGACTGGAACCTGGTTATTGCAGCGTATAACTGCGGCCCCGGCAACATCAACAAAGCCATCCGCCGCGCCAACGGTGAAACCGATTACTGGAGCATTTATAACTACCTTCCCCGCGAAACCCGTGGGTATGTACCCGCCTTTATTGCCGCCAACTACGTAATGACGTACTACTGCGATCACAACATCTGCCCGATGGATACCAATATTCCGGAGAATACCGATACCGTACAGGTTAACAAAAACCTCCACTTTGAGCAGGTAGCCGATTTGTGCGGCGTGAGCATGGACCAGCTGAAGAGCTTAAATCCGCAATACAAGCGGAATATTATTCCGGGCGAAAGCGGCACAAGCACCCTTCGTTTGCCCCTTCAATCTGTTAGTTCATTCATCGACCAGCAGGATACGTTGTACAACTACCGCGCCGACGAATTATTCAAGAACCGCCGCACGGTGAGCGTAAAAGACGACACCCCCGCCCGTAAAGGAAGCCGTTCTACAGCCTCGGCAAGCGGCAATGTTACCTACCACAAAATACGCAATGGCGAAACTCTGGGAAGTATAGCCGGTCGTTACGGAGTAAGTGTAAAGAAAATACAAGACTGGAACAACATGCGGAACACAAAAATTGCAGCAGGCAAAACACTGAAAATATACAAATAGCAGGTTATGGAGAATGTTATCAATAAAGACAGGGCCGATGAAGAAATGATCGATGATGCGTTCCAGCAACTGCTTACCGATTATTTAGCTACCAAGCACCGCAAACGCGTGGAGATTATCACCAAAGCGTTTAACTTTGCCAACCAGGCACATAAAGGCATCAAACGCCGCTCGGGCGAACCGTATATTATGCACCCGTTGGCCGTTGCACATATTGTGTGTACGGAGATAGGTTTGGGATCGACCTCCATCTGTGCCGCCCTGTTGCACGATGTGGTAGAAGATACCGACTATACCGTAGAGGATATAGAGAACATCTTTGGCCGCAAGATTGCACAAATTGTCGACGGACTCACCAAAATATCGGGAGGTATCTTCGGCGACCGCGCCTCAGCACAGGCCGAGAACTTCAAGAAGCTGCTGCTCACCATGTCGGAGGATATCCGCGTAATTCTTATTAAGATTGCCGACCGTCTGCACAACATGCGCACCCTGGGCTCCATGCTTCCCAACAAGCAATACAAAATTGCCGGCGAAACGCTCTATATCTATGCGCCGCTTGCCAACCGTTTAGGACTGAACAAGATTAAGACCGAACTGGAGAACCTCAGTTTCAAGTATGAGCATCCGGAAGAGTACAAGGAAATTGAAGACAAACTGAAAGCCACTGCCATTGAGCGTGACAAGATGTTTGAGAACTTCACCGCTCCCATCCGCGCCCAACTGGATAAGATGACAGGACTGGAAGATTACAAAATCTTCGCCCGGGTTAAATCCATCTATTCCATCTGGAACAAGATGCAAACCAAGCATGTACCGTTTGAAGAAATATTCGACCTGTTAGCTGCCCGTATCATCTTCAAGCCCCGCAATGAAGAAGAAGAACTGAACGATTGCTTCGATATCTATGTATCCATCTCCAAAATATACAAACCGCATCCCGACCGCATCCGCGACTGGGTAAGTCACCCCAAAGCCAACGGCTACCAGGCATTGCACGTTACGCTGATGGCTGCCAACGGCCAGTGGATTGAAGTGCAAATACGTAGCGAGCGCATGAACGACATTGCCGAACAAGGCTTTGCCGCCCACTGGAAATACAAAGAAGGCGGCGGCGGTGAAGACGAAGGCGAATTGGAGAAATGGCTCAGCACCATCAAGGAAATACTGGACGACCCGCAACCGGATGCCATCGACTTCCTGGATACTATCAAGCTCAACCTGTTTGCCTCGGAGATATTTGTATTTACCCCGAAAGGCGAGTTAAAGACCATGCCGCAAAACTCGACGGCGCTCGACTTTGCTTTCTCACTGCATACCGACATTGGTACGCACTGCATCGGTGCCAAGGTAAACCATAAGTTGGTACCGCTGAGCCACAAGTTGCAGAGTGGCGACCAGGTGGAAATACTTACTTCACGCTCACAACGCGTACAGCCGCAATGGGAACAGTTTGTAACCACGGCACGCGCACGTGCCCGTATTGCCGCCATCTTGCGCCGCGAACGCAAGAGCCATCAAAAGCAAGGTGAAGAGTTATTCCACGAGTTTTTGCAGAAAGAAGAACTGCAACCCACTCCGCTGGCCATACACCGGTTGTGCCGCCTGCACAGTTTGAAGAACGAAGAAGAGCTGTACATAGCCATCGGAAGCAAAGCACTGGTGTTGGGCGAGGCCGATAAGAACGAACTGAAAGATAAGCAGAGCAGCACCTGGAAGCGGTACCTTACCTTCCCCTTCGGAGGTGGAAACAAAGACAAGCAGCAGGAAGAGGAGAAAGAAGAAACACAGGAAAAGGAGAAAATCAATACGAAGAAAGTATTGAAACTCACCGAAGAGAGTATCCGCGACAATTACATCATGGCCGATTGTTGTCATCCCATTCCGGGCGACGACGTATTGGGCTATATGGACGATGACGACCGTGTGGTGATTCACAAACGCCAATGCCCGGTAGCTGCCAAGCTAAAGGCCAACTTCGGCAACCGCATCATTGCCACTTCGTGGGATACACACAAGTCGCTCTCCTTCCTGGTTTACATTTATATAAAAGGAATCGACAGCGTGGGTATGCTCAACGAAGTAACCAAAGTAATCTCACACCAACTCAGTGTAAACATACGTAAGTTGAACATCGAAACCAACGACGGCATATTTGAAGGAAAGATTCAGTTGTATGTACACGATGTAGACGATGTAAAGACCATCTGCAACAACCTGCTTAAGATAAAGAATATCAAGTCGGTTACCCGCGTGGAAGAGTAAAAAAGAAAGAGAGTTGGACTATTCGTCCAACTCTCTTTTTATAGCCAGTAGTTCTTCTTTAATTTCTTTCAGCCGGTCAATGAGTTCCAGGTTCCGTTCCGTTTCCTCTTTGTTGCCTTTCAACCGCCGGCGTGCTCCCGGAAGCGTCATTCCCTTCTCCTTCACCAAATGATAAATGAGGCGGATGGTTTCTACATCTTCCTTCCGGTACTGCCGCACCCCGCGACTGTTGGTACGGGGGGTAATCTGCGGAAACTCCTTCTCCCAAAAGCGAAGCAGCGATTGGTTCACGCCAAACATCTCGGCAACCTCGCTGATGGAGTAATACAATTTCAGGCTCTTCTCTGTGTTTTGCATCGCAGTTCTATATTAGTCGAACATCTTACCGTGATTGGCGGCCAGTTGAATCATCCGGTCGTACTCCTCGGCTGTTAAGTCCATGAAGTAGTAATTAATCGGGTTCACCACCTGTCCCTTTACATGCACCTCGTAGTGCAGGTGCGGACCGGTACTCTTGCCGGTGCTGCCTACCGTACCTATCACTTCGCCACGTACCACTTTCTGTCCGGCGCGTGCCGTCATCTTTTGCAGATGCGCGTACCAGGTGCGATATCCAAAGCCATGATCAATGATAATGGTATTGCCGTAACCCGTTTCCCATCCCGCTTTGATAACCGTTCCGTTACCGGTGGCATACACATCGGTACCTGTCGAGGCCGAGAAGTCCATCCCGCTGTGGAAGCGCGGAGTTCCGTATATAGGGTCGATACGCATGCCGTATCCCGAGGCGGTTTGCTTTAAATCCTTGTTAGACACCGGCTGAATGGCGGGCATTGCCTTCAGCATTTCGTCCTGCTTCTTGCACATCTCTACCACATCATCGAATGATTTGGATTGAATATAGAGTTGCTTGCTCAGCACATCCAGCTTTTGCGTGGTGTTCACCACCAGTGCCGAGTTAGCCATACTCATTAACTGTTCGTACCGGTTGGTACCGCCGTAACCCGCTTTGCGGATGGCAGGTGATACCGCATCGGCTTGCAAAATGACACGGTACAGGTTATCATCGCGCTGTTGCACATCCTGCAATACGCCCATTGCCTCGTCCATACGCCGTGATAGTACCTTGTACTGCGCCAGAAGGCGGCTGTTCTCGCTACGGAGTTCCTTCTCGGAGGGCGAACCAAAGATAATAAGTAGTACAATAAAGCTGCCGGCTCCTAATCCCATGCCCACAAACAGACGACGTAAAATGCTCAATGCACGCTGACGAACCGTAGGATAAATACGGTCGTATGTCTGTGTTTGTGGATTATAGATATAGTAAACTTTGCGCATCTTTCAATTATTTCGCTTGTTAATGCGACAAAAGTAATAAAAACAACCTATCTTTGCGCTGTTTTTTCAGAATATTAACCTCATCGATAGACAGATAGAATATGTTGACTGCAAAAGAAACGCGAGAATCGTTTAAAAAGTTTTTTGAGTCGAAAGCACACCAGATTGTGTCCTCGGCTCCGATGGTAATCAAAGACGACCCTACATTGATGTTCACCAATGCCGGGATGAACCAATTCAAAGATATTATCCTGGGTAACCAACCCATCAAATACAGCCGCGTGGCAGACTCACAGAAGTGTCTGCGCGTAAGCGGTAAGCACAACGACCTGGAAGAAGTAGGTCACGACACCTACCACCACACCATGTTCGAGATGTTGGGTAACTGGTCGTTTGGCGATTACTTCAAGAAGGAAGCCATCGAGTGGGCATGGGAGTACCTGGTAGAGGTATTGAAGTTAGATCCCAACCGCCTGTACGCTACCGTATTCGAAGGCTATCCGCAGGAAGGACTGGAACGTGATAATGAGGCTGCCGGCATTTGGGCACAATTCCTCCCCGCCGACCGTATCATCAACGGTAACCGCAAAGATAACTTCTGGGAAATGGGCGATACCGGTCCCTGTGGTCCGTGTTCGGAAATCCACATCGACTTGCGCAGCGAGGCGGAGCGTGCCCAGGTAAGCGGTCTGTCGTTGGTAAACCAAAGTCACCCGCAGGTAATCGAAATATGGAACCTCGTGTTTATGCAATACAACCGCAAGGCCGACGGCAGTCTGGAAGGACTTCCCGCCAAGGTAATCGATACCGGTATGGGCTTCGAGCGTTTGTGTATGGCTTTGCAAGGCAAAACATCGAACTACGATACCGATGTGTTCCAACCCATCATCAAAGAAATTGCCGCTATGGCAGGTACCCAATATGGTAAAGATGTACAAAACGATATCGCCATGCGCGTAATTGCCGACCACATACGTACCATTGCCTTCTCTATCACCGACGGCCAGCTGCCTTCTAACGCCAAGGCTGGTTATGTAATCCGCCGTATCCTGCGTCGTGCCGTACGTTACGGATATACCTTCCTCGGTCAGAAGCAAGCCTTTATGTATAAGCTGATTCCGGCGCTGATTGCCAATATGGGCGACGCTTATCCGGAGTTGGAAGCCCAAAAGGGATTAATTGAAAAGGTGATCAAGGAAGAAGAAGAATCGTTCCTCCGCACCCTGGAAACAGGTATCCGCTTGTTGGATAAAACGATGGCCGATGCCAAAGCTGCCGGCAAAGCAGACATCAGCGGTAAAGATGCCTTTACGCTGTACGATACCTTCGGCTTCCCGCTCGACTTAACCGAACTTATCCTCCGCGAAAACGGCATGGGAGTAAACTTAGACGAGTTTAACGCCGAAATGCAACAACAAAAAGAACGTGCCCGCAACGCCGCTGCCGTGGAAACAGGCGACTGGGTTACTTTGAAAGAAGGAACCTCTGAGTTTGTAGGGTATGATTATACCGAATATGAAACGTCCATCCTGCGTTACCGTCAAATCAAGCAAAAGAACCAGACGTTGTACCAGATTGTACTGGACTACACCCCATTCTATGCCGAAAGCGGCGGTCAGGTAGGCGATACCGGTGTATTGGTCAGCGAGTTTGAAACCATCGAAGTAATTGATACCAAGAAGGAAAACAACCTCGCCGTACACCTTACCAAGAAACTCCCGGCTCAACCGGAAGCCCCGATGATGGCTTGCGTGGATACCGATAAGCGTGCCGCTTGTGCTGCTAACCACTCGGCTACCCACTTGCTGGACGAAGCCTTGCGTGAAGTACTGGGCGAGCACATCGAACAAAAGGGTTCGTTGGTATCACCCGAGTCGCTGCGTTTCGACTTCTCACATTTCCAGAAGGTAACACCCGAAGAAATCCGCAAGGTAGAACACCTGGTAAATGCTAAGATTCGTGCCAATGTTCCGCTAACCGAGCACCGTAACATTCCTATTGCCGATGCCAAAGAATTGGGAGCTATCGCCTTGTTTGGCGAGAAGTACGGTGAAGAGGTACGCGTGATTCAGTTCGGCTCGTCCATCGAGTTCTGCGGGGGTACGCACGTGGCCGCCACAGGTAACATCGGTATCATGAAGATTATATCCGAAAGCTCGGTAGCTGCCGGTGTACGTCGTATTGAAGCCTTTACCGGCACCCGCGTGGAAGAGATGCTGGATAACATCCAGGATACTATGGCCGACCTGAAATCGCTCTTCAACAATGCACCCGACCTGGCTGGAACCATTCGCAAGCACATTGAGGACAATGCCGGATTGAAGAAGCAAGTAGAAGAGTTCATGAAGGAAAAAGAAGTTGAATTCAAGAACCGTTTGAAGAAGAATATCCAGGAGGTACATGGTATCAACGTAGTGAAGTTCTGCGCCCCGATGCCCGCCGACATGGTGAAAAACATCGCCTTCCAACTTCGCGGTGAAATGCCGGATAACCTGCTCTTCGTAGCCGGAACGGTAGATGCCGACAAACCGATGCTGACAGTGATGCTGAGCGACAACCTCGTTGCCAACGGACTGAAAGCCGGCAACCTGGTGAAAGAAGCAGCCAAGTTGATTCAAGGCGGTGGTGGCGGTCAGCCTCACTTTGCAACTGCCGGCGGTAAAAACCCCGAAGGTTTGCAGGCAGCCGTTGACAAGGTAATTGAACTGGCTGGTATTTAATCCGAAACAGTATCAAGATAATCCGGAATAGTTTTATAGATACAAAGCGGATGAAGCAGGGTTTACCCCCACTTCATCCGCTTTTTTATGCTTGCTATCATACGCTTCTTCCTTAGGATGAACGTACATTTTCCTCAGGACGAGCGCTCCATTGCCGTCGGTTTCAACCGACGGATTAATAAAAGAGGAGCGAAGCGACCTTCCTCTGTGGGTTTTAACCCCAGGTTTCTGATTGTTAAGGTTGTACTAAGCCTGGGGTTAAAACCCACAGAGGTATAAATGATTGTTTCATGCTGCGCAATCCGTCGGTTGAAACCGACGGCAATGGAGTGCGCATTCTAAGGAAGAACGGTGTGTATTACATCTATCTTCTTAGTGAATACCCGGTAGAATTTACCAACCAACTTAGTAAGTTTTATCAATTAACTTGACATGTTTCTGCTGTTCCACAGCTGTGGAATGGCCGTTCCATATCCGTGGAATAGCTGTTCCATATAGGTGGAATAGCCGTTCCACAGCTGTGGAATAGCAAAAACCCAATAGTTAATGTACAAAAACATAGTAACTAAAGCGTAGAAACGCAGTAAGAAGTAACTAAAAACCTTGCTTAAAGAAGTTGATTTGCAGGATAGTTTACCAGATACAGTGTCTTGGTTGCGCGGGTAAAGGCCGTGTATAACCAGCGGAAGTAGTCGGGCGTAAGGTACTCATCCGTCATATAACCCTGGTCGAGGAATACATTTTGCCACTGACCGCCTTGCGCTTTGTGGCAGGTTACAGCGTAGGCGTACTTCACTTGCAGGGCATTATAATGCGGGTCGGCCTTCATCTTCTTCATGCGGTCGGCCTTGAGGGGAATGTCGATGTAATCTTCAAGAACGGTGTTGAACAGGCGGTCGTTCTCCTCGCGCGTCAGGGCAGGAGCATCCGATTGCAGGGTATCCAGCAACAGCTTGGCTTCCAGTTCAAAGTCTTCGTGGTCGGGGAAGTTGAGCAACACGTCGGCAAAGCGGAAACCGTACAGCTCACTGGAACGACGCACGCGGCGTACGATGGCCGTTTCGCCATTGGCCAGGAAGTCCATCTCCTTGTACTGTTCCGTCCAATAATAATTGTTTTTGGCTACCATGAGCACATCACCCGTATTGAGCTCATCCTCACGCCAGAGTATTTGTGCGCGGATACCTTTGTTATACAGGTTGGCGCGTTTGTTAGAACGGCATATCACGATGGTTTCGTCCAGTCCGTCACGGTCGTAACAGTCGTTCAAGGCTTCTATCAATTCATTACCGGGCATCAGGCGGATGTCGGCAAAGCCGGTGAGGCGAATCTTGGGCAAGGCGTTGCACCGGTCGCGGCTGATGAGTTCGCGCAAGCGGGTGGCATTCCACAAAATGCCCGAGTCGTGCTCCTGCCGCACCACTTCCGTAAGATTAACCTCCCTTACTTGCAGGCCGTATCCTTTCAGGGCGTCGGTAAACAGGGCGGGACTCTGCTCCTCGCCCACCGGCGGAAGCTGGGCGGTATCACCCATGAGCAACAGGCGGCATCCGGTACCGGAGTAGACAAACTGTATCAGGTCGTCCAGCAAACGTCCCGTGCCAAACGAGGCGCCCGACAGTCCTTCGTTGGAAATCATCGACGCCTCATCGACAATGAATAAGGTATGCGCCGCCAGGTTATCGTTGATGGAGAAGTTACTCAGTTCGTTGGAGAAGGATTTCTGTCTGTAAATCTTTTTATGAATGGTAAAGGCAGGATGACCGGCGTATGCGGCAAATACTTTGGCGGCACGACCGGTGGGAGCCAGCAACATGGTCTTCTGTTTGAGCTGGTCCATCGTTTTCACCAAAGCCCCTACCAAAGACGTTTTCCCTGTTCCGGCATAACCGCGTAACACCAGCAAAGCCTCGTTATCTGTCGATAAAAGAAACTCCGAGAATGATTTCACGGCTATTTCTTGCTCAAAAGTTGGCTGGTAAGGAAAATTTTCTTTAATTTGCCACTCTAAATAGTTATTTATCATTGTTACAGACGAAAAAAGTTAGCGCTAACCCTCGGATTTAATTTTATTTATCCTATTTTTGCGCAACGAAGATAATATAATAAACTAAAAAAAACATATTTATCATGAAAACAGTAGTTAATATCGTACTAGGACTGTTAGCGGTCGCTTTGGTTTACATTTGTTATGCAAGTATCATGGGCCCTATCAATTTTGAAAATGAAAAATCACACCGTGACAAAGCTGTTATTGCACGCTTAATCGACATCCGTAAGGCTCAGATGGAGTACCGTACCCTCCACAAAGGACAGTACACTGCCAGCTTCGACACTTTGATTAATTTCGTTAAAACCCAGAAGTTGCCGTTTGTATCTAAAGAAGGCGTATTGACCGACAAACAGTTGGAAGACGGTTTGACTGAAAAGAAGGCAATGGCAATTATCAACAAAGCCCAAAAGACCGGTAAATATGACGAAGTACAAAAATACGGACTTCAAAACTTTAAGCGTGACACCATGTGGGTAGCCGTTATGGATACTATTTTCCCGAAAGGTTTCCACGCCGATTCTTTGAGATATGTTCCTTTTGGCAACGGTGCTCAGTTTGAGATGTACATCAAGAACGACACAGCCAAATCGGGCGCTCCGATATTCTTGTTCCAGGCTAACACTCCGTACGATACGTACCTGCAAGGTCTTGACCAACAAGAAATCAATAACCTGAAAGACTTGCAAACCAAGTTGTATAAATATCCCGGTTTGATGGTAGGTTCAATTGAAACACCGAACAACGGTGCCGGTAACTGGGAATAATTAACCCAAATGCGATGTTTGAAACGATAGACTTTAGTAAATCGGAACAATACACATTATCCATCCGTCTGAGTACGGATGGATTTTCTTTTTCTATCTACAATCCGCTCCAGGAAAGCACGGAGGATCTTTTGGATTGGGAGGTAGAGCCATCGTTATCACTCACCGCCAACCTGAAAACCTGCTTCCGCGAACTCCCGTTCCTGAGCTATACTTACAAGCAGGTAAGCATCATCGTACCCGGCAAACGCTTTACACTGGTACCCCTGGAACAGTTCGAGGACGACCAGGCAGAGCTGCTCTTTTACTACACCCATACCAAGATAGCCAACGAGATTGTACTGTACAACATTCTGAAAAAGAACAATACAGTAGTAGTTTTCGGCATGGACCGAAGCACATATACGTTCCTCACCGAGCATATGCGCCACATCGAGTTCTTTGCACAGGCTACACCGATGCTGGAACGCAACCAGTCGAAAAGCCGGTTCGGCAACAACCGGAAATTGTATGCCCACATGCGGCCCGAAAGTCTTTCTATCTATGCTTTTGATAATGGCAAGTTGCTCCTGGTAAACTCATTTGACTGCACCAATACACCCGACCGTGTGTACTACCTGCTCTATGTATGGAAGCAACTGGAGTTCGACCAACTCAAGGACGAACTGCACGTATCGGGCGCCATCGATAAAGAAGCCTTGCACGAGTCGCTTAGCAAGTTTATCCGCCACCTGTTTGTATCGACCAGCGACCGTAATATTGATTTAGACACCTTATCTGCATGCGAGTAATCAGCGGAATCTATAAAAGAAGACGGTTTGACGTACCCCGTACGTTCAAAGCACGCCCTACCACCGACTTTGCCAAAGAGAATCTGTTCAACGTACTGAACCAGTACCTCGACTTTGAGGAAGAGATGACGGCATTAGACCTGTTTGCCGGCACCGGAAGCATCAGCATTGAATTGGTATCGCGTGGTTGCGACCGCGTAATCAGCGTGGAGAAGGAAGGGGCACATCATGCTTTTATATGCCAGGTAATGAAGGAAGTGAAAACGGACAACTGCCTGCCCATACGCGGTGATGTATTTAAGTTTATCAACAGCACGCGTGAGCAGTTCGACTTTATCTTTGCCGACCCTCCCTACGACCTGAAGGAACTGGACACCATCCCCGAACTCATTTTTAAGAATAACCTGCTGAAAGAAGGCGGACTGCTGGTACTGGAACACGGCAAGCAGAACAACTTTGAAACCTCCCCGCACTTTGTGGAACGGCGGGTGTACGGCAGCGTAAACTTCACCTTCTTCCAATAACCCCGCCCTACAATAGCGGAGCCATGAGCCGTACCACCGACTCGGCCGTTTTGCGTTTCCAGGAACGTTTTTCCCACGTCTTTAAGTGTATTTGCACACACTCCCGTTGATCTTGCAGGAAAATTTCTTTCATCTGCAACGCTGTTTCCATACCATACAGAAAGGCATTTACCTCAAAATTATGCTCAAAACTACGGAAGTCGAGGTTAGTAGAGCCAACGGTCGACAGCAAATCGTCTGAAATCATCATTTTAGAGTGAAGGAATCCTTTCTTGTAGAAGTACACCTTTACGCCCGCCCGGAGCACATCGGCTAAATAAGAACAAGAGCCCAGGTGAGTAATGCGGTTATCGGCACGTGCAGGTAGCATCAGGCGTACATCGACACCCGATAGGGCGGCTACCTGCAAAGCGGTAAGTATCTGCTCGGTAGGCAGGAAGTACGGGGTTTGTATATAGAAGTATTTCTTGGCGCCGGTAATGGCCATGAGCAAGCCTTGCATAATCTCGCGCCACCGGCCTACAGGGTCACTGGTCACCGTTTGCACCATAGAGGTACCATAGGTGTCTAATTTGGGGAAGTAACGGGCAGCGGTAATCAGTGTACGGTCTACAAAATACCAGTCTAACAAAAAGGCTGTCTGTAAGCCGTGCACCGCTTTACCTTCAATCAGGATGTGCGTATCGCGCCAAATACCCCAGGAGAATCCGCGGGTATAGCGTTCGGCCAGGTTCATTCCGCCTACAAAGCCAATGCGCCCGTCAATCACTACAATCTTGCGGTGGTTACGGTAGTTCACCTTACTGGTAAACAACGGGAAACGTACTTTCAGGAAGCTTCGCACCTCGATACCGGCATCCTTCATCTCTTCAAAGAAGCGCGTAGGCACATGCCAGCAACCTACATCGTCGTAAATAAGGCGCACTTCAACGCCCGCGCGTGCCTTTTCAACCAATACATCGCGCACCAGGCGCCCCACGGCATCGTCTTCAATGATGTAATACTCCATATGAATATGTTGCCTGGCCTGTTGCAGCTCGCGCAACAACGCCTGCAACTTGCTGTCGCCCGAGGTATATACATCGATCCGGTTTCCTTCAAAAGGAAATGCCTGGTTGGTATGTTGAAATAATTGGATAAGCCGGTGGTACTCCGGTTGTACAGGAGAGGAGTTTTGTGCCAGGTATTCGGCCATGGGTTTCTTGAGCAACCGCCCGTAACCCTTCTTACCGATAAGCCGCTCGCGCCGCTGGCTGCGTCCGAAGAAGTAATAAAACACCAGGCCGATAAAGGGCAGAAACATTAATACCAGTATCCACGCCATGGTTTTCACCGGGTTACGGTTATCAAGCACCACAACGATAATGGTGCCGATAATGGCCCCGAAGTAGAGTATATCAAAAGCAAGCGAGGCTATCTGCCCGGCGAGGAAGTTCCATTCAAACATAGCAAGGTGTTTTTGTTGAACAACAAATGTATAGAAAAATATTGTATTAACAAAAAAGAGGGTGTGTCAAAAGTACTTTCGACACACCCTCTTCATTCAAGCAATATTTGTATTAAGTAACCTATTGTATTAGAAAGGACGTCCGCCACCGCCGCCGGGACCTCCCCAACCGCCACCACCACCGGGGCCACGACGACCGCCATCAAATCCGCGGCGATTGCCATCGTTTCTTTTAGCATTACTGCCCAACGAGTTGAAGCGGTACACAAAGTGCGCCATCACGTAGCTACCCAACATGTTGTTCACCGTATCGATCATGCTCGACTCGCTGATGCTGCGGCTAAGACTGGTTTGTTGTCCCAGGATATCATAGAACTTCAGGCGGATAGTACCCTGGCTCTTCTTAAAGATTGTTTTTGAGATTTGTGCATTCCAAATCACTTCGTTATTGTTGGCACCGCCCGAGTATCCTTGCTTCAGGCGGCAATTCACATCGGTAGATATTTCCAAACGCCAGGGTAAACGGATGTTTGTATTACCCCCGAAGTTGTAATCGAATGTTTCACGGTTGGTATTTTCATTGGTGCTGTTACGAACCGACCCGTAATCGATACTGGCTCTCAACGAGATATCGAAAGCATCGCTACGGTAGTTACCTGTGGCACTCTGACCGGCAGAGAGATTGTGCGTAGTACTCTTCTCGGTTCCCTGCATACTTACCTGGTCGCTAAAACGGCCTACGGTGTTAGTAGAGATGGTATACTTGCGGTTCTTCAGCGGTGTGTTGAAGTTAAAGCTACCCCGGGCATTCCAGTTACCATTGATATTGACTCTTTTATAGATACGCGCACCTGTTTCTATATCATACGTCATCTCATTGGATATATCGTTAATGGTATTGTTGAACGACAGGTTCACCATATAACTGCGCATACTCTCGGGCACATACTTATTGTACCGCAAGCGGAAGTTATTAGAGAATGTGGGCTTCAGGTTGGGGTCACCGTACCGCAGGTTCATCGGGTCGGTTACATCAATTACTTCCTGCAAATCGGTAGGGTTGGGCGCATTGCTGCGTCCGTTATAGAAGAACATCAACATGTGTTGCTTGGAGAACATGTAGTGAAACATGGCCGAGGGCGCCCAGTTCAGCACATGCTGTTTGATAGGTTCGCGTCCGGAGTTGGGCCCGATGGGCGATTTACTTAACGACGACTGCGGAGTGATACCTGCCCCAAAGCTGTAACGCATCTTGGTATAATTACCACGCACCGACAGGTTGATGGTATGCGTATCGTAATAGTTTTCCACCCGTGAACTCAGATTATCGCTATATCCCCGTTCCAGATACTCCGGATAAGGATACGTACTGATACTATCGTACACCAACGATTGGGATACCTGGCGGCGGTGGGCAAATTGATAACGCAACTCCAGGTAATTCTTTTTGAAGATAGGTTCGGTATACGATGCCTGCACGCTCCAGTTCCGGTTGTCGCCCGAACGGTCGGTATAACGGTCAACCAACGAAGTGCTATCTTTCAACAGATACTCCGAGTAGGCATGCGAAAAAGAATCCCCATCCGTATCGCTGTACCCGAATTGGGCTCTTACAGACATAAACCGTCCCCTGGAATTCAACTTACGGAACAGTTGCACGTCACCGCTAAGTGAATAGTAATCTGATTTAGAGGAAGAAGACTTGTCGCTCGTGTTCACAACTCCCCGGTCGTTATTAAGTTCTTCTGAAAGGGAGCTACTCATGGATTCTGTGCGGGAGTAGTTAGCTGCCGGGCGAACAATCAGCGTAGTAAGTGAGTCGAGCTTCCATTCAAAACGGAAATCGGCGCGGAAGTCATGACGCTTGCGGGTCGATGTAGACACAGAATTGTTGTACGATGAAGTTCCGTCGCGCAGGAAGTTCTCCTTGTTAACCTCGCTCCGCCCATCGTTATCGGAGTAACCGTATTGTACATTACCCCCTACCTGGAACTTCTTGGTTTCCTTAGCTATATTCATACCCAGCGAGTTCGACGAAGTAACACCGGCTCCGGTATTGCCCCCTGCTCCTTGCCCGGCATCGCCAAACTCGGAGAACCCTTGGTTATTTGTATTGTTGGAGGTACCTATAATCGAGAAACTGGAATCATCCTTGAAGCGGCTTGCCATCAGCAGAGCTTCGTACCGGTCTTTACTACCCGCACCGGCAATCAGGTTACCAATCCAGCCCTGCTTCATGCCTTTCTTCACGGTCAGGTCGAGCACAGCCTCTTCTTCGCCATCGTCGATACCGGTAATACGGGCCATGTCGCTCTTCTTATCATAGGCTTTCACCTTATCGAACATCTCGGCGGGGAGGTTCTTCATGGCTACCTTGGGGTCGTCAGAGAAGAACTCTTTTCCATCCACGAGAAACTTCTTGATTTCTTTTCCATTCACCGTTACCTTGCCATCGCTCGATATTTCGGCACCGGGAATTTTCTTCACCAGGTCTTCCAACATGGCACCTTCGGCTACGCGGTATGCCGATGCGTTGTACTCGGTAGTATCTCCTTTCACCGTAACGGGAGGCGCTTCGGCAGTAACCACCGCTTCGGCCAACATCACGGCATCATCGTACAGGGTTATGGTTCCCACATTCTTAGTGGGAGCAGAAGCTGTTAATTGAAGAGGGACATATTGGGTTATATAACCAATAAAGGAAACGCGCAGCACATACTTGCCGGGCTTCGCTTTGGGGAGAGTAAATAATCCTTGTTTTTGGGTAACCATACCGGTAACCTGCGCGCTGTCGGGTAACGACAACAGTTGAACTGCCGCCATCTCGACGGGAGCCTTCGTTGCGTCCTCGATAACCTTACCCGATACGGTAATAACCTTGTCTTGCGCGAATATAGAGAGGGTGCATAACATTGTCAGCACCATCCAAAGAGTCAATTTCTTCATTTAATATGCGTTTGTAGTAATATCAGTCGTACCTATGACAAGGGTAAACGCAAAAGGTTTAATGAAGTAAATTATCTTTTAAACATTTTATCGACCTTTGCCTTCTTCATACCAAACTCCAGGCAAAGAACATTAATAATTAAATAAATAAGGAAAGAGGAGGTATCTACCGACAGGTAATCGCCCTGCGACACCCGGTAGAGGGTATTGGCAAACAGGAATAACACCGTGAGGAACATGGCGTTACGTGCCGCCGCACCCCGTATCTTCTCGGTTTCGGGACTCTCGTTCTTAGAGATGGCAAAAAGAGCCATGAGGGCTCCCACCATCATCAACAGCTTGGAGCATTCTTTGTAAAACATCAGATTACTATCGGTTACCATGCCCTGAGTCCAGAGGAAGATAGGAATTAACACAGCAATAAAAAGAACAGCATACCCCATGGGGCGACAGAAAACTGGTAATAATGGTTTCATGACTTCAATATTTTTAGTTAACACAAAAGTAAGCAAAACAAAGATATTTTGCCTACTTTTGCAGCATAAATCACCCCGGAATCATGAAAAAGCAAGAAGTTATCCTCTGCGAACAACTGGAAGAAAGTCTCGGACAAGCCATGAAGCAATGTCCGCACGATAAATTATTTGTATTGGCCGACGAGCATACACACCGTACCTGCCTGCCTGCCTTACAAGCCATACCGGCGGTTCGTGAAGCCACAGTAATAGTGATTGGCGCCGGCGACGTGCACAAAACGCTCGAAACCCTGGCACATGTATGGCAGGTACTCAGTGAACAAGGTGCTACCCGCCACTCGCTGCTTATTAATATAGGTGGCGGCATGGTAACCGACCTGGGCGGTTTTGCGGCAGCCACTTTCAAGCGTGGATTATCGTACATCAACATCCCCACTACCCTATTGGCAATGGTCGATGCCTCGGTAGGCGGTAAAACAGGAATCAACTTCAACGGGTTGAAGAATGAGGTAGGCGTATTTGCTCCTGCCAACAGTGTGCTGATAGAAACCGAGTTCCTGCGTAGCCTCGACAGCGAAAACATTTTTTCGGGTTATGCCGAGATGTTAAAGCACGGCTTGATAAGCACCACCGAACACTGGGCAGAGCTGCTCTCATTCAATACGGAGACTATTGATTATGCTTACCTGAAAAAGCTGGTAGGCCAATCGGTGCAGGTAAAGGAAGATATCGTGGCACAAGACCCCTACGAACGGGGCATACGCAAAGCCCTTAACCTGGGACATACGGTAGGTCACGCTTTCGAGAGCCTGGCATTGGCTCAGAACCGTCCGGTACTGCACGGTTATGCCGTAGCCTGGGGGTTGGTATGTGAATTGTACCTCTCACACCTGCAAGCCGGCTTCCCCACAGACAAAATGCGCCAAACCATCCAATTCGTCAAAGAGAATTACGGCACCTTTGTTTTCGACTGCAACCAGTACGAACGCCTTTACGAGTACATGTTGCACGACAAAAAGAACACGGCAGGCATTGTAAACTTCACCCTGCTCAAAGAGATTGGCGACATCAGCATTAACCAAACGGCCGACAAAGATACGCTGTTCGAGATGTTCGATTTCTACCGCGAGTGCATGGGCATTTGATGTTTTAGTACAAAAAACCTCGCTTTCTTTTGGAAGTTAAAAATAAAACTGTACTTTTGCATCCGCAATTCGGGATGTAGCTCAGCCCGGTAGAGTACGCGTCTGGGGGGCGTGTGGTCGCAAGTTCGAATCTTGTCATCCCGACTACCGTAAAGCACTGGTAATCATTAGATTATCGGTGCTTTTTCTTTTGTGAAATTCCTGCCCAAAAAGGGGCAAAATGAGGCTTTTTTGACGTGCAAAGTCAACCAAGAAGTCAACCGAAATTTTATGAAAGCAACAGTTACAGTCATTTGCAACAAACACAAAATACTTGCGAATGGAGAGTCACCGCTAATGATTAGGGTAGCTAAAGACGGAAAACGCACCCTGAAAAGTTTAAACATTTCAGTGAATCCTGCCCACTGGGATTTCACCAAAAGTCAACCAAAAGGGAATTGCCCGAACAGAAACCTTATAAAACAGGTAATTCTGAAGGTTGAAATGGAGTACCAATCAAAGGTGCTTGATAAAGAAATCAAGAATGAAGAGTTTACCGCCTTATCACTTGTTACAGAAAAACGGGACGAAATTAAGGCGCAAACGGTAGAAGAGTTCTATTTGTCCGTTTTAAATGAACTTCTAATGAAACTATATGAAGTCCCTGTAAATCATAAAGATGAAAAAAATGTCGTTCCTCAAAATATTACTGAACTAGCCGATTTGACGAAAGAAATAAGACACTTGATAGACTCTCTAAAATCACCGAGCAAATAGTAGGACTATAGTATGCGGCATTTTAGGCTGGTCACATCTATTTTTTATTGTTTTCTTCGGGGCATATCAATGATTTCCCTTCCTCTGTAGTATAATATTTTTGTAGCGGGCTATTGGGCTTATCAGGAACAGTCATAGCCAGCAAACCTTCATTCAATAAAGGATTGATATACTTGTTCTTAAATTTGCTTTTATTAGAAAAGTTCAACAAGTTCGATAATTCAGACATTGACCTATTTGTTGTACAGATAGATAACAGTTGCCCTACTTGCTCCCGGCTTAGTCCCAGCTTAGTCCCAACTTGCTCCCAACTTAGTCCCGACTTAGTGCCAACTTGGTGCTGACCTTCTCCATTATCCAGTTCAAAATCTTTGGGATTTCGGTAAGTGATAGAGAATACGAACTTCTCTTCATTTTGTATATTTATCTCCGCTTTATCATAGTACAATGGTGCATACTTCTGGATATTCTTTCTACCGGAACCTAACTCTTCCACCCATTTCATTTCTCGAAACACCTTTGTTATCAGCGGGTTTTTCGTATGGCTCTCCCAATTCTCTAACGTTACTACACCTGTTTGAATAGGCTTTGTCCAGTTCTCGGCAATTACCCGATCTCTAAAGATTAAGAACTTCGCCGGATATGAGTGGGTGTACTCTCTGTGTACCAACATATTGGCGGAAACTTCGCGAAAAATAAAGTTACGTACATCTATTCGGTTGATGCCTTTTTCGTCCAAGCGGAATTTATCAGGCAAATTTCGATTTACAAAGTTCATTAACCGAAGATAGGATTGAATTATATTCACACATATCATATCGCGATCATCGTAGCGAATGTCCGGATCTTCAGGACGTGGGTGCAGAAACCGTTCATACGACATATTGCGATAAATTGCATCCGTCCGATGGTAAGGGCAACAAGCCAAGACTGTTTTCTCTTGTCCAAACAGGAGTATGGCAGACAACAAATATCCTTCTTGATTCGTCTGCTTATCCCTTCCCCAGAAGAACTTACGCAGGAACTCTTCATTACTCATCTTAAGCCAGGGATGTTCTGGATTATGGATGGAGATGTGACTACGCATAATACGGAAGGTTTCCTCATCCATGTCCTCTATTGTATAGAACGGGCAAACTTCACTTTCAGATGACTCTTTTCTTTTTCGCAAGTAAATATTATCAATCATATAATGACTCTTGGAGATATCATTGTCAGAATCTCCTATCCGATCATATATTTTGCCTTTATACCGATGAACCTGATTACTTTCCGGAACATTCAGGTATATAAACTGCTTATCTTCAAAATCAAGAACTTCAGGGTCTATGCAAATGGTTGGCTCAAACAGTTGTGGGTTGTTCAGCGAGTTGATGATGTTCTTTATCATTCCCACCGCATTTTTTTTTATTTATTCCAACCACCTCTCCATCGTCTTTTATTCCAAGGAGTATCTGCCCACCATCCTTGTTAAGAAATGAACATACTGTTTCATATACAGAAGATGATACTACATCTGTGCATGATTTAAATTCGATCCGAGAATTCTCTCCTTGAGCAATCAGCCTCTTTATTTGTTCTGTGGATAACATAGTTTTGTGTATAAATTCGTTATAATCAGGTTGGCACCTGCAAATGTAGTTTGAAAATGCGAGAAATTTGCATCAAAATCATAATACCTTTGCAGCTTCATCAATCACACTACTATCAAAACTATCCAAAGTATGTATTGGTGGTAGCCAAGTCACTATGTCCCAATATTGGGGAAATCACTTCTCTCGACACCTGATTATCTTGCAGAGTCATTGCCATTGTATGCCTACTTACATAGCTTGTCAATTTCATATCAGTAATCTCCAATGCCTCTGCCTGTTTTGCAAGATTCTTATTGTTCCTTTTATATACGACAGATGAGCCTCCATTATATCGCATGATATTCTGCTTTGTCAGCAGAGCGGCATCAATGAAAGATATACTATAGCAATAGTATGAAAAAAGAAATAATCGGCGTGCAGTCTCCAACACTCGGTTACTCATTATGGTTGTTTTTAGTTTCTCCATACTATCTTGCGGCAAATATCTTTTAGCTGTTTCTTCTTCTAATGCGCCAATATTAAAGCCCCCTTTTCCAAAAGGGTCAGTGATTTCGGAGGCTTCTTTTTCTTGTATAGCTTTGTTTAGTAAAGCCCGTAATGCCTTGAGATAATATTCGGGTATTTCCCTTGTCATCCCGACTACCAAGCAGACCTTTAAAATCAGCAAATTAGCGATTTAAAAGGCATTTTCTTTGCCTTTTATTAAAGAGGACTCATTGGGGATCATGGGAATTAAGCGAGATTTTCTTTGCACCAATAGAATTTTAGTCAATATTTTTTTGCACATTTGTTGTGATTTAGATTTTTAATCGATGCTTTTTTCATCATGATTATTAATAAAGAAACACAACACTCATGCTAATTACAAGTTCCTTCTGTATTCTGGCGTTACTGCTGTTATTCTATTTTCAGGCAAGTAAAACAACCGGCAATGTTAATACCGGGCGACAATTCGAAATCGATATCGCCAAGGTAGTCTCCATCGTTTGGATGGTTCTGGTACATGTTAAAGAAGAATGCTACAAGCATATTGAATTTGCGCCGGGAGCGGAAACGTGGATTAATATGTTCATCGAATTCGTCGGCGGTCCACTCGGCGCGCCTATTTTCATGATTGCGATGGGTATCGGCATGGTGTACACCAAAAACCAAGACCCCAAAGTCTATGCGTTTCGGGGAGGCAAACTCATCAGACAAGGATATTTCTTGAATGTGGTGCGCGGCGCCATTCCATGTTTGGTGTTTTCCGTGTTGTATCAGTCGAAAGAGCTTCAAAACCAAAGCCTGGAAGAGCTGCTGTGCCTGGACATTCTGCATTTCGCAGGACTCACATTCTTGTTTTTTGCGCTGGTAAAGTATTTCAGATGGAACGACCTGGTGATTATGACCGTTGCTCTCGCCCTGTTGGTGGTGGGGTCGATAGTAACACCACTTTATCCCAATGGCGAGCTGGTGTCTGTTTGGATTGGTTACTTTACCTATCAAAATGGGCTGACGCCGTTCCCGTTCTTCGTTTGGCTAATCTATCCGGTTGTCGGGTATTTCTTCGGTAAGGTTCTGCTGCAAGTTGCAGATAAAACAACATTTTATATACGGCTGCTGATGGGTGGTGCGGTTTTATGCGGCGCTTTTACGGCAGTTCTGCTCTCGTGCGGTTACCAGTTGCCCGAGTTGTTCATCGACGAAAACATGTATGCGCAAAACACGGTCAAGGTTTTCTGGACGCTGAGCATTGCGGCAGTTTGGTTCAGCCTGTTGTATTTTGCCTCATTGGCGTTGGTAAAAATCGAAGCTATCAAGAAGCTTGTTGCTTTCATGAGTAAAGAAATCAACGCCATCTTTATCACACAATGGATATTGATTGGTTGGATGACGTGGGGCGACTTCTTTGAATGTGCCGTATACGGCGTGAAATTCCTGTTCTTCTTCGTATCGATTACGGTTCTCACCGTGGTTATCGTGTATCTCGAAGACCGCATGAAAGCACGACGGAAGAATCGGAAACAGGCACCCACGCAGTCATAAACAAGTTTCAAGAGAGGGTACTGTCTTACACTCTCTGCAACTTGTTAGTTTCATGGCGTAAAACTATTAGTTCCAAGTCAGCAACCTTTTGTTCCATCCTTTGAAACTGTTAGTTCCACCGCTCGAAACTCCTTGTTTCATGCCTTGAAACTAAAAGTTTCCTTGCTGAAACCGGCAGTTTTGCCCTTGAAACCAACGGTTTAGCCGCTGAACCATTGGTTTCATCTGATGTAACTAATTGATTATTGCTTGCTATGATAATGGCGAATCACCCTGAAAATGGCGAATGAATGGCGAATCAAAAAGGGATTCGCCATCGATTATTCAACTCATTTACAGCACGATAAGTCCAAAAAGATGGCGAATGGCGAATCAAAACACTTTTTTTACTCATGGAGGGTATTTACAAAAAGCCTGTGCTTTGTCATCTGCTTTTTTTTCTATAACTTGCCACGGTTTTAAGCACTTTATCTAATTCTAAAGCTCTCTACCTGTATGAATTCTAAATCGTTCGTTCTACTTATCATCTACCTTGTTGCATCTAATGTAACTATTTGGGCCTATGAACGCCCTTACGTTATCAATATTTACCGGGATAAATACAAAGGAGCCAACAAAAACTGGTCGGCATGCCAGGATGAGCAAGGCACTATGTACTTTGGGAACGACATCGGATTATTAGAGTTTAACGGCATCAACTGGAAACTCAACCGCTTGCCTAATGATTCGTATATCAAGGGAGTATCGGCCGAATCGCATCGGCGGGTTTTTACCGGTGGATTCGAGGATTTTGGCTGTTGGGAGCGAGATTTATCCGGCAATTTGATATATACTTCTCTTAAACACCTGCTACCGGAAGGCACACTGGATAATGAAACAATCTGGAAAGTGTGGTATGACGATGGGAAAGCCTATTTTCAATCATTCAAGCGAATTTTCATCTACAATGGAACAGAGATAAAGCAGGTTGGACTAACCAACGGCATCTTGTTTCTATATAAAATACACCAGGAGTATTGGGTACAAGAGTTCTATGGCCCCCTGTACCGGTTAAAAAACAATCAGCTGCAGAAGGTAGAAGGCAGTGAATTCTTTAACGGCAAACTGGCACGGGTTATCCTCCCCTACGGAACCGGGCAATGCCTTATTGGCACTTCCTCGGGCGAGGTGTACCTGTACAACGGAAAAGATTTCACCATCTGGAACCCCGCACTTAGCCAGGCACTGCATAATAAGGAATTGAATTGCGGCATCCAGGTATCCGAGCGGGGTACTTACTACTGGGGCACCCTGCTCGACGGTATATATGAAACCGATGAGGAAGGGCAGGTAATAGCACACTACTCTTCGCAAAACTCCTTGCAAAACAACACCATACTGGCGCTCTACAAAGACAAGCTCAATAATGTGTGGGTGGGAATGGACCGGGGACTGGCTTACATTCGCTATAACAAGGGGTTGAGCTATTACAATACATTTGCTCAGGACATGGGTGCCGTATATTGTGCCGCCTTGTGGAAAAACCACCTGCTACTTGGCACCAATCAGGGAGTATTCTATATTCCGAGGAAAGACCTCGACAGCCCGAACTGCTTCTCTTCCTTGAAGTTCCTGAACGGTTCGCAGGGGCAAGTATGGTCGTTTACCGAAATAGACGGGCACTTGTATTGCGGGCATAACTCAAATGTCGTTGAAATCGGGGAAAATCTTCAACTATCTGCCCCTTATTCTATAGGAACAGGGGTATTCAGCGCAATCAAACTACCGGTAGAAGATAGAGAATTACTCTTGGTAGTGTCCTACAACCGCCCGATGATTGTAGACATGAAGACGCATAAAACATGGGCCATTGAAAACTTTCCCGAAGCGGTGGTACATGCCGAGGTAGACCACCTGAATAACATCTGGCTGCAAACAGCCGGCAAAGGAGTGTATAAATGCCGGTTGGCAGACAGCTACCATTCGTTTAAGTATCGTTTTAACTACGGGAATGTCAAGCAAAAGGAGCTGCCGGACAAGCTCACATTATCCAAAATCGGAGGGCGCATCTTGTTCACCGGAGGCAATCAGTTCTGGACTTATGATGAGAATGCCGACCGTATTATTCCGGAGCACCGCCTCAACAAATGTTTTGCATCGGTGGGAAGTGTCAAGGGCGTAAAGCCTATCAACAGTGAGCAAGGCTGGGTAATTACCGATACTTCCATTTACCGTTTTACATACGATGGATACCTGGCACGCATACTCGAAGCCTATAACGTAGCGGGCGACAACCTGTCGTTGGTAAACGAAGATGAAAACATTGCCGTACTAAACGACTCCATTTCCCTGGTATGCCTCGATGCCGGTTTCATTCTCCACAACCTGCATGAGAAGAGTTTTAACCCGGTTCAGCTCATCCAACCATCGATAGAATCAGTATGTGTGAATACGGCAGACGGGTCTACCCGCTACATGGAAACAGCCGTTCCGGCAGAAATTCAGGCCCATTATAATAATGTAACCATCACTTTTACCGAGAGCCAGGCTTTCAGCTCCAATTTATCGGTTCAATACCGTCTGGAAGGAATGGACGAAAGCTGGAGCCAACCCACGAAAGTTAACGAGGTGTTCTATGCGCGTTTGCCTCAGGGTAAATATACATTCCACCTCAGAACTGTTGACGGATTAGGCAATCAATCGGAAGAAGCCGTGTACAGCTTTGAAATATCATCGCCCTGGTATGCTACCCCTTGGGCGTATTTGCTTTATACATTTATCATCGGAGCCGCATTATACCTGACATGGCTGCTCGTATTACGCAGGTACCGCAACCTGCACTTGCAAAAGATACGTGCACGCGAAGCGCAATACCTGCGTTCCATGAACGAGAAGTTACTCAGCAAAATAGAAGAGAAAGATGCCGAGCTGTTTACGCAGACCTCTTTCATGATCCGGAAAAACGAACTGATACTCAACCTGAAAGACATTGTAGATAACTTCTGTGAAAAGAACTCGCAGAAATCCCTGCTCCCACTCTACCAGAAGATGAATGCACTGCTGGCCAACAGCATGGACCCGGAAGACGACTGGAAGATGTTTGTTATCAAGTTTGAGGAAAAACACAAGAACTTCTTCAAACGATTGAAATCCATGTATCCTCAATTAACAAGCAATGATTTGCGGTTGTGCGCCTGCCTCAAACTCGGGCTCGACTCAAAGGATATTGCTTCATTGATGAATATTTCAGTGCGCGCCGTAGAAAATAATCGCTACCGACTCCGGAAAAAACTCGATATACAACCCAGCCAACACCTCAATGAGTTCTTTATCGACATTGATTAAACAGGATTACATAACACTAATAATCAACATCTTATTTATATTTGAGAGGTAATTGTGAGGTTTCATTTCTGTTAAAAACAGGTTCTATGTAGCTAACGTGAGGACGTTTTTTTGTCCCATTACTATTTCATGGGTATGTTTGCCATCAAATCAAATGTCGGATGTATTCGGCAGGTGCTTCACTTACCTGTTACCTGATTGCACAGGGCCCGTTCAATCTGTACGCAGGCAAATAAAAGAAGTCCGCCAATGCCGGCACGATTAGTTGGAATAACATTTAAATTTAGTGTAATGGAAAAACAAAATCAAAAACATTTCTCAACCAAGAGAATGTCGTGGTTAAGAGCCCTCACGGTTCTATTATGCATCATGACTGTATCAATCTCTTCTTTGTATGCCCAAACCAAACCTATAACCGGTAAAGTGACCAACGAGCACAACGAACCGTTGATAGGTGTAGGGGTGTTAGTTGTTGGTACATCGAATGGCGCCATCACCGACCTGGATGGCAACTACTCCATACAAGCCGCCCCTTCGGCATCGTTGCAATTCTCATACGTAGGTATGAAAACCGAAGTTGTTAAAGTAGCAGGACAAAGCAACATCAACATTGTATTAAAAGATGATGTAACCATGCTTTCGGAAACTGTGGTTATTGGTTACGGTAGTGCTAAGAAGCGCGATTTAACAGGTTCTATCACCAACGTTAAAGGGGAAGAAATTGCCAACAAGCCAGCCAGCAATCCGCTTTCGTCCCTGCAAGGTAAAGTGGCCGGTGTACAGGTTGTAAATACAGGACGTGCCGGCTCAGACCCCGAAATCCGTATACGTGGTACTAACTCCATCAACGGATACGCACCGTTATATATTGTTGACGGTTTGTTCAATGACAACATCAACTTCCTGAATCCATCGGACATCGAGTCAATGGAAATCCTGAAAGACCCCTCTTCACTGGCTATTTTTGGTGTGCGCGGTGCTAACGGCGTAATCATTATCACCACTAAAAAGGCAAAAGAAGGACAAACATTGGTTAACATCAATACTTCATTTGGTTGGAAGCAGGTAGTAGACAAAATCGATATGGTAAACGCCGCTCAGTTCAAAGAATTGTATAACGAGCAACTTACCAACCAAGGTGTGACTCCGTTCGACTTCTCTAAATGGAATGCCGATACCAACTGGCAGGACGAGATCTTCCAAACCGGATTTGTAACCAACAACAACATCAGTATTACCGGTGCAACCGACAAGACCAAGTTCTACCTGGGTGTAGGTTATATGAGTGAAGAAGGTAATATTAAAAACGAAAAATACACCAAGGTTACCATCAACGCCAGCAACGAATACAAGGTAAACAAGAACTTACTGTTCGGTTTCCAGTTCAACGGTGCCCGCATGACACCTGCCGACTCTAAAGAAGTACTGAATGCCATCCGTGCTACCCCCGTAGCTCCGGTATACAACGAAGAGTACCATCTGTACACTGCTCTGCCCGAGTTCCAAAAAGGACAGATGAACAACCCTATGATTGACGTAGAAGAAAAGGCTAACACCAACCGTGCGCTGAACTACCGCGCTGCAGGTAACATCTATGGAGAATGGGAATTCCTGAAAAACTTCAAGTTCCGCGCTACCTTCTCAATGGATTATGCATCGAACAACAGCCGCCTGTACACTCCGATTATCAAGGTGTACGATGCCGATGTGGTGGGTAACGTAAGCACACTGGGAAATGGTAAAACAGCTATCTCTCAAACCAAGAGTGATGAAACAAAAGTACAGAGCGACTACCTGGTTACTTATACCAACTCATTCAAAAACCATAATATTACTGCTACCGCAGGTTTCACTACCTATTACAACTCTTACAGCGAATTGGTAGGCGGCCGTGGCCAGGGCGACGGTTTGGTAATTGCCAACGACCCTAACAAATGGTATGTAAGCATAGGTGATGCCGGCACAGCCACTAATAGTAGTAAACAATGGGAACGTACCACCGTTTCGGCATTGGCTCGTGTTCTGTACAACTATCAAGGTAAGTATTTGTTGAATGCTTCGTTCCGTCGTGACGGTTCTTCGGCCTTCTCATACACAGGCAATCAATGGCAGAACTTCTACTCCATTGGTGGTGGATGGTTAATGTCGGAAGAAAAATTCATGGCTAACCAGAAAGTCTTCGATATGTTGAAGATTAAAGGTTCATGGGGTACGTTGGGTAATCAATCCATGGAATCGGCCTACCCGGCAGAACCGCTCTTGTTGAATTCTTCATCGGCTGTATTCGGTAATTTAATTATTCCCGGATACCAATTGGAGTATCTGCCTAACCCCAACCTCCGCTGGGAAAAGGTAGAAGCCTGGGAAGCCGGATTTGAAGCCAATATGCTCAAAAATCGTTTGCACGTTGAAGCCGTATATTATAAGAAGAACTCCAAAGACCTGCTGGCTATGGTTAAAGGTATTTCAGGAACTGTACCGGGTTTAGGTAACTTGGGCGAAATTGAAAATAAAGGGGTGGAACTGGCTGTTAACTGGCGCGAACAAAAAGGCAACTGGTCTTATAACATCGGTGCCAACCTGACTACCATCAAGAACAAAGTATTGAGCTTGGTAGACACCGGTTACAACATCATCGCCGGCGACAAGAATATGAGTTACACACAGGCCGGTTATCCTATCGGATTCTTCTACGGTTATAAAGTAGAAGGCGTATACCAATCGGCAGCCGATATTGCAGCTTCACCGGTTAACAAGGTAGCCAATGTAACCCCGGGTGACTTGAAATTTGCCGATGTAGACGGTGACGGTAAGATTACTACTGCCGACCGTACCATCATTGGTAACCCCACACCCGATTTTACTTATGGTATCAACCTGGGCGTATCGTACAAGAACTTCGACTTGAGTGTTGAAATGATGGGACAACAAGGTAACGAAATATATCGTACTTGGGATAATTATAACTGGACACAGTTTAACTACATGGCTGCCCGCGTGGGCCGTTGGCACGGTGAAGGTACATCTAACTCAGAACCGTTGCTCAACATTAAACATACTGTTAACAACGAAAACTCAGAATATTACATTGAAGACGGTAGCTTCTTCCGTCTGCGTAACATCCAGTTGGCTTATAACTTCAATAAGTATTTGTTGAGTAAAGTTGGGCTGCAGGCATTGAAGGTATATGTAAATGCACAGAATCTCAAGACATGGAAGAACAACACCGGTTATACACCCGAATTGGGAGGTACTGCTACAGCCTTCGGGATTGACAAAGGTTCATACCCTATGCCGGCAGTATATACATTTGGTGTTAACTTAACTTTCTAATCACTATAAAACTTTTAAATCATGAGACTCAATAAATATATATTATCATTGATGATGGCATCTTCAGCCTTGGCATTCACAGGCTGTAGTGATTTTCTGGACCGCAGTCCGCAGGGACAGTTCACCGAAGACGATACCCCCGAAGGAACCTCGGCCATCGACGGACAAGTATTCAGCATCTATACGTTGATGCGTAACTACAACATCACTGCCGGTATTCCCGCATTCATGGTACACTGTGTACGTTCGGAAGACTCCGAAAAAGGAAGTTCGGCCGGCGACGGCGACGACCAGGCTGCATTCTGGGACGACTTTGGGTATACCAATGCCCTGGGAACAGTGAATGCATACTGGACACAGAACTACACCATCATTTATCAGGCTAACTCGGTAATTGATACAGTAGATAAGTTGGGAACCTCTGATACTTCTACCCAACGTAACAAAGGAGAAGCCCTCTTCTTCCGCGCATATTGTTACTTCAACCTGGTACGCGCATTCGGTGAAGTACCTTTGGTTACTGCCAAGATTCTTGACGCGAAAGAAGCCAATGTGCCGAAATCAACAGTAGAAGAAATCTATAAGCAGATTGACCAGGACCTTACTGAAGCCGAAAAACTGTTACCCAGAGATTGGGGCGCTACTTACGTAGGCCGTTTGAGTTGGGGAGCTGCCCGCTCACTCCATGCACGCACCTATGCAATGCGTAGCGATTGGACCAACATGAACGCAGCTGCCAAGGAGGTAATGAATTCAGGCTTATATGACCTGAGCACTCCGTATGACAAGATTTTTACCGATGAAGGTGAAAACAGCCGCGAGTCTGTATTCGAATTGCAATGTGCATCTACCGCTGCATTACCTGCCAGCTCTTCTATCGGCAGCCAGTTCTGCGAAGTGCAAGGTGTACGTGGTTCGGGCGACTGGAACTTAGGTTGGGGATGGCACATGGCTACTACCGAAATGGGCAAAGCATTTGAACCGGGCGACCCGCGTAAAGATGCCACCCTGCTTTACTTCCGCAGAAGTGCCAGCGAACCTATCACACCGGAGAATACCAACAAACCATATGGTGAATCGCCTATTTCATCGGGAATGGGAGCTTACTTCAACAAGAAAGCATATACCGATCCTGCAAAGCGTAAAGAGTTTACTAAAGGCGGTTACTGGGTGAACATCCGCTTAATCAGATACTCGGATGTTGTTTTGATGGCTGCCGAATCGGCCAACGAATTGGGTAACACTACCGAAGCGTTGAACGACCTCGAAATGGTAAGAGCACGTGCACGTGGTAACGACAACACCATTCTGCCGAAGGTAACTACCACAGTACCGTCTGAAGTACGGGATGCCATCCGCCATGAACGCCGCGTAGAGTTTGGGTTGGAGTTCGACCGCTTCTATGATCTGGTACGTTGGGGTATTGCCAAAGAAGTACTTCATGCAGCCGGAAAGGTTAACTATCAGGATAAACATCGTTATTTGCCACTGCCACAAAATGAAATCGACAAATCAAACGGGGTATTAGTTCAGAACCCTGATTATATTTAATAGGTATTTTTAGATAGCACGATGAACAAGGCTAAGGGGTGCTCTTAACCGATCTCCCCTTAGCCTCATCTTTTTCAATTCGCTAATTAAAAGAAAGTATGAAAAGTAGGTATTATAAGAGTATAGCCCTTTCCCTGTTTGCAGTGGCAGCCATTCAACTGCCTGCTCAGCAAACACCACGGGACATGGACCGCTTTATCGATAACTTGATGAAGCAAATGACCATCGAAGAGAAAATTGGTCAGCTCAATTTGCCTGTAACCGGTGAAATCACCACCGGGCAAGCCAAAAGCAGCAATGTAGCCGAACGTATCAGGAAGGGAGAGGTAGGAGGATTGTTTAACCTGAAAGGGGTAGCACGTATTAAAGAGGTACAAAAACTGGCTGTAGAAGAAAGTCGTTTGAAAATTCCTTTGCTGTTTGGTATGGATGTTATTCATGGATACGAAACAGTATTCCCTATTCCATTAGCTTTGTCATGTACCTGGAATATAGACGCCATTAAGCAATCGGCCCGTATCTCGGCCATTGAAGCAAGTGCCGATGGCATCTGCTGGACATTCAGTCCGATGGTAGACATCTGCCGCGACCCACGTTGGGGACGTGCCTCGGAAGGCTGCGGGGAAGATCCGTTTTTAGCCTCAGAGATTGCCAAAGCTATGGTAGCAGGGTATCAGGGTAAAGATATGAAAGCTAATAATGAGATTATGGCTTGTGTGAAACACTTTGCACTGTACGGTGCAGGCGAAGCCGGACGCGATTACAACACAGTGGATATGAGTCGCATCCGCATGCTAAACGAGTACATGCCTCCGTACAAAGCTGCCGTTGAAGCAGGTGCCGGAAGTATTATGGCTTCTTTCAACGAAATTGACGGTGTACCGGCTACTGCCAACAAATGGTTGCTTACCGACTTGCTACGTACTCAATGGGGATTCAATGGTTTTGTTGTAACCGACTTTACCGGCATTTCCGAAATGGTAGCTCACGGTATTGGCAACCTGCAAACCGTATCGGCCCGTGCTTTGAATGCCGGGGTAGATATGGATATGGTAAGCGCCGGATTCCTGGATACGTTAAAGAAATCGATACAGGAAGGCAAAGTCTCTGAAAAAACGCTGGATACGGCCTGCCGCCGTATACTGGAAGCGAAATACAAACTGGGATTGTTTGATGACCCGTATAAGTATTGCGACATTAAGCGTCCTGCTAAAGAAATTTACTCGGCTGCACACCGGGCTGAGGCACGCAAAACAGCTACCGAGAGTTTTGTGTTACTAAAAAATGAACGCGACTTGCTCCCGTTGAAGAAACAAGGTACCATCGCTGTAGTAGGCCCATTGGCCGAAGCAGGTGAGAATATGGTAGGTACCTGGAGTGTAGCTGCAGTATTAGACCGTACTCCCTCCCTGGTAAAAGGCTTACGCGAGTTACTGGGTAAACAAGTCAATATTACTTATGCTAAAGGAAGTAACCTGGTAAGCGATGCTGCTTACGAAGAACGGGCAACCATGTTTGGCCGTACCCTGCATCGTGACAACCGTACCGATAAAGAGTTATTGGAAGAGGCCTTGCGGGTATCTGCTCATGCCGATGTAATTGTAGCCGCTCTGGGCGAATCGTCGGAAATGAGCGGTGAAAGCAGCAGCCGTACTAATTTGGAATTGCCGGATGTGCAACGCACCCTGCTTACCGAACTGCTGAAAACCGGCAAGCCGGTGGTACTGGTACTGTTTAGCGGCCGCCCCGTGGTACTTACCTGGGAACAGCAGCATGTTCCGGCCATCTTGAATGTGTGGTTTGGCGGTAGCGAAGCAGCGTATGCCATTGGCGACGTACTATTTGGCGATGCGAACCCAAGTGGCAAACTGACGATGAGTTTCCCGCAAAACGTAGGTCAGATTCCGTTGTATTACAACCATAAAAATACCGGACGTCCGTTGGAAGGACCCTGGTTTGAGAAATTCCGCAGTAATTACCTGGATGTAAGTAATGATCCTCTTTATCCGTTTGGATATGGACTGAGTTATACTACCTTTGCTTACAGCGAAGTATCACTTAACAGCAAACAGATGAATGTCAACGGATCGCTTACAGCTACCGTTAAGGTAACCAATACCGGTAAAAAAGACGGTGCAGAGGTTGTACAACTATACATCCGCGACCTGGTAGGTAGTGTAACACGTCCGGTAAAAGAGCTGAAAGGGTTCCAAAAAATCTTCTTGAAAGCCGGCGAATCCAAGGATGTAGTATTTACCATCACACCGGATTTGTTGAAGTTCTACGATTACGACCTCAACTATGTATGCGAACCGGGCGACTTCGATGTAATGATTGGCGGAAACAGCCGCGATGTGAAAAAAGCAAGTTTTACTTTATTATAAAAAGATATTATCATGAGAAAACACCTTATATATGCCCTAGGGGCTGCTTGCCTTATGCTTGTCACTTCGTGTGACAAGCATAAAGAAGCAAGCCAACTGGATGTGATGACATTCAATATCCGGTTGGACGTGGCTTCTGATAGCTTAAACAGTTGGCAATACCGCAAAGATAACGTTGCCGAAATGATTCGTTACTATGCTCCCGACATCCTGGGTATGCAAGAAGTAGTTCACAACCAGTTGGTAGATTTGAAAGAACGCCTGCCACAATATACTGCCATAGGCGTAGGACGTGCCGATGGGAAAGAAGCCGGTGAGTACTGCTCACTTTTCTTCAAAACCAACCGCTTTGATTTGTTGAAACAAGGTACCTTCGGACTAAGCGAAACGCCTGATAAGATTGGTGTAAAAGGTTGGGATGCCGCATGTGAGCGTATTGCCACCTGGGCAGTACTGAGAGACAAGCAAACCGGAAAAGAGTTCATTTGCTTCAACACACACCTGGATCATATGGGACAGATAGCCCGCCGGGAAGGAGCCAAATTACTGCTCACAAAAGCCCAAGAGTTGGCTGCCGGGTTACCCATTATCATTACAGGCGACTTTAACGGTACGCCCGATTCGGAACCGGTACAGACTTTAGTGGCAGGAGGTATGCAGAACTCGGGACAGACATCGCCCATCGTTTACGGACCCTCCTGGAGCTTTCATGATTTCGGACGTTTGACCGGCAACCAACGAGAGTTATTGGACTATGTATTTGTTAGTCATACATTCCAGATAAACAAGTACCGGGTAATCAAAGATACTCCGGAACAAGGTTTTCTGTCGGATCATAATCCCGTTCTTGTACATATAACCCTTCCATAAGCAATTCCATGAAACATTTACAGCTAATTATCGTACTTTTGCTCTCCGGTTGGGTATTTGCAGGATGCGCCGGCAAGTCTGCCAAGGAAGAGGAACAACCTACTGACCAGAATATACTGGATACCGTGCAACAGTATACCTTTCAGTATTTCTGGGAAGGCGCCGAACCCAATAGCGGGTTGGCTCGTGAACGCTACCACGAAGACGGGATTTACCCGGAGAACGACAAACATATTGTAACAACCGGTGGTAGCGGATTCGGTTTAATGGCTATCCTGTCGGGTATTGAAAGAAAATACATCACCCGCGAAGAGGCATTGAACCGTTTTGAGAAGATTATTTCGTTCCTGGAGCAAGCCGACCGCTTTCACGGAGCTTATCCGCATTGGTTAGACGGAGAAACCGGCCGGGTGAAACCATTTGGGACTAAAGACAATGGAGGCGACCTGGTAGAAACCGCTTTCCTGATGCAGGGACTGCTGGCCGTACATCAGTATTATGTGAACGGTGACAACCGTGAACAAGCCCTTGCCTCACGCATTGACCAATTATGGAAAGCCGTGGAATGGGATTGGTACCGAAACGGCCAGAATGTATTGTACTGGCACTGGAGTCCGGATTATGCCTGGGAAATGGACTTCCCGGTACGCGGTTATAACGAATGCCTTATTATGTACATACTGGCTGCTGCCTCTCCTACACACGGAGTACCCGCGGAGGTATATCACGAAGGTTGGGCGGAAAAGGGAGCTATCGTTGCTCCACATTCTGTAGAAGGGTATCCGTTGAACATGCGTTACCAAGGCACGCAAGCCGGTCCGTTGTTCTGGGCACACTACTCTTTTCTCGGGTTAAATCCCAACGGATTGAAAGACAGGTATGCCGATTACTTTGAGGAAATGAAAAACTACACGCTCATAAATAGGGCGTACTGCATCCGCAATCCCAAAGGATATAAAGGATACGGGAAAGATTGTTGGGGACTAACAGCCAGTTACTCGGCTTTGGCCGGTTATTCAGGTCACGCCCCCAATGAAGAAAGCGACCTCAGCGTAATATCACCCACTGCTGCGCTATCGTCCATCGTGTTTACTCCGGAAGAGTCCATGGATGTAATGCGGCACCTGTATGAGATGAAAGCGAAAATTTTTGGTCAATACGGCTTTTATGATGCGTTCAGTGAAACACATGGTTGGTTTCCCAAACGTTATTTGGCCATCGACCAGGGGCCTATTGCCGTTATGATAGAGAATTATCGGTCTGGCTTACTATGGAAACTCTTTATGAGCCACCCCGATGTACAAAAAGGATTGAATAAGTTGGAATTTAACTATCGTACAAACTAATGAAGAAGCAAACTTTTATATTCCTTTTCAGCTTGTGCCTGCCGTTCTTGGGGCAGGCACAAGTTTTACCTGACTCAGTGCGCATCCATGAGTACATTTCAATTAAGCATACCGATGCTTTTCCATGGGTTACCCGTTATCAGGGAGACATAGACCGGTATACAGACGAAAACCGGAAGTTACAGGACAAATCATGTGACGTGCTTTTTTTGGGCAGTTCGTCCATTAACTTGTGGGAGAATATCTACAACGACATGGCTCCCATGAAAATTATTCGCCGCTCCTACGGAGGCGCTACCATTCGGGATATGCTGTACAACTACGATGTAATTGCCCGAGGATACCAACCCCGGAGCATTGTTTTGTATGTAGAGAACGACGTATGTGGAAGTCCCGAGGATTTGACCGTAGGGGAGGCATTCGACTTTTTCCGCGTTTTCATCGGGAAAATTCGGTGTGAGTACCCGGATACTCCGTTCTATATACTCTCTCTCAAGCCATCATTTGCACGTGAAAAGATGATTCCCAAGCAGCAGTTTATTAACTCATTGCTTGAAGAATATGCCGGCATCACCCCCAATCTATTTTTTGTGGATGTTGCTTCATGCTTGTACAACTCCAATGGTACACTTCGCACCGACATCTTCAAAGAAGACAACCTGCACATGAATCAAATTGGATATGACTTGTGGACTGCTCGTTTAAAACCGTTATTGATTATTCACTCTTGCGCACACAACGCACAGGCACACTGTGGAAAAGAGTCGGTTCCAAGTGATGTAGTTCGTTAGAGTCGACATTCAGCAACACGATAGATACCGCATCAGTTCCCTGTTTCCAATATCCATTATACTTCCCGGCAAAGTTAAAACTGGCAATGCTCCCGTTTTTTGAGATGGAATAGAAACCCATAGCCTCGGCAGCAAAGCCGGTGAGATTTGTTGCCGGGTAATCCGGATTTCCCCAAGTCACTCCTTTCTTTAATGCCGCAGTTTTGCCTGCCATATATGTATTCAGAGAGTCCCACGCCTTCGCAGAAGGAATTTCCCAACCTCTGGGTGCTAATTTGCCGCCCGAAACAGCATTCTGGTTATAATAGTAAGTAGCATTCAATTCGCGGTAACCGGCACCGGTCTCACTACCGGATGTCAACAATTCGATTGAACTGCCATCTGTATATTGTTGAGTATGCAAATCTGTTTGCATCCAATATTGGGTACCAATTTTCACAAGGGGATAATTGTTGGTAACTTCCCCACGTACATCGGTCAGCATCCGTTTACGGGCATACACAGGCAGCGGGTTAGCAGGTGGAGTAAAAGCGATAGATTTATCTCCGGCTATGTAAAAACGAGGTAGCACGGATGACGCTCCTGCCGTGTACGTCAGTTCATTGGTTTCCATATTCCAGGAAACTTTACCTCCATGATTCTGTATCGAGGCATCTCCCAATTGCAGTACAGTACCTTCCGTCAACCGGTAGGCATCACCTGTAACCCCATAGAGCACTATCGCCCGGTTATCTACATGAGGCGATTTCAGGTACTCCTGACAAACTGCCGCTACCACTTCACCATCCTGCACAATATCATAAATGCCCGTCTGCGTAAAATCCAGCGTTTCCAGGGCTATGGAATACTCTTCTTCGGCAACTCCAGCTATCTCTATTTTATCACCATCCATATCCCAAGACGTGATAGAGGGCTCAAATCCTTCGACTCCAATGGTAGGATCAAAAGATACGGTTAACGTGCACACCTTGCCTTTCCCCAGTTCAAGTTCTTCGGATAAGGTGCCGGAGAACTTCTGCTCTCCTATTTGTAGTTTGAGTATTTTTGTGCCTCCGGCAACAAGTTGAGGTATAAGGATGGCGCGCTTTCCAACCAATTTACGCCCCTTAATACTCCAGTCGCCCTGCAAAGAAATATCTTGCATAGCTGTCAATGCAGTAACCGTATCCTTGGAAAAATCGTACGTGCCTGCTGTGAATAAATCTTTCAGTGCAACTACAGGGTTACTATTTAAGATTGTGGTCATACTTCCCTCCCCTTTTACGTCAATTTCCACATCCAACCGGCACATTTTGTGGTTATAAGGTAACTTTACATTCGCTTTGCTCGGAATAACATCCAGAGTTTTGGCTACCAGGAAATCAGATACCTGGTAATTGGCAAGTAAGTGCTGGTTACTTTTTACAGAAACCGGCATAAGAGTTTTCCCGGCTTCTACTCCCTTTTCCTGGTAAGGGTAATAACTATAGAAGTCGCAACGCACATCTCCTTGTGGATAATACACCGGAGCCTCCGGTACAAATCCACCTGTTGCATAGGTAAAACGTACATTGTCTGCATGCCTTTCGTTATCCAACGTAGTGGGTTGTTGGAGCACGAATAGCCCTATGAGATCGTCACTCTCAAAGACAGTACCCGACATACGTGTTTCGGTAGGAAGTACAATCCGGGGAGAAATCGAGATAGGAATCTGCTCCATTGAAGCATCCTCCGCGGAAGAAAGGTTGTTAACACACGAAATTGTAAAAAATAGCGTAGCGATAAACGATGATAGAATCGTTAGCAGTCTGTTTGCTTTATTCATAAATTAGATTTAAACGTTTTGGTACTATTACCAAATGAAATTAACAAAAATCTTTCTATTACCGCATCCAAATCAACCATTTTCTCAAGCAAAAATATAACACATTGACATTTAATCATTTAAAAAGCAGAAGAAATACCCAACTTCTCCATAAAACGACTTATAGTATAATGCAAATCTACAGATTGAATAATAAACTCCTTTTAAATCACTCCTTTACAAAAAGCTATTTGTACAAAATAAAAAAAGGATTGAAAACCATTCAGGCTCAATCCTTTTATCGTTAATTGTCACAATATTTTCCGCTTACAGTACTTCCATCAATTCGCGTAAATCGGTTACCCGGTAGGTGGGGCGGAAGGGTAGTTCTTTCTTTTCGTCCCGATTGTAGTACGCTTGATGCATACCTACTCCATTGGCGCCTACAATATCGGCCTCCCAACTGTCGCCAATCATCAGCGAATCACGCAACTCTGATTGGGTGGCTGAGAGGGCGAAGTGGAATACTTCCGGATAGGGTTTCATCACTCCGATATCGTCTGAGAGGACTACCTTCTTGAAATACCCGTCAATGCCTCCGGCTTGCATCTTCTTAGCCTGCAACTCGCGGAAACCATTGGAAAGGATATACAGGTTGTATTTGGGTGCCAAATACTCCAACACCTCCTTGGCGTGGGGCATTAACTTAGACTTCTGCGGAATGACCGAAAAAAAGTCGTCGGCAAATTGTTGGGCTAAAACGGCATCGCCAACGCCTACTGCCTCCAATGGATACAGAAAACGTTGGCGATTGAGTTCCTCCTTGTCGATTTGCCCGTTTCCGTACTCCTCCCACAGTTCTACGTTACGCTTCAAGTAAAGCGAGTAGAAATGCTCGAAGGAGTCGAACCACGCGTTATACCCATATTTGTGATACATCTCCTCGAACGTATCCCGGCTGTTGTCCGAGAAGGCCCAGAGTGTATCGTCCAAATCGAAAAAGAGGTTCTTATACTGCATTGGTTATCTTACTTGAATAACCAGATACTTAGATACACTCCAGAAAGCAGCCGGGTTGGTAATCTTAAAGGTGATTTGTCCCTTGTCGTCCTTCGGCATTTCGTAAGAACCTGCCGGATGGTTGGTGAGCAACTCAGCATGTTTAGAGTACAACTTGATTTCTTTGGTAGTGCGGATGTCGATTTGTGTGAAGTAATCTTTGTTGAAATCGGCGCTCTTCAATACGTCACCGCTTTGAAGAATCTTTTGAGATTTTAATTCCGACTTCGTTCCGAATACAAACCAAGCTGCGTTGATAGCTTTGTCTTGTGCAGCTACCGTTTTGGCTTTGGCTTCGTTTTCGGCAGTGAGTACTTCTTTTTCGGTAGACAAACCGGTTACTGCATCGTCCAACTCCTGGATGCGGATGTTCTTAGATGCCAATTCGGCTTGCAACTCTTCAATGCGTTGCGATTTGGCAGCCAGTTCTTGTGTCAGGCCTTCGATTGCTTTTTGCAACTGGCTTGAGTTGTTCTTGCTGCTCTTCAGCATAGCTTGCAACTTGGCAATCTGTGCTTTATTCTCTTCCATCTGCTTGGAGATGAATTCAATGTCCGAAGCAATTTGTTGCTTGGCCGAGGCTGAGTTTTCGGTGATTGCCCCACGTTGCAAATCTACGCGGTCTTCAGCATCGTTAATCTTACGGAATCCATCCTGGATGTCGTTGAACATTCCCATCATTTCATCCAGTTCAGAGTTACGTTGGCTTAATTCCAGCAACAGGGAGTCGTTTTCGGCTTTCAGTTCTTTGCTTCCACCTTTTAAGCCATCACACGAAGCCATTACAGCTCCGCAAACTAACAATAGTGCTAACTTTTTCATACGTTTACCATTTACATGTTTAAATGAAAATTATTATTATTCGTCTATTCCTTCTACTATAATCACAATCTCGCCCCGGGGTTCGGTGGCGGTAAAGTGGGCTATCAGTTCTGCCAGCGTACCGCGTACGGTCTGCTCGTGGAGTTTGGATATCTCGCGCGATACGGATGCCTGACGTTCGGCACCAAAGTATTCGGCAAACTGGGTTAATGTTTTCAATAGCCGATGGGGCGATTCGTAGAATACCATCGTGCGACGCTCTTCCACCAGCGATTTCAGTTTGGTTTGACGGCCTTTCTTTTGCGGCAGGAAGCCTTCAAAGCAGAACCGTTCGTTGGGCAAGCCCGAGGCTACCAGTGCCGGAACAAAGGCTGTAGCTCCCGGCAGACATTCTACCTCGATGCCGTTGCGTACACACTCGCGTACTACAAGGAAGCCGGGATCGGAGATTCCCGGTGTACCGGCATCTGACACCAAGGCCACCATTTCGCCTGCCTTTATTCTATTAACAACGCTTTCAACGGTTTTATGTTCATTAAATTTATGGTGCGAGTGCATGGCATTCTTTATCTCGAAGTGCTTCAGCAGGTTTCCGGTGGTACGGGTATCTTCGGCCAGAATCAAGTCGGCCTCTTTCAGGATACGGATAGCCCGGAAGGTCATATCCTCCAAATTTCCTACGGGGGTAGGTACTACATACAGTTTGCTCATAGACTTGGAGTATTATGCGAAGAACTTTTTGAGTAGTTCTTCTAAGTCGATTCTTGCTTCGTTGTCGTTATTTTTGCCGATTTCATCGGTAAGTATCGTCAACGCTTCTTCTAACGTAGCTTGATTGCCTAACCGGCGCAACACTTGGTTCATCCGCTCCGTATCGCCTTCAAAGAGTTCGCGCGAGAAGCGGAAAGAGTCGTTGAGGCTGATGGAACGGGGCAAATCGGCTGCGGGTTTGATACGTTCGGCTAAGATTGGAGCGGATGCTTCGTTTGCAAGCGGTAGAACCTCCACTGCTACGGGCGCAGGGTGTTCTTCTATCTGCTCCGGAAGCGATTCAATAGCCGGTTGTACGGGTACTTCCACCATCTTCATGCCGGGTAATGCTTGTGTAATGCCCACGAGATGTTCCTGCAACCGTGCCAGTTTGCGTTCAACCACCTTACAGGCAACCTCATCCGGGTGAGCCGAATAAGCTTTGAGCAGGAGCGATAACTCTTGCACATCTTCCTCCAATTCAATGATTTTACTTTGCACGTCCATCTTTCGGGTTACTTGTTAGAACGCCGCAAATGTAGAAATAAATAATGAAAAAAAACGGAGAAATGAATAAAACCCTTACTTTTGCAAGGAACAATAACACATTATATCATGATGCTATTCTCTGAAGACCATATACACGAAACCGGCAGACGTGGCCGGATTGAAGTTATTTGCGGTTCCATGTTCTCCGGAAAAACCGAAGAGTTGATACGTCGCTTGAAGCGCGCCAAGTTTGCCCGGCAACGGGTGGAGATTTTCAAACCTGCCATCGATGTGCGTTATTCGGCAGAAGATGTGGTATCACACGAAGGTAATTCCATCCCCTCTACACCGGTAGATTCATCGGCAAGTATCTTGTTGTTTACGTCGGAGATTGATGTGGTGGGCATCGATGAAGCGCAGTTTTTTGATGCGGGCTTGGTAGATGTATGTAACCAACTGGCCAATGAGGGCATCCGTGTAATTGTTGCCGGACTGGATATGGACTTTAAAGGGACTCCGTTTGGCCCCATGCCCGCTTTGTGCGCCGTAGCCGATGAGGTTTCGAAGGTACACGCCATCTGCGTAAAGTGCGGACAGCTGGCCAGTTTCTCACACCGTACGGTGAAAGAAGAAAAACAGGTGTTGTTGGGCGAAACCACCAAATACGAGCCCTTGTGCAGGAAGTGTTACCTGCGTGCACTCCGCGAAGATCAGGAAAATCAATAAATACCCCATAGTATGGAGAAGAAGAAAATTACGTTCGATAGTTTCATCCGCGGAACCATCGTCGCTGTTGTTATTATTGCCATTTTACTGTTGCTCGACCGCCTGAGTGGTGTGCTCCTCCCCTTCTTCCTGGCCTGGCTTATCGCCTACCTTATTTATCCCATCGTTAAGTTCTTCCAATATAAGTTGCGCCTGCGTAGCCGGATACTGGCTATCTTCTGCACCTTGTTGTGCCTGACTGTGGTGCTCACAGGAGCGTTCTTCCTGCTTGTACCACCCATGTTGGCAGAATTGGGACGAGTAAACGACCTGCTCATTACTTACTTCACCAACGGTATTCACGGAAATCCCAACGTACCCGAGAGTATTTCGGAGTTTCTGCACCGCAATATAGACATCCACTTCTTCAACAAGCTGTTTAGTGAAGAGAACGTGATTAACGCCATCAAAGCCTCTGTACCCAAGGTTTGGATGCTTTTATCGGAATCTATCAGCGTGTTGTTCAGCATCCTTGCCTCTTTTGTTATCCTGCTGTATGTGGTATTTATCCTGTTAGATTACGAGGCAATTGCCGAAGGATGGATACACCTGCTCCCGGTGAAGTACCGTACTTTTACTGCCGGACTGGTGGATGATATTCAGCAGGGTATGAACAAGTATTTTCGCGGGCAAGCCATTGTTGCCCTGAGCGTTGGCATCCTGTTCAGCATCGGTTTCCTGATAATCGACTTTCCGCTGGCTATCGGGTTGGGACTGTTCATTGGTGCGCTCAACATGGTTCCGTACCTGCAAATCATTGGTTTTATTCCCACGCTGATGCTTGCCATCCTGAAAGCTGCCGATACGGGACAGAACTTCTGGCTGATTACACTGTCGGCGCTGATTGTGTTTGCCGTTGTACAAATTATACAGGATGGGCTCATCGTTCCCCGCGTCATGGGTAAGATAACCGGCCTCAACCCGGCTATTATTCTGCTTTCGCTCTCTGTTTGGGGTTCGTTGATGGGTATTTTGGGCATGATTATCGCACTTCCACTCACTACGTTGATGATTTCGTACTACCAACGCTACATCATCAATCGCGAAGTGCCTAAGGAAACCTCTCCGGAAGTACCTGACAATCAGGAATAGACGAAAAACATCTGCACTTTTAGTCACATTCTGCTTGCAGAATTAATAAAAGTGCCTATCTTTGCACCCGCTTAACCGCAAACAAGGATTGATTCGCTAGCTCAGCAGGTAGAGCACAACACTTTTAATGTTGGGGTCCTGGGTTCGAGCCCCAGGCGGATCACTTTAGGAGGTCTTCAGGAATGAAGACCTTTTCTTTTCAAGACCACAGACTGCCGCTGATTTTCAGTCAGTTACCCGTTCTTTTGAGGCAGTATATAAGGTGGTAACACCATTAAAAAAACGAGAAAAAGCGACACACTTGGACGCAAAAAGCCCCTTTTGGACTGGTTTTGTGTTACCATAACTGTGTTACCAATCTCACAATTGTGTTACCACTATGAGTGGAAAATCCAAAGAAGAACCGTTTTAATAGTGAAGAAATATCTCAAGTAACCCATGCTTTTTTCAGTACAAATCGTATCTTTGCCAAAAACAGGAACGTATTTTGTGCATTTCTGCCATTTTTAGGAACATAAAATAGATTGGATATGGATTTATATCGTAGTATCATTGAAAAGCTGAAAGTCTGGAAGGACCGGCCGGAAAGAAAACCTTTGATTCTAAAAGGAGCCAGACAGACGGGAAAGACGTGGATTTTGGAATATTTCGGTCGAACGGAGTTCGAGCATGTAGCCAGTTTCAACTTTGACAAAGAGGATGCGCTTCATGAAATATTCGAAAACACCAAGGACCCCGAACGGATTGTTGCACAATTGAAATTGCACACCGACAGCCCGATACTTCCACATAAAACCTTGATTATCTTTGACGAGATTCAGGAATGCAACAAAGCACTGAATGCCTTGAAATACTTCTGCGAAGATGCTCCGGAGTATGCAGTGGTTGCAGCAGGTTCGCTGCTGGGAGTAACTTTATCCAAAGGTGATTCGTTCCCCGTAGGGAAAGTGGAATTTATGGAGTTACACCCGTTAACTTTCCAGGAGTTTCTGAGAGCCAATGATGTAAAGCTATTCAACTTCGTCGAAGAACTCACTGCCATTGCCCCTCTCCCTCAAATCGTGGCCGACAAACTGACCGAATATTATCGCCAATATCTTATTATCGGTGGAATGCCGGCTGCTGTGAAGGCTTTTATGGAAAACAAAGGAATGGACGAAGTAAAGAACGAACAACAGTTTATCCTGAATGCCTACGCGCTCGATTTCTCCAAACATGCCGATAGTAATGATATTCCCCGGATCATTAGTATCTGGAACTCAGTACCCAGCCAGTTGGCCAAAGAGAACCGCAAGTTTATCTATAAACTGGTAAAGCCCGGGGCCAGAGCACGGGATTACGAGGATGCTCTGCTGTGGTTGGAACATGCGGGATTGGTCTATCGCGTATTTTGCAGTTCCAAGCCTTACCTGCCACTGAAGGGCTATGATGATCTTTCGGCCTTCAAAATCTATTTATCCGATATTGGATTGTTACGCGAGTTGTCCGGATTGCCTCCCGAAGCTATTTTGGCAGGAAACTCAGCCTACACGGAGTTTAAAGGTGCAATAGCCGAGAATTATGTGTTGCAATCGTTGGTGTGTCAATTGGACGTGCTGCCACGTTATTGGACATCTGTCGGAAAAGCAGAAGTCGATTTTGTAATTCAGTTGGGTACGGATATAGTTCCTATAGAAGTGAAGTCGGATACCCGTTTGGGAGGAAAAAGTCTCGCGGTTTATGATACAAATTATCATCCGGCCTACAAAATCAGGTATTCTCTGAATAATCTTAAAATGGATGATAACCTGATCAATATCCCACTGTATTTGGTGGATTGGACTACCCGGTTGGTTCGCTACTTACCTATATAATGTAGATTGAAACAATTGTGCAGCCATTGGCTTCTTGTTGTGACATTCTGTGAATCCTTTGGCTACATCAATTATAGATCAATAGATTATTTCTTGCCCAGTAGCATAGCTGTATCCCCGAAAAATCTCCATGTGAATCTTATTTTATAAATAATAGACAAAGGTAGGGATTGTGAAAAAGATAGGCAATCCCTAAAAATGAGTATAAAATGACGAATAAGCTCACTCTGTATCCAGCAATACCTCCACCGCCCGCTTGTGCATATCCACCAACTTTTGTTTTAAGCATTCAGGTTCTATCACCCGCACGCCTTCACCTTGTGCAAGCAACTCCATCAGGAAGTCGGGGGTTAGCTTCACCATAAGTTCCACCCTGAACTCATGCTCATCATGCACCAGTGTACGCTGACTTTCGTGCAGCGGACATGCCTGGGTGTACTTGCCACTCAATGGCGAGAACGAAAGCTCCACCCGCTCCGGCTTCAGTTCAAGATTGGAATAGATTCCAAAACAGTGCTCGAATTTCTTCCTCAAATCGAGGAGATTGCCTTTGCGGAATGTCCGGTTGGTTACCGTTAGTTTGCGGATACGGTCCAAGCCGTACGTTTTCAGGTTATCCAAGCACTCCTCCCTGCCATCGGCTTTAATGGCATGCAAGTACCATCGGTTACGGAACTCTCGCAAAGCATACGGGCGAAGTGTGCGCGCCCGGGGAGCAGAACCATCGTAGCTTTGATATTCCACCACAATTTCCAGATTCTTCCGGATGGCTCCAATCAGCGTAAAGCGATGCTCCAGTCCGCGCGACTCCCGCTGCTCCACGTATACAATATCTTTTAGTGAGCTAAAGGAGAGCAAGGAACTCATTTCGAACATCCGGTCGAGCTTGGAGAGCGATTTTTCGTCCTGCGGAATATAATATCCTTTCCGCTGCCGGCAGTATTCAATGCTGATATCTATGTAGGATGAATTCCGGATTTCGTACAAGTCGCGTTCAATGGTACGGGAGGTGGTACCCACTTCTCTCACACCATCATATACGGGAAATTCTTTTTCAACGGCATTTTTCAGTTCTTCTTTCGTTATATAAGGGCGCAGGTTGATTCGGTCTATAATAAACATCCAACGTTGCAGAAATCCGATTTTTCTTGACATATTAATAGAATACTTTAGTTTTACACTTCAAATATAAGAAGAAAGGCTATTATTATGCAACCGTTTATACAAAAAACACGGATGAGAATAAATCCTCACCCGTGTTTTTATAAAGCGCTATTAAGAAATAATATGCGCTGACACACTCTTATGCCAGCGGATCAACCGCTTCATCACCATCATCGCCATTCGTGTAATCTGTATCGACTTCACCCATACGGCTCACAGCAACCCTTCGAAGCAATTCCTTCAACATCTTGCCGGGCACAAAGATTATTTTACGCCGGCAGATGGTAGAGGCGGTAACCTCTTTCTCGGTTTTCTGGGCTTTGGCCTGCATACCGGGACGTAAGCAGCCAAATTCGCCTAACTGCACACTATGCCCCATGTCGAGGTTGTTCACCAGCACATCAAGCAATCCTTCAATAACCGAATTGACTGTTGCACGGTGTATACCGCTGACTTGTGATACTTGGAGACGCACCTTGTCAAAGGTAAGCATCTCACCCGTTACGGCTCTCACTACATACTTCGGGGTCTTCTGCTTGTCAAACCCGAACACTTGTTTCACTACTTTGTAAGTAATACTCATACATTTAAATTTTTAAGAGGTTAATAAAAAGAGTTTTTCGTTCTCTGTATTGCAAATGTATGGGCGTATCATGTCATAGTGTGACGTAGTGAAATAAAAA
>JAVBVL010000122.1:0-27848 GCA_031554285.1 Bacteroides sp.
ATTATCTCTCATGCGATAGGGTTGGTCTTATTCGAGACTATACCACTATCGGATATATTGAACCAAATTGATAATTCTAAATTAGAACCGGAAAAAGATAGTCAGTTACGGCTATTCTAATTTATTCCGGACAGTAGTGAGATACGAGGCCAAAAGGTAATGCTCGATTTTGACTTGGCTGAGTTGTATGGAACTGAAACCGGACAACTCAAACGAGCTGTAAGACGCAACATCGAACGGTTTGAGGGCGAAGACTTTATGTTTGAACTTACCAAGGAAGAGCTTTCAAGATGCCAATTTGGCATCTTGAACAAAGGGCGAGGAAGCAATTTTAAATACATGCCCTTTGCATTCACTGAATTGGGAGTTGCAATGCTTAGCAGTGTACTAAATTCAAAGACTGCAATAGAGATTAACAGAAATATCATGCGAGCTTTCGTGGTTGTTCGCCAACTGATAAGCCTTCCTCAAGCAGATAAGGTTACTGAATTACAAAGCGAAGTAAAAGAACTCAAAAGATACATGGAAGAAGTATTCACAGACTACAACGACATCAACGAGGACACCCGGATACAACTGGAACTCATTAATCTCACGTTAGCAGAGCTTCAAGCAGACAAGAAGTTGACAGATAAGCCACGCAATCCGATAGGCTTCAAATAAATTCGTGTATCTTTGCCCCTATTGCAAACCAATAATACATAATAATATGATGAAGACAGTAGCAGGGCTGTGCGCCGTGGGCATGATGGTAGGCGGATGTGCGCCGAAAAAAAGTGCCCAAACAAATGCAGATACAGATGCCGAACTCACCATGGTGGTAGGTACATACACCTCGGGCGAGAGCAAAGGTGTGTACTCATTCCGTTTTAATCAGGAAACGGGAACAGCTACTCCGTTGGATGCGGCAGTAGTAGAAAATCCTTCTTATGTAACATTATCGGCTGATAACAAGTTTGTGTATGCGGTAACGGAAGGCAATGAGCAATCGGCCGTAACGGCACTGGCTTTTGATAAAGAGACGGGTAAGTTTACTTTCCTGAACAAGCAGGCTACAGATGGGAAAGGACCGTGTTACATATCGACCAATGGCGCGTTGGTAGTAACGGCTAATTACAGTGGGGGAAGTGTTTCGGTTCTTTCACTGGCAGCAGATGGTACATTACTCGCTCCGGCTACCGTATTCCAGTTTGAAGGAACGGGACCCGATACTAATCGCCAGAATCAAGCACATTTACACAGCACACTGTTTACTACCGATGGGAAGTACTTATTGGCTCCCGACCTGGGAACGGATAAGATTCACAAGTTCGTGGTGCATCCGGCTACAGAGCAGGAAGCAGCCCACCTATCCATCGGTACACCCGAAGCTTTCAGTGTGGCAGCAGGCGCAGGTCCCCGCCATCTTACTTTCAGCAACGACGGGAAATTCGCTTACCTGATTAATGAATTGTCGGGAGCTGTGAATGCCTTCACATACGCCGATGGCATGTTGAACGAGATACAAACCATTGCTACCGATAGTGTAGTGGTTAGCTCGGGCTCTCGTGGTAGTGCGGATATTCACCTCAGCCCGGACGGCAAATACCTGTACGCCAGCAACCGCCTGGAAGCTGATGGACTAGCTATTTTCAGTGTCAACGAAGCAGGTGGTATGCTCACTAAAGTAGGTTATCAACCGACGGGTATTCACCCACGCAACTTCAACATTACACCCAATGGTAAATACGTACTGGTTGCGTGTCGCGACAGCAATGCCATCCAGGTGTATGAGAGGGATGCCACTACCGGACTGCTCACCAATACGCAACAGGACATTGCGGTAGACAAACCGGTTTGCGTGAAGTTTGCCGAGTAGTCAAATCAGTAAAGAGATTATGATTCAAACTGTAATATTTGACATAGACGGAACATTGCTCGATACGGAACATACCGTATTACACTCCCTCCGGGACACCATCGCCGAGCTAAAAGGTGAGAAACCCGAGTTGTCCGAACTAACCTTTGCGTTGGGCATACCCGGAGAAGTAGCCCTGCAACAGTTGGGCGTTGAAGACATGGATAGAGGGAAGGCAGTCTGGAACAAGTATTTCCAGGCGTACTCTCATGCAGTAAAACTGTTTGCCGGAGTTGAAGATGTTATCAAGGAGCTAAAATTGCAGGGATATAAATTGGGCGTGATAACCTCCAAAACAAGAGAAGAATACAAAACCGACTTTACCCCTTTCGGGTTAGACAGCTATTTTGATGTCGTTATTTGTGCGGAGGACAGCGCGCGCCCCAAGCCTTTTCCTGACCCCATGCTCAGATACCTGGAAATATCCGGCAGCCAAAAGGAGGAAGTTATTTATATCGGAGATACAGCGTACGACATGCTATGTGCCTCCGATGCGGAAGTTAAGTTTGGATTGGCCCTGTGGGGCTGCCATTCCCTGAAAAACATCCGTGCTGATTACTATTTCAATGCTCCCAGAGACATACTCTACGCATTGTCTGTCGACAAAGGAACTCCCAACGAACTACAATGGGTTAAGCTGGCTATGGAGTTACAATTTCTCTCACAAGGAGGCCTCACTTACTCAAAAGATAGTTTTGACATTGAACGTTTCGAGCGGATACGGGAAATTTCAGCCGAGATGATGAGCTTAGGTAGCGGATACTCCAAAGAGTTTGTGAAAGAGGTATTTTGCAACGAAACGGGATTTCAAACACCCAAACTGGACACCAGGGCTGCCATCTTTCAGCAGGATAAGATATTGCTCGTGGAAGAAAAGAATGGTACGTGGTCGTTGCCCGGCGGATGGGTGGATGTGAATGAGTCGATAAAATCGAACACGATAAAAGAAGTGAAAGAGGAAGCCGGGTTAGATGTTGTTCCGGTTAAATTGATTGCCGTACAGGACCGGAATCTGCATAACCCGCCTATATATGCTTATGGAGTTGCCAAAGCTTTTGTGCTTTGTGAAATTGTGGGAGGTCACTTCTCACCCAATATAGAAACTGTCAGAAGTGCATACTTCGGTCTTGACGAGCTACCCGTGTTGGCGGAAGAAAAAAATACTGCCGCACAAATAAAGTTGTGCTTTGATGCATATTACGCTAAAGATTGGGATACTGTTTTTGATTAAGTAATGCTTAATTACTAAACAGCCCGCCTACAAACTGTCTTTTAATGCTTTACCGCTTTTACCGTAACACCTTTTCCCTGCTTGGTACACTTAAGCGTTCCGTGGCGCAGCTCGCCAGTGGAGCAGTTAAATACCATATCCGGATTAAAGTGCTGACCGTTGAGCCGTACTTCCAAATGCAAGTGCTCCGTGGTGGCACGACCTGTACGGCCGGTTAGCCCTATTGGATGCCCGGCTTTTACCGTATCTCCGCTTTGTACAAAGTTCTCAAAGTTGTGACTGTACACCGTTTCCAGTCCGCAGGCGTGGCGCACTACAATTACATTGCCGTAAGCAGCGTAGGGTTTTGCCATGCGTACTACCCCGTCAAACGCACAGCGAATGGTATCCTTGGCGCAGGTTTTTACATCTGCACCGGTATGCGACCGTTTTCCTCCGTAGGGAGAGATTACTTTAGCACCTGCTAACGGGAATACATATCCGTTGGCAGCCAAGGAATCTAAGCAGATAGTCAGTTTGTTGCTGTTAGTGAATAATCCGGGAGTGGCCGTGCGCACATGATTCACCTCCATGAAAGAGAAAGATGTTTGCGCCTTGGCAAATACAGCAAGAGAGGTAAATATGAGTATAATAAATAGTTTCTTCATGGTTTCTCTTCAAATAGTCCCTGCTAAAAGGGAGAAGGTGCAACTAATAATTATTCAAAAAAGAGTACTTGCCCGCCGTCTGATTCAGTATAACGGCGTAGCAACTCCTGCGTCATCCCGGCAGCTTCGAGTAATCCTTCTTTACCACTGTATCCGTTGATGATGGCTAAGATGTGCGTAGTACCTATATCCATCTTGGTACGTTCGTGGTCGCTGGTGGGTGTACCGATGCCCCCTATAGCATCGCGGTAAACAGGTAATCCTTCAATATTCAACACCCCGCGACCAATGGCTTCAAACGGTTCTTCATTGCGACCGATTCCCAGTTCCAACGCAGTGCCTTGAATCTTATCAGCATCGAACCCACCAATGGAATAACCTGTACGTAGGGAAACGAGGTTAATCAGGTCCACCAACGTATCGATTTGATACAGCGGAATACCGCGCATCAGCCGGCGGCGCAAGGCTTCGGCAGACGGACGATAGCGGCCGGGATCTTTCCCGCAACGTTTGTACGCCTCGCGGGTAGCGAAGATAGGCGCGTTACGCTTGATGTCGTCCAGTTGGGTGGTGGTGGTTAACTCCCCGGTGAAGCGGTTAATCTCCTCCCAAAGTCCTTCGCAGTATGTTGTATTTTTTACTTCGGCATATATGGCTACTCCGGCAAAAGCGGGACAGGCATTCTTCAATTCCGAAGCTACGGTAATGGTAAACATAGTGTACTTTTATTTAATCATAATACCCGACAGGATACGTCCCGAAGCAATGCCCAACCGACGGGCAGAGAAGAACGTTTCATGTTCCTTGTATGTGCATATTCCTGCTATTTCTATCTGCGAGGCAGGTACGCCGAACGCAAGCAGTTGCAGGCGGTTGGCTTCCCACAGGTCGATGTGCGGCTTACAGGTTTGCGGGTTCCGAACAGCAATCTGCTCCATAGGGAATGCCGCATCACGAAAAGCGTCGTACACCTCCTCGCCTACTTCGAATGAGGCTTGCGAGATGCTTGGGCCAATGCAGGCTACCACATCTTTCCCTTCGGCACCGTATTGAACCGCCATTTGTTGCAACGTATGCTCTACAATGCCTTGTACTGTTCCGCGCCAACCGGCATGTACGGCGGCAACGGCTTTACGTACGGTATCATAAAGCAATACAGGCACGCAGTCGGCGGTAGAAACACAGAGACAATAGCCCTTAATGTCGGTAAGAGTTGCGTCAACTCCTGCCGAGAGTTCCCGTTGTTCTTCCCGGGACTTGGAGAGATACTCACCGTCAATGACCAAACATCTCGGGCTGTGTGTTTGATGGGGAATAATCAGCTCGATGGGGCGTTGCGGCAAGCCTTGCAACAACCGTTCCTGGTTACGCGCCACACGCTCCGGCTCATCGCCTGCAAAGGGCGAACAGTTGAACGAGCCGTACGCTCCCTCGCTGCAACCGCCCGTACGGGTAGTCACAAAATGAATAATGTCGGGATAAGCGTCCAACGACCCGTATCCCAACATTCTTCTATCTTCGGTGATTGCTATCATCACATTACTCTTTTTCGTCTTCCCAGTCTTCTTCCTCGTATTCGTAATCCAGGTCGTCCTCGTCGTCATCGCTTTCGTATTCAATGAACAGGTCTTCGTCTTCGCCCTGCTCTTTGAGTTCCAGTTGCAGACGGCTCACGTCTTTGGGCCGATGTACGAGTGATTCTATCTTATTGCTTTCCTTATTCAGCTCTTCCCAAAGGATGTCTTTCAGCACGCTCACACCCAATCCGGTGATGGAAGAGATGAATACATGCGGAATATCGGGTAGCGTGGGTTCTATCTCCGCCATGAGTTCCTCATCGAGCATGTCGCTTTTGGTTATGGCAAGCACCCGTTGCTTATCCAGCATTTCGGGATTGAAGGTGCTTAACTCGTTCAGCAATATATCGTATTCCTTGCGGATGTCGTCACTGTCGGCAGGTACCATGAAGAGCAACAGCGAGTTGCGTTCGATGTGCCGCAGGAAGCGCAGTCCCAATCCTTTTCCTTCGCTGGCGCCTTCGATAATACCGGGAATATCTGCCATTACGAACGACTTGCCGTCGCGGTACGATACAATACCCAGGTTGGGTTCAAGCGTGGTAAACGGATAATCGGCAATCTTCGGTTTGGCTGCCGATACGGAAGCCAGCAATGTAGACTTACCTGCATTGGGAAGGCCTACCAAACCAACATCTGCCAGAAGCTTCAACTCCATGATTACCGTCATTTCCTGCATCGGTTCGCCCGGTTGCGCAAAGCGCGGAGCCTGACGGGTTGCGGTACGGAAGTGCCAGTTGCCCTGTCCGCCGCGACCGCCTTTGAGCAGGATAACTTCCTGATCGTGCTCGGTTACGTCGCAGATGTACTCGCCTGTTTCGGCATTGTACACCACGGTTCCGCAGGGCACTTCAATGATTTTATCTTTACCGTCGCGACCAAAGCTGCGGGCTTTACCGCCCGACTCGCCGTGTTCTGCCATGGCATGACGGTCGAACCGTAAGTGCAACAGTGTCCAGTAGTTACGGTTGCCTTTCAGTATTACATGGCCTCCTCTACCGCCGTCGCCACCATCGGGACCTCCGTTGGGAACATATTTCTCACGCCTCATGTGCGTAGACCCTCTCCCGCCCTTTCCGGAGCGGCAGTATATCTTTACGTAATCAACAAAATTCGATTCAGCCACGGTGATAGTTGTTTGAAATGATTAGACAGTTTCGATATGGTTGCTGATACGGTCGAAAATCTCGTCCATTGTACCCAACCCCTCTACGTGGCGATATTTACCTTCGCCTTTGTAGAACTCCTTCAGCGGAGCAGTCTGTGTATGATATACCACCAAACGCTTCTTGATGGTTTCTTCGTTGTCGTCGGCACGGCCGGAGTCTTTACCACGTTTAATGAGGCGGCTCATGAGTTCCGCTTCGGGAACATCGAGGTCCAGCATCACGGTAACATCCTGTCCGCGTCCTTTGAGCATCTTCTTCAGTGCTTCGGCTTGTGGAATGGTGCGGGGAAATCCGTCAAAGATTACTCCTTTGGTATTGCCCATGCAATCCAACACGCCTGCCAGAATATCCAACATCAGTTGGTCGGGAATAAGTTGTCCCTGGTCAATATAGCTTTGTGCAATTTTCCCTAATTCCGTGCCACTGTTAATTTCAGCACGCAATACATCTCCTGTCGAGATGTGACCAATACCGTATTTCTCAACAATACGTTCGCTTTGTGTTCCCTTCCCTGAACCGGGAGCACCAAAAATTATAATATTCAACATCTTAAAAAAATAATTAACCGGGTGTATGTTCATCGCACATCACACGCCGCAGCGGGGTTAATCCACCACGGTATAGATGTCCGGATAGTTCCGTCCATACCCATCATAATCTAATCCGTAACCTACAATAAAGTCATTGGGGATACGCATCGCTACGTAATCAACACTCAAGTCTACCTTCAATTTATCCGGCTTCAGCAGCAGCGAAGCAATCAGGATTTCTTTAGGAGAGCGTGTACCCAACGTTTCAAGCAAACGCTGCATGGTGTGGCCTGTATCTACAATATCTTCCACAATAACCAGCGTACGTCCCGAAATATCCTCGTTGATACCAATTACCTCTTTGATAACTCCTGTGGATGATACTCCCTGGTAGGAAGCCAGTTTCACGAAGGAAACTTCGCACGGGATGGTAATCAGCTTCATCAAGTCGGCTGTAAACATGAACGATCCATTCAGCACACTCAAGAAAAGCGGGTTTTTACCGGCCAGGTCGCTGTTTATTTCGTTGGCCACGCGGGTTACTTCTCGCTGTATTTGTTCTGCCGTAATAGATATGGCAAACTTTTTATCTTTTATCTGAATGGTATCCATAATGGGATATTTTAAAAAAGTTGGGTGCAAAAATACAATTTATTATTTCAATTTGAGCATTATTTACTGTTTTTTTGAACTTGCTTCATCTTGTATGAGCTGCGGGCCTTACCTTGAAGCATGGCATTGAGTTTACCACGAATCATCTGTTTGCGCAGGGGCGAGATGTGGTCGATAAACATTTTTCCGTCCAGGTGGTCGAACTCATGTTGCATCACGCGTGCCAGGTAACCTTCTACCTCTTCGTCGTATGGGGTGAAGTTCTCGTCCATGTACTGCACACGTATTTTGTTGCTACGTTTTACCGACTCGTGAATGCCGGGCAGGCTGAGGCAGCCTTCTTCCATAGCCACCAATTCGTCGTTGGTTTCAATAATATGCGGATTGATGAAAGCCTTGTTAAAGTCCTTAAATTCGGGATATTCGTCCGATAGCGGATCGAGGGTTATTACTACCACGCGGATGGGGAGTCCGATTTGCGGAGCGGCCAGTCCCACACCGTCGGCGTGAAGCATGGTTTCAAACATATTCGCAATGAGTTCCTGAAGGTTGGGATAGTCGGGCGTAATATCCTGTGCTACCTCCCTCAACACCGGTTGTCCGTATGTATAAATGGGTAAAATCATATATCTTTTGTTGCTTTAAATTATCCTATCGTAAAACGTTTATTCTCGAGATAAGTTTGCAAAATGATGGTAGCGCTTATCTCATCGACCAGGGCTTTGTTTTGCCGGTCTTTCTTTTTCAGGCCCGCTTCCAGCATGGTGCGGTGAGCCAGTACGGAGGTAAACCGCTCGTCGACGTACTCTACCGGCACATCGGGCAGGCGCTTTTTGAGCGAACGCACAAAGGGGTCAATGTACTTCATGCTCTCAGATGCCGTGTTGTCCATCTGTTTGGGCAGTCCCACGATGATACGCTCTACCGGCTCCCGGCTCACATACTCTACTATAAAGTTGAGAAGCTCGTGACTGGGCACGGTAGTTAACCCGTTGGCTATAAGCTGCATGGTATCGCTTACGGCAATACCGGTGCGCTTGCGACCGTAATCAATGGCTACTATCCTACTCATATATAAGGTGCAAAAGTACGATTATTATTTGGAATACAGGCATACACAAACAATTTGATGGACAAATAGTAAGGATATCTCCTAATAATACTGAGTTATTATCAGGAGACATTTAGCTTTTCACAGCTGTGATAAGACCTTATCATTACCGTGATAAAGCTGTATCATAGCTGTGATAAGACCTTATCACAGCTGTGAAAAGCTAAATTCGTCTACATAAAACGGTCGGTTTATCTGCTTAAAAAACTAAAAGACATCCTTAAAAAGCAGAGAAATACTATCTTTGCGTACCATAACATCTAAATAAACAAAGAGCAACATGAAGATATTCCCCGCCGAAAGCATCCGCGAACTGGATGCCTACACCATAGAGAACGAACCCATTGCTTCCATCGACCTGATGGAACGTGCCGCACAGGCTGTTACCGACGTACTTACCCGCCAATTCAGCACCGAACGACCGGTGATGGTATTTGCCGGACCGGGTAACAACGGTGGCGATGCACTTGCCATAGCCCGTATGCTGGCCGAGCAAGGCTACCGCACAGATGTGTTCTTGTTTAACCCCAAAGCGAAGCTATCGCCCGATTGCCTCATTAACAAGGAACTACTGGAGCTGATGGAAGATGTGGAATTTACCGAGGTAACCACCCAATTTACCCCGCCTGTGCTTACCAAAGAGCATGTGGTGATTGACGGGCTGTTCGGTTCGGGACTGAACCAACCGCTTGCCGGAGGCTTTGCCGCGGTGGTGAAACTTATCAACGCCTCGCCTGCCACAGTGGTATCGGTCGATGTTCCGTCGGGCCTGATGTGCGAGGATAATACGGGGAACGCCCCCGTGCATATCGTCAGGGCCAATCTTACCATCAGCCTGCAACTGCCCAAGTTGGCCTTCTTCTTTGCCGAGAACCAGGAGTTTATCGGCCGCTGGCAGTTGGTAGACATAGGTTTGAGCCAAGAGGGTATTGAACTAACAGAAACGGATTACGAACTGGTAGACCGTGACGACATAGGTTATTTCCTGGAAACGCGGAAGAAGTTTGCCCACAAGGGCGACTTTGGTCACGCCCTGCTCATTGCCGGTTCGCAGGGCATGGCGGGAGCATCCGTACTGGCTGCCAAGGCTTGCCTGCGCTCGGGCGTAGGACTGCTTACGGTTCATGCCCCGGCACTCAATAATGTGATTCTGCAAACTGCCGCCCCCGAAGCCATGATTGAGGCCGACCGTGCCGATGATTGCTTTACCGCATCGGGAGATATACGTAACTACCGCGCCATCGGCGTAGGGCCGGGACTGGGACAACAGCCTGAAACGGAGGATGCCCTGCTCGACTTGCTGCAAACCTGCCGCGTACCCCTGGTGCTGGATGCCGACGCTCTCAATTTATTGGCACGGCATCCGGAGTTGCTCACCACGCTTCCGGAGGGTTCCATACTGACCCCGCATCCCAAAGAACTGGAGCGGTTAGTGGGCCCGTGCGAGAACTCTTTCCAACGTCTCGTCAAAGCGCGCCAACTGGCTCACGAGGCACAGGTACACATTATACTGAAAGGGGCGTACTCTGTCGTGATTACCCCGGCAGGACATTGCTACCTGAACACCACCGGCAACCCGGGTATGGCAACAGGAGGTAGCGGCGATGTGCTCACAGGTATCGTACTGGCACTGCTGGCACAAGGATACCCACCCGAACGTGCCGCACTGCTGGCTACCTTCGCACACGGATTGGCAGGCGACATGGCAGCACACAAGCTGGGCGAAATAAGCCTCACGGCAAGTGACATTGTGCAGTATCTACCGTACGCCTGGCGCGCCATAGCCGACTAACGGCACTCACAGGGATAGCGAATAAAGGTTAACAACAGAGGATAATCCGAAGAACTTCCTTATTTTTGTTGTTTGAAACGATAAAAAAGAAACTGAAAAATGAGAAAATGGACTTTTGTGGCAGGCTTGTTACTTGCATCCGCCGCTCATGCACAAACGGAAGTAACCGCAGGTGTAATGCAGGGAAAAGACTACGGAGTAACCTACATGCTGCCTAAAACACAGATAGAAGTCGAGGTGAAGGCCAACAAGATAACGTACAAACCGGGAGAGTTCAGCAAGTATGCCGACCGCTACCTGCGCCTGTCGGACGTATCTACCGAGCCGCAGGAATACTGGGAACTTACCGGCGTGAAAGCGCAATCTGTAGGCGTGCCCGATAGCGAGAACATCTACTTCGTGAAACTCAAGGATAAGACGGTGGCCCCGTTAATGGAACTTACCACCGATGGTATTGTGGTGTCTATTAACCAACCCATCAGCAAGGCGCAGTCTGCCGCTACGCCTACGCCCCCTGCCCAACCTGCCAAGAAGGTAGACCCGCGGGAGTTCCTTACCCAGGAGATATTGATGGCAAACTCTACCGCCAAGATGGCCGAACTGGTTGCCCAGGAGATATACAACATTCGCGACAGCAAGAACGCCCTGGTACGCGGGCAAGCCGACAATATGCCCAAAGACGGGGCACAGCTAAAACTCATGCTTGATAACCTGGAAGAACAGGAACGCGCCATGACCGAGATGTTCTCGGGCACACATACCAAGGTTGAGCGTACCTTTACCATACGCCTCACTCCCACCGCCGATATGCACGACCAACTCTTGTTCCGCTTCTCTAAGAAGTTAGGCGTAGTTGCCAACAACGACCTGGCAGGTGAGCCGGTACTGATTACGCTGAAAGACCTGCACACGGTTACCATTCCGCCGGTTGACGGAAAGAAGAAAACAGTAACAGGTGTTACTTACAACGTACCTGGCAAGGCATCGCTGGTAATACGTGAAGGCAAGAAAGTATGGTTTGAAGGAGAACTGCCGGTAACCCAATTCGGAATTAAAGAGGTATTGGCACCGGAGCTGTTCAATAAGAATTCAACTGTAAAGGTAACATTCAGCCCCATTACCGGAGGTTTAATCAAGGTTGAACGGGAAGAAGGAAAGTAATAAAACCGTCTTTCTGTAACTGATACAGGTAAGTGGTAATACGTGACTCGTAGTTTGCTTCGCCCTCGAAGTGAGCTGCGAGTTTTTCGATGAGTTGTTGCACGCTACTACGCCCGTCGATAGCTTCCCAAACGGCTGCCCCGTGTGCTTCTAACCGTACCCGGATATAGGGCGACATGCCTTTGGGAGTAAGGTAACGCTGCATCCAGGCGCGTTTAAACCGCGGGAAGGCGAGCACCGTTTGCTCGCCTTCATGTTCGGTTATTATACGTGCCGCCCGGCATGGAATCACCTCGAGCAGGTTTATTTTTGTAGCTTTGGCAGCCATTGTTCGTTATTTCTTGGCGATGTTAGGCAGTTCAAGGCCATAGCCATTCTTCTTGTCTACCACTTTCAGCAGAAAAGCCACTACCAGCGACAAGCAGGCAATGCCCGTAAAGATTTGCATCGGCAGGGTATAGTCGTACAACTTTATGCCGGCAACCTCGGTAGAACAGTAGGTATCCAATACCCAACCAATCAACGTAGGAATACCCCACAAGCCAATGTTCTGGATAAAAAAGATGAGTGCATAGGCCGTACCCAACTGGCGGGCAGGGAATATCTTGGCTACCGAAGGCCACATAGCCGAAGGAACCAGTGAGAAAGCCACACCCAACACCAGCATCAGGATAATAGCCACCCACGAACCGGTTATGGCAGTAGAAAAGGTAAAATGCACCACAATAAGCATAGCCGACCCTAACACCATAATAGAAGCAGCTTTACCTATTTTATCAATCAGTCCGCCAAATACCGGGGTAAGAATCAGTGCTCCCATAGCCGGCAAGCCTACATAGGTACCTGCCCAATCCTGGTCGATGCCGTACTTGATAATAAGCAACTCAGAGGCATATTTCTGGAACGGGAATACACACGAATAGAAAAGCACGCATAACAAAGCAATGAGCCAAAAGCCCGGATTACGCAGGACAACCACCACATCTTTAAACGAGAACTTCTCCTCGTCACCGGCATTCACCGTTTCCGTTGCAATCTGTTTGTCCAGTTTCTTATCGAGCACAGAGAAGGCGAAGAAGGCAATCATACCACCCACCAACACAATCAGGCCAATAAGTACCGGAGTAGCCAGCCCGAAATTACGCGCCAACGGAATAGCTACCGAGTAAGCAGCCTGCGACCCGATACGGGCCAACGCCACCTGAACACCCATGGCAGTAGCCATCTCTTTTCCTTTAAACCATTTGGCAATCATCTTGGTAACGGTGATACCGGCAACTTCGGCACCTACGCCGAATATCGAGTAACCGGCCGATGCCAGGAACACGCTGCCTTTATATCCAAAGATAACAGCCTCATTACCCATAGCCGTCATGGCGTAGTATTCAAGTGCAGTACCTACTACCATGAGGATAGTAGCCAACTTACCTGTGAAACGAATACCAAAGCGGTCCAAAATAAGCCCTCCCCAGATAAGCATCAGGAGGAATACATTGAGGAAACTGTATGCTCCGGTAAAGAAACCGAATTCCGTACTGTTCCAAGTCAGTTGTGTCTCGAGCATACCCTTCAGCGGAGCCACCACATCGTTCACATAATAGGCCGCCATCATTGTAAACGCTACAATAAAGAGCGCACCCCAACGATTCAAAGCTGAATCATTTAGTCGTTTGCTAACATTCTTTGTCATCATAAATATAATTTAGGTCGTATAAAGATACAACGTTTATGTTTTAGAAAAGTTCTTAATAAAAACAAACAAAGCCGCAAACTCAACTAAGAATTTGCGGCTTTGTTCTATTCACAGCGTAGGAAAGCCCCTCGCCGATATTAATTGGTTGAATCGTCAGCAGCAGGAGCAGGAGCTTCTTCTGTAGCAGGAGCGGCTGTACCTACGGGCATGTTATACGGATTCGTTTTCTCTTCTTTTTGAGCTTGTTCCAACACAGCATCGTGTGAGATAGCTGCTTTCGGGATAACATAAGCGGTAGCAATGCTCATTACCACCATAAATGCTGCCAGGCTCCAGGTTGCTTTCTCCAGAAAGTCGGTAGTTTTACGAACGCCCATGATAGCATTTGACGACGAGAAACCTGAAGCAAGACCGCCTCCTTTTGAGTTTTGAATCAATACAATGAAGCACATCAAGATGGCTGCAAGAAGCATAAGGATAATTAAAAATAAGTACATCGTTACTATTTTGATTTTTCGTTAATAATCAATTTCTCCAAAAATCTGATTTGGTCTGCAAAGTAAGCATTTTTTTTTGGATATTTCAAACTTAATTTTCTGATAATTTCAAGCGCTTTAGCATATCTTCCTTGTTTGGTGTAGATTTTTGCCAATGTTTCGGTAAAATAGCTTTCTTCTTCCTCTTCTCCGTAACCGGTTACGGGTCCGTCGGCAGGGGCTTGCCAGGTTTCTTCTTCGGGAGTTTGATAGGCTTCTTCAAGGGTAGGATACGGCAATATAGCGGGAACATCGGCAGCCTGCTTCTCAATAAACCCATCGATTAACTCCTGCCCGCGGAGTTTGGATGCCTCGGGTGCAGCCGTTTCTTTGTGTTCGGCTTCTAAGGAATAAGACACCGTCATGCCGGTATAGTTTATCTCCTGGGTAAGTTCATCGGGAACGGTAGCCAGGAAAGCATCGATGAGGCTCAGGGTGCGGTCAACCGAGGGTTCTTCGGTAAAGTCGTCAAAGATGGCACTCTGCTTTACGGGGTGCAAACGGAAGCGGTCGCCCTCGATCAGGTAAAACAACACGCGGCGGTCGGGCACAAACAGTACCGCCTTACGCAACTCCGCCCCGAAGGCAGCATCGTGCAACAGAAACAGATTCTTCAGATAAAGCAACCGTACGGTTTGGAAATAGGGATAGCGCGAGACTAACGTACGCAGTTCGTAAAGTGTATCCCGGTTCAACAGTTCGGGATGCTGTATCCATTGTTGCAGATTGGTGTTGTTCATGGTAATTACCAGTTGGCTACAGTGGCGTTAAATATCTGATCGGCAATTTCTTTCGTCATCTCGGCAATGAGCTGGTCTTGTACTTCCGTCAACAGTTTGGTGGACTCGTACACGCGGAAAGCGCTGAACTGACGGTTCTCAAAGTCGTCTTTATGATCGGTATTATTCGCAAAGTTCACGTTGATGGTAATGGTGAGCTTGGTTTGCGACGAGTACCCATCGGCTTGAACCGCCTGGTTGTACTGGTTGTATCCGGTTATCTCACCGTCAATCTGGAGATCGCCGTTACGGTTCACCAGTTTAAGACGGGTTTGACGGATAAAGATATCTTTCAGTTCTTCATTGAAACGGGTAGCCAGCGGGGCATACACGTATTCCGACTTAATGGGAAAGTCGGAAATGGTTATCGTCTTCACCTTATCGTAATTGATGGTGGAGATTCCGGTGAATCCATACGATACGGAACAGGCGGCAACCACCACTAACAACGTGGCAGCCGAAAGCAGGTGTACTATTTTTTTAGTCCAAACCATATTCTTTTATTTTTCGGTAGAGCGTACGCTCAGAAATATTCAAATCTTTGGCGGCATCCTTCCGTTTGCCACGATGCTTCTCCAGGGCTTTACGGATAACTTCTCTTTCCAGTTCGTCCAACGAGAGCGACTCTTCCACATACTCTTCGGTATCCTGAATATCATCGTCTACCGGCATGGCAGACTTCACAGAATGAATAATGGTAGGAACCGATGATGAAGGAGCCGCAGATACAACAGGAGTAACCATCGGAGTTACTTCTCCATAGTAGGTTCCGGCTGTGGTGGGCGTACTCTTCTCGGTCATCAGGTTGTGCACCATCTTCTTGAGCTCGGCCACTTCCTGACGCATATCGAACAGTACGGAATAAAGAATCTCGCGTTCGCTTTCAAAGCCTTTGCCGCTCCGGTTTCCCCCAAACAAAGCCGGCAGCCGTTGCACGTCCTGCTCCGGCAGGTACGACTTAAGGATGGAGGCGTTAATCTCGCGGTTGGTCTCGATAATGGATATTTGTTCGGTGATATTTTTGAGCTGCCGCACATTACCCGGCCAGGAATAAGCCACCAACACTTGCTTGCCATCTTCGGTGAGTTGGATAGAGGGCATACGGTATTTCTCGGCAAAGTCGGTAGCAAACTTGCGGAACAGCAGCAATACATCTTCACCACGTTCGCGCAAAGGCGGTATCTGTACGGGTACCGTATTCAGGCGGTAGTATAAGTCTTCCCGGAACCGTCCTTCAGAGATGGCTTGTGTCAGGTTTACATTGGTAGCAGCCACAATACGTACATTGGTTTTCTGCACTTTAGAAGAACCCACCTTGATAAACTCCCCCGTTTCGAGTACACGCAACAGGCGCGCCTGGGTTGAAAGCGGAAGCTCTCCTACTTCGTCCAGGAAGATGGTACCTCCATCCGCCTCGCCGAAATAGCCTTTCCGCTCGCCAATGGCACCGGTAAAGGCTCCTTTCTCGTGCCCGAACAGCTCCGAGTCGATGGTACCTTCGGGAATGGCGCCACAGTTTACGGCAATGTACTGCCCATGCTTGCGCCGACTGTACTGGTGGATGATTTGCGGAAAGCTCTCCTTCCCCACCCCACTCTCACCGGTAATGAGCACAGACATATCGGTAGGCGCTACCTGAATGGCAATATCGATGGCACGTGACAGTGCTTCGGCATTACCAATGATACCAAACCTGAGTTTAACTTGCTGTATTTCGGCTCTTGTCATACGTATTAAACATCATCAACCACATCCAACTTCAATTTGTCGCTGTCGTCGCGTTTCTCGTAATATTGTTTGCGCAACGGATTCGAGCGGGCTTCTTTCTCCCGTTGACGGTTGCGGAATACATCCATGGCTACATACACAGCCTGGCGGAACGAATCTTCGCAGGCAATACCTTGTCCGGCAATATCGTAAGCCGTGCCGTGTGCCGGCGATGTACGTACAACAGGCAATCCGGCGGTATAGTTCACTCCTTCGTCCATAGCCAATGCCTTGAAGGGAGCCAGCCCTTGGTCGTGATACATGGCAAGCACGCCGTCAAAACTGGTAAAGTTGCCTGAACCCATAAATCCGTCGGCAGGATAGGGACCGTAGCACAACATACCTTTATCGGCCAGTTCCTGAATAGCCGGAGCAATGATTTCTTGTTCTTCTTTACCCAACAAACCGTCGTCGCCGGCATGCGGGTTGAGTGCCAATACGGCAATACGCGGTGCACGGATGGCAAAGTCTTGTTTCAGGGACTGATGGAAGATAGTCAGCTTCTCTTGAATCAGTTCCTTGGTGAGTACAGAGGCAATGCGGCTTACCGGGATATGGCCCGTTACCAGTGCCATGCGGAAATCGCCTTTCATCAGAATCATTAACGACTTGCTGCCGTTGCCCAGTTTCTCTTCAATGTATTCGGTATGTCCGGGAAATGAGAATCCTTCAGACTGAATGGTATGCTTGTTGATAGGTGCCGTTACAATGACGTCGATTAGTCCCTCCTTGTACTCTTCGACGGCTTTCTCCAAAGCGCCTAAGGCAGCCTTTCCGGCTTCCGAATCGGCTTTGGCAAATTCTACTTTCACCTCGTCGTCGGTACAGTTTACCACGCTCAGCTTGTTGGGATTGGCTTCGGATGCTGAATTCACAATACTGAAATTAGCAGCTAAATCGAGTGACTTGCGATGGTAGGCAGCCACTTTGGGCGAACCATATATAATAGGTGTACACAATTCAAGCATTACCGGGTCGGCAAAAGTCTTCAAAATCACTTCATAACCAACTCCGTTAATATCTCCTTGAGTAATGCCTATTTTTATTTTGTTATCTTCCATGTTGTTACTTATTTGTTTGTTCTTCGCGGGTAACGCCCATCGGAATCTGCGCTTTTGCATCTTCATTGGGAAGACGCAGGGTGTACAGGGAGGCTTCCATTTGGCGTACCAGGTTGCGTTTCAGTTTATCGGGTGAGTAAATAAATATTTCAGCAGTTATAATTCGTTGGTTAGGCCGGTCCAAACGTACGTGCGACACATACGGACCACCCATCATATCGCCTTTCATACGCCACAAGCCACGTGCTTCGAGCACATACTCGCCATGCAGGTCGAGCCCGCGCACATCGGTCAGCAAGGTATCGGTAGCCATGTAGATGCCCGGCTTTGAACCCGGAATATTGGCTTTCATTACCGAGTCGCGCTTGTGAACGAAGTATTCTTTGGTAAACGTGTCGGTATCTTTGTAGGGGTATGAATAAATCACGAAGTTCTGGTCGGCAGTAGCCGTATTGGTAGAAGCCCAAAAGAAATCCTCTCCTTTCTTGGAACCGGCCAACTCGGCAGGTAACCAGATGTCACAATCGAACATGCTCTTTACGGTAGTAGAGATATAGTCGTTATGATTATGCTCTAACACCGTAATCTGGCGATTCATCTCGGCACGGGTAAAGAAATCGACAATGGCCTGGCTGTTCTTTTCGACAAACTGCTCAAAAGATGCATCATCGGGGGCCTGAATGGTAAGTATTACCTGGGGAGAAGCATATACATCGCGGGCAAACTTAAGTTTGGGTTCTGTATAGATATTCTGTACATCGGCAATAATGATGTTGCGTACAATCTTCAAGGTTGCATCGTAGTTCTGTGGAGTGGTGTACATAATCCTGAACGAACGTTCCGATTGCGGAAGCCCCGGTACATCGGTATCAAGGACATTATAGAGGGCACGACCGGCAGGGCGTTCCCACAAATCGTTATTAACTACTACAAGAATCTCGTAAGCACGACCACTGGAGGTTGGAGCGAATGCATTTTTCTTGCCACTACAGGAAGACAAAACCACGGCCACAAGAGCCATACAGATGTAAACTAAGTTCTTTTTCATACCATTCGATTGCTTATATCTCCACAAATCTACGACAAGATCGTATAAAAGAAGCAGATAAGTTAATAATTTATATTAATTCTTGTTATTCTCCTCCTGTTTGGATGTCGACAACATACCGCAGGCAGCAAAAATATCTTCACCCCGGGAAGAACGGATTGTAGTAAACAATCCGTGCGATGTGAGGTAATCGCGGAAAACAGTCATCGTCTCCATATCGGCACCATCCAAATCGACATCGGGAATGGCATGGAAGCGAATCAAGTTCACACGGCAATCAATACCCCGCAACAGTTTGATTAATTCTTTGGCATATACCAGCGAATCGTTAACTCCCTTGAATACAATGTACTCAAAAGAGAGCCGCCGTTGTTTGCTGAAATCATAATTACGTAGCAGTTCTACCATCTCAACCACGGAGAAGGCACGCTCGGCAGGCATTAACTCTGCCCGCTGGGATACAATGGGGGTGTGCAAACTGATAGCCAGGTGACAGTCGCTGGACTCAATAAAGCGTTGCAACCCTTTGCGCAAGCCTACGGTAGAAACCGTAATGCGTTTGGGGCTCCATCCGTATCCGTAGTCAGCTGTGAGCACTTCGAGTGTTTTCAGCACTTCGTCGAGGTTATCCAACGGTTCGCCCATTCCCATCATCACAATATTGGTCAGCTTATCCCGTTCAGGCAACGAACGGATCTGGTTCAGAATCTGGTGTGAGGTGAGGTTGGCGGCAAATCCTTGTTTGCCGGTCATGCAGAACTTGCAGCCCATCTTACAACCCACTTGAGAAGATACGCAAAGCGTAGCCCGCTCCTCGTCGGGAATGTAAACCGACTCCACGTAATTGCCCCCGCCTACACTGTACAGGTATTTAATGGTACCGTCGGTAGAACACATGGACTCTACCGGGGCTTCACCACCTACCTCGTACTCCTCTTTCAGCAGTTCCCGGTGCTTCAAAGAGAGGTTGGTCATCTCGTCGATGGAAGTAACCTGCTTGTCATACAGCCAGGCGGCAATCTGTTTGGCAGCAAACCCCGGCATTCCCAGGTTCTTTACCACCGATTGCAATTCAGACAGAGTCATTCCGGAAAGGGCATATTTGGACATACGTTCAGTGATTACATGTTTATATCCGCAAATGTAAGCATTTCCAACGAAACTGACACCTCTTCTTACCGGGTTGAAACAAAAAAAGCTGCCCTTTTGGCAGCTTTTTTTGTTTATCGTTTCGTTTCCTGTCTTAGAAGAACAAGTAACGAGTATCTTTTACGTTCGCTTTCAGGTACAGGTCGTTCATTAAACGGCTGGCAAAACGAGCATGCGTAGAAGTCAATGTAGCTTCTTCTGCTTTTGCATCAAATTGTTCGTCTTGCTTGTCCTGAGCATATACCTGCAATACATATACACCGGCAGTACCTTTAATAGGAGCACTCAGCTTGTTCACTTGGGCTACTGAAGCATAAGCGCCTACCAACGGTTCACTGCTACGCAATGCTGCAATGTAAGCCGGAGCAGCAAAAGTTACATGCTTCACAGAGTCGGCCACTACGTTAGCCAACGACTTAGCCTGGTCAAATGAAGAAACGGCTTTCATATCTGCGATAAGTTTCTCAGCTTTCTTGTCCTTGATAATCTCTGCCATCAATTGCGATTTCACTTGTTCGATAGTGCGGTATCCTTCTTTGTTGATGTTCGACAAAGCCACCATCATCATGCGGTCGCTTTCGCCACACTCATACAAGCCCGATACATCACCGGCTTTGGCAGCAAACACCCATTTCAACGCATCCTTGGTTCCGCGCACACCACCAATGTAGTGCTCAGAGCTATTCAAGTCGTTTCTTTCCAGAATCTTATAACCTGCATCTTCAGCATTAGCCTGTACCTTTTCCAAAGTAGGATTAGCAGCGATAAACTGGCTGAATTCATTATAAGCCTTGTTGTATGTTTCTTTGCTGAATTCTACAGGGCGTTTGATAATGGCAACCTTGTACTTATCTTTTGTGGCTTTCTTGTTAGTAACCTGAAGGATAATCTGGGCTTGGCCGATTGAGAGGTTAGTGAGTTCGTTAACACCCAGGCTGTTAATAGCCGAGATATACTTCACATTTTCGTTATCCAACTGAGAGCCTTCGTATTGTGCCGAAGAAATCCAGGTAGATTCACCTGTTTGTCCGTACTTCTTAGCCAGGTCGGCAAAAGCAGCACCACCTTTGATTGCATTGTAGATGCTATCGGCCAATGTCTTGGTTTTAGCAGCGTCTTCGGCAACTACCTGAATCTGACGGAATTCAACCGAGTCGGCAGCAGCCACCTTAGAAATAACCTTAAATGAATTCAAGGTATTGTCGGCTACATTATAATAAGGTCCGTAGCTATCGCCCATCGAGGCAGAGTCCATACGGGCAATTACATCGGCAGGGAATGAAGTCTTGTTATAATACAAATCAGTGTACGGGTATTCAGAACCGGTTGAACGGATGAATGAAGTATAATCGTGTGTAGTAGCAGCCAACTGACCGGTGTACTCTTCCATCTCTTTTGCAAGAGCGGCTTTGTCTTCGTCACTGGCAGTAACCTGTACATCGATATATTTGATGTCACGGGTTTCTACGTATTGTCTGAATTGTTCTTTTTTCTTGTTGTACAGGTCTTTCAGTTCAGACTCCTTCACTTTGAAAGCAGAATCGGCTACTGATGAGTAAGGAATGGCAGCCAACAACAGGTCCGACTGGTTTACTCTTCCGTCGAAAGCAGCTTGTGCTTCTACCGGATTTGAAACAAGAGCCTTAGAAACCAACGCCTGGTATTTCTCAGCCAAACGGTTTTGCTTCATGTTGCGTTGCAGGAACGACCAGAACTTGTACAATGAAGTATAGTACTCCACGTATTGAGCCGGCATAGTCTTGGCATCCATCTTAGCATACTCAACCAGGAACTTGTTCAACATATCTTTGTCAAAAGCACCGGTTTGTTGGTTACGGAACGGGGTCTGCATCAACAGCGGATTGGTTCCTTCGTTCACCATAGCCTGAATTTCGGCATCGGTTACTTCAAGGCCCAACTTCTTGGCTTCTTTCTCAAGCAATTTATTGTTCACGAATGTACGCCACACTTCATCTTTAATCTGGTTGGTTTGCTCATCGTTCAACGAAGTCATACCGCTGGAGAATTTCACCACTTCCGTGTACTCTTCTACCATTGTTTGGAAGTCTTGTGCCGATAAAGCATCGCCATTAACTTCACCTACATCGTGCGACTGATGCGGCTGAAGAATCTTCCACGCGTCACCGGCGATAAAAGCAAATAGTGCCAAACCAATAACGACCACCAATAAAGGTCCCTTCGTTCTAATCTTTTGTAATGTTGCCATTTTAATGTATACTTATTATGTTTATTATTTTTCTATCTTTACATTTTAGCGCACGAAGATACAAAAAATGCTAATATGCTTCTATTTATTAATCAAAAAATTACGTATTCCAGGAATTATTCTCCCAGTTTAAGTCTGACAAGCTCTATTTTCGTAGCTGCCAGTTTGATTATTTTAAACTGATACCGTCCCACTTCAACCACTTCATGCAGTTTAGGGAAGTTCTGATATTGCTGCAGAATGAGTCCGCCCACCGTTTGGTAATCGTCCGACTCGGGCAAATCCAGTCCGAAAGTCTCGTTCACCTTCTCTATTTCCAACCGGGCAGAGAGCACATATTCGTCGTCGCCTATTTTCTTGCAGATGTACGAGCTGTTGTCGTGCTCGTCTTCAATATCACCAAAGATTTCTTCGACCAGGTCTTCTAAGGAAACAATACCGGAAGTACCGCCAAACTCGTCCACCACTACGGCAATCGTTTTCTTTTGCTGCATAAACAGCTTCATCAGCTTATTGGCGGACATGGTTTCGGGCACAATGGGAACCTCCTTGATGCTATCCTGCCAGTTGACCGGGGAGCGGAACATCTCCGAAGAATGAATATATCCTACGATTGAATCAATATTCCCGTCGTACACAATGACCTTGGAAATACCCGATTCTATGAACTTATTTTTAAGTTCGGCCATGGAAGTTGTCGCGTCTACCGCCACAATTTCGGTACGCGGAATCAGACAATCGCGAATGCGGATGGTAGAGAAGTCAAGGGCGTTTTGAAAGATTCTCACCTCCGTATCCAGCTCCTCCCGGTTACCTGCCTTGCCGGCTTCCGGATTGGTTTTAACAACCTTCATCCCAAAAGCCCGGAGCAGCAACAATAACATTCCCGAGACAAAAAGGAAAAAAGCGAATGCTATCAGAAGAAAAACAAAGATATTCATGCCTTATTTATTGGTTACTGAGTCAGGTTTGGCGGTATCGGCATCTTCGTCTACATAGAAGACACCTTCGGGGTTATGTATCGTGTACACCGTCATCTGCTGGTTTGAGTCGAACCCACGCCCCGTTATAATGCGGTCGGGTTGCTCAATGCGGATAAACTTATCCGAATAAACCTTCTGGGTGGCCTGGTTCCAATACAACAACTCCGTTGTAAAGCGTTCTCCTTTCAGGTTCCTGATATCCACATGCCCCATTAACTTCCAGAGTTTCTCCCGGTCGAAATAATAAGCGGTATCTGCCTTTATGCTGGCATCTACGTGCAGCAGGGAGTCAAACTGTTCCAGGTACACTCCTTTTTCGAAAGCCCAATAAGACGGTTTCTTGCGGTCGTACACCAGCCACTCTTCCGTATTAATACGGTAGCGCATCACTCCGGAGTCGGATATCAGGGAGGTAACACCGTAGGTAGCCATCATCGGCAACGAGTCACGTTCGGTAATAGCTTCGCCCACAGCCTTCTTTTTTCCGTCGCAAGACGAAAACGAAAGAAGCATAACAATTGCCGGTATGGCAATTGTTATGCTTACTATTTGTAGGGATAATTCTTTTCTTGTTGGTAACAACATATATTATCTAATGGTCGTAGTCTCTCCTATCCAGCCGCCAATGGTGATACGGTCGCCGGCTTTGTAACCCAACATAAAGAGGTCTTTAGGTTGCGGAGTGTGAGCCGAGTAACGTCCAATCAAGCGGTTGGCTTCGTCTGCCACAGAGGGGTCTACCGCTTTAGCACGTTGCAACTTATCAATCACAGCGAAATAGGTACATTTATTCAAAGCCGACTCATCGCTCCAGTTAGGGCTGGTAGCATACAGGTTGGCAATCAGGATATAGGGTTCGCCATAGCTGTCGTTGTAGCTGATTGCTTTCTGGCAATAGCTTCTGGCTTGTGACAAGCGCTTAGCCGAAGCCAATACGGCAGCTGTAGCATAAGCTTTTTCAGCTTTTTTCTTGGTATCTTCTTCCAGGTTGATTGATTCGTCAAAGAACTTCACGGCACCATCAATGTCACCCTTCTTGAAAGCCTGGTAAGCACATCCGGCAGCAGCTTCGGTAGTAGGCTCTATTTTATAGGCATAGAATGAAGCCTGCTGATAAGCATCGCTGTCGGTACATCTCATCATCTTCATGATGTCGATAACTTTCTTCAGGTATTCCAGGTCTTTCTGGTTTTCTTCCACTTTCGGAGCATAAATGCTTTGCAATGATTCGCAGTCGGCAGCGCCGCTATTGATAAACAAAGCTACCAGGTTGTCTTTTACGCCTTGGTAGGCTTGCTTCATTGATTCTTTTGTTTCACCGGCAATGGCTTCGTCGGCATATTGGGTAGCCAACAGATAGTCCTGGATAAATTGTTCTTTGTGCTTTTCGTCACCTTTCAACTTATTCATCGACATTTCCAAGAAGTAGTGGAATACAGCCGGCTGCGATTCTGCTTTTGCGGCGTTAAACGATTCGCTCAACCATTTGTACGCTACGTTTACATCCATCGCAGGAGCATAGTTGATGTAGTCGATGGCTTTTTCGCCCAATGCTTTATCTACTGAAAGCACACCTGCCATTCTGGACTGGAAATCAGGGATATACTTCATACGTACATCGTGGGTAGACATCAGTTCGTCAAAATACTTTTGGTATTCGGCCGATTTCTTGTCACCTTTTTCCAGGAAATTCTGCAAAATCAGGAAACCATCCTTGAATGTATAGAATCTCAAGGTAGGACAATTTTCCAATACCACTTTCCAGGGCAGATAAGCATCCTTATAGTTAGCTGCTCTTACCGCCTCATGCGAAATACTACTGTTCGAGTTACAAATACTGTCGCTCTGAGCTAAAACACTTGTTGTTCCTACTAAAAGGAATAACGTAGCCAAAAACGTTTTCATTTTCATGTGTATCTAAATTTTAGTTGTTATATGTTTCTTTAGTAATCCGGTCCGTCTTATTTAACTTTCCATTTCTGGAACCAACGTTCATTAAATGTAATACCAATGCTTAGCCGCAGGATGTTCTCATCGAGCGCATTGGTGGTTAACCCTTCTATATGCACATACTGGGCGGTAATACTAACAAGTGAACGTGTACGGGGCAAGGGCAATCCCACACCCGCCGTCACTCCGTATTCTTTGGAGAGTCTTTCTCCTTTTTCCGACTTATAATAAGGCGTTGTATAATAAGCTCCCAAGCGGTATCTCACATGCGACAGGTATTTACGTCCCATCATATCGGGATAATACTCACCGCCGACCGAGATTTTAGAGCGGTCGCAGAATGCGTCAGGCGTATTCATATAGGTAACGCTTCCCCATTTTTGCAGCGTATAATCGGCGCCTACAGTGAGTTTATTATTGTACTTATATACGATACCTGCTCCAAAGCTGGTTGGAATACCGTATGTAGCCACCGTATCTCTTTGAGTTTCGGTACTTGCTACCCGGTATACGTATGCTTCATTATTCAAATTATGTTTCGGCGAGAAAACCACACCCAGCGTCATTGAATGCTTCTTATTGAACTGGTACGTATACTGAGCGCCAAAATCGAGTTTATAATCGCGCACCTCCATGTGATTCAGCTCCGAAAAGGAGTAGGCATCTGTGCTGTTGGGATAATAAATGGCTCCGGTACGGTTTATCTCACCCCAGAAATAAGAGAGGTTGACACCTAACGAGAGGTTCTTTACCGGTGTGGCGCCTAATCCGAAGAATAACTGATGCAGCCCGCCATCTCCCGAGAACACCTTGGTGTTTTGAGGTGTATCTGTAGTAGCTTCAGTGGCTTGAGTCACCTTATATCCAACATTTGCATACGGAAGCAGCCCGGCAGTGAAAGCCAAGCCCTTTTTCAAACGAAATTGCATGGCTACATAATCAAAGCTGGAGTTCTTGGCATTCAATTTAACTTTTCCTTCGGTCATATTAGCATTCTGCAAAGTAACGCCTCCTTCAAACAGGAAAGTCAACGAATCTACCGCTGTATAGGATGCCGGATTTAAAGGATTAATCTGAAAGCCATCACGCAGGGCATATCCAATGCCTCCCATTGCTTTACTGTTTCCAAAACCTTGGTCGGACAAATCACCATAGCCATATCGCGTGTAAGGAGAGTTCGTGTTGTTTTGAGCAGTCACTGCTCCGGCAAATATGATGAGCAAAAGCCCACAAAGAGTGTATTTAAATCCTACCATCAATTACAGTTTAAAATTCTATTTAATCCTTTCAATACTAAAAAACCATCTGCAAAGATGATACTTTTTAAGTTTGTATCAAAAGAAAAACCATCTCCTCCCGTTAAAAAAACCAAAAGTTCAGGATATTTATGTTTCAGAGCAGCAATATAGCCTTGTATTTCATACACAATTCCATTCTTCACTCCTGCGCGAATGGCCGTTTCGGTACTATTTCCCAGCAAAGGAAGCTCCCCTTCCGGGGCAACCTGCGGAAGGCGGCCCGTGTACTGATGCAGTGCATTGAAACGCATCTGCATGCCGGGGGCTATGTTGCCTCCGTGGTAGCATCCCCGGGCATCAATAAATTCGTACGTAATGCAGGTGCCGGCATCAATCACCAGGATGTCTTTACCGGGAAACTCGCCCTGTGCTCCAACTGCCGCCGCAATGCGGTCGTACCCCAATGTTTCGGGGGTTTTGTAGAGATTGGTAACGGGAAGTTTGGTATCTTTATTGAGCCACACCAGGGGAAACGACAGGTTTTTTAATTGAGTAAGCACCTGGGGGTTAGGGTCAATCACCGTAGCCACTATACCTTTTATAATAGGGTATCTGGCGACAAGCTGATTCAAACCATCCAACGATTGGTTCGATTCACACACCACTTCCACCAGTTCGTCGCCATTAAAAACAGCAATCTTGGCAGCCGTATTCCCTATATCGATTATTACATTCACGGGCTCTCTTTTGCTTTTCGGGAGCAAAGATACGCAAAATATATAGTGTAATGCACAAAAGATGACTACTCTTTCGTTGAAGTGTAGCCATCTTTTGCTAAATGTGGAGCACCAAGGGTGTGCTATGGGGCGGTACCGGTAGCGGCTTTGCGTTGCGGACAGGTGCTGTCGTAACAGCTGTGGGGCAATGCCTCGGCCAGTTGGCGGCGTAGCGCCAGCACTTCGTCGTGCAGGGCTTTTACGCGGTCGCTCAGTCCGAAATAGTCTTTCAGGGCTTTCTCCAACTGCTCTACCAGGAAGCCGTACTGACCGGTTATCAACTCGCCAAACTCTTTCAGTTCTTTGGCATCCCTGCGCCTGAAAAACGGCAGGAGGGTCAGGATGAAGTTCAAAATCTTGTCAAACATAGGTTTTTTTTAGTGATTACTTTGCCAACGGATCTACTGCCTCGTCCCCATCGTCTACTTTTTCCTTGGGTGGGATGTACAGATTAAACTCTACATTGTTGGCTGCCGCACGGGTGGTGGCGGTGCTGTCGTTCACCAGGCGCAGGGTGTTATCAACCATGAAACGGATGTTTACGCGCTTGATGCTGCGCACCGTACAGTCTTCCAGCTTCGCAGTGCCGGGACAGGTAAGGGTGATAAAGAAGGTACCCAGCCCGTCTACCTTTACGCGGTTGCCGTCGCGCAGCACCTGCTTCATGGAGCGCACAAATGAGTTAATTACGTGCCGTACATCTTCCTCCGAGAGTGAGCCGATGGCTTCAATCTCGGAAGCTATCCGTTTGATGTCGTACACTTTAGCGTTTCCCTTCTTCTGTTTGAGGAAGTACATCATGGGCGAATTCTTATCGCCGATTTTCTTTCTGCGTTGAACACGTTCAACAGTTACTAATGCCATAATAAATTAAGTTTTTTAGTTGGCCGGTAGAACATTCCCCGTACCGTCGT
>JAVBVL010000042.1:0-35236 GCA_031554285.1 Bacteroides sp.
GGAAGGGTTGAACCCACTTCGGGGTTCTTGTTTGAGACGATTCATCTACCCCCAGTCGCTACGCTTCACTGGGGGTTATTCATATTTTGCCCTTGACAGGGCAATTCGCTTACAAATTGTAACAGACTCAAAGAATGATGAGACTTTTGACACAGCCCCTGGTGCTTATCGTTTCTTTTTCATTGCGAAAGCGTATCCTACAGAGAGCGTAAGTGTGCGTCCCGCCGTGGAGCTTTCGTAATAGTCGCTAGCAATCTCGTCGCCTCCCTTAATTATTAGCCGTGCCGACGACTTTTGAAGCGGTTGCTGGAAAGTAGCTTTCAGTACTAAAGCGTGCTTGTTGGCGAAGTAATAGTTGCCGGTTAATCCTATGCCGGCAAACAGTGTTCCCGGGCTTTGCTCAAACTTCGTTGTGACACCATTTCTCTCTTTGGTCGATTCACGGCTGGATATATGAGTGCTCAGCCCGATGCCTACCGAAGGGTATAGTTTGAACCTTTTGCTCTCGATACGATACATTACTCCGGCATCTATGGAAGGGTGCATGGTTGAAACTCCTGGGAAAATAGCCTCGGCTAAGGCTTTTGCGAAAGCTTCGGCGAATTCACCGAAGCCTTGTATGTCCTGAAACTTTTGCTCGGTGTAGAAGTTGAGTTGGGCATTGGCATACCATCCCCACTTCTTGGCAAAGAAGTCGTTAAAGCGTAGGTTCCACATTAAGGCGGCTTCTTTGCGGCTACTCAACAGGTAGGCGGAAGGATTCGAGCCGGTGTATGACAAATCAAGGTTAGCACCCACGGAGGTCTCCATCTGCCAGTACTTGTCGTAAGGACGTAGTGTGTTATCAACCGGTGTGTTCTCTTGAGCATGTAATCCTGCGCAAATGCAGAAAGAAAGTAGAAGTAGTATGCGTGTTCTCATAAATTAAAAATGTTAGATGTTTATCTCTTAAATGTATGTACTGACAAAATACTGCATTAAGTGCGGCAAAGATAAACAAATTATTAGTTATTGGGCAAGAAGAAAGCCACCAAGCAGGTTCCTGCTTGGTGGCTTCTAATCGTAGTTCTTAAACAATCTTTACCTTAACTAAAAACTAAACCAATCAATCTTATTTCCATTTCTTAACTACTTTCAAATCATTGGGTGTGGCTTCGATGAGGCTCAATGCAAATCCGCCGCTGGTAGCTTCCCAAACCGAGAGTTTGGTTTTGCTGGTTACCAATCCTTTCTTTATCTGATAGGATGTGGGGTTATTTACATAATCGGCGTCTTTACCGTCGGCATACAGCGTGGCAACATACTGTTTGCCCGGTGTGAGGAAGTCGAGCGCAAAGGTAGCTGTGCGTGCATTCTCATCGGTAATACCACCTACAAACCAGTTACCGGTGTCTTTGGCTTTACGGGCAATGGTAAGGTAATCGCCCGGTTCGGCTTCAAGGTATTTGCTTTCGTCCCAATCAACGGCTACGTCCTTGATAAACTGGAAAGCATCCAGGTGACGTTCGTAGCTTTCGGGAAGGTCGGCAGCCATTTGCAACGGACTGTACAGGGTTACATACAAAGCCATTTGCTTACACAGGGTAGTGTGCACAAAACTATGTTCGCCCGGGAGGAACGACAATTGTGTGTCGAAAATACCCGGAGTGTAGTCCATCGGACCACCAATCAACCGGTTAAAGGGCAGCAACGTGGTGTGGAACGGCTTGCTACCGCCAAATGCTTCGTACTCGGTACCGCGTGCCGACTCGTTACCAAGCAGGTTGGGGTAGGTGCGGCAGAGTCCGGTAGGACGTACTGCTTCGTGAGCGTTGACGCAAATCTTATAATCGGCAGCTTTCTTCACGGCATACAGGTAGTGGTTGTTCATCCACTGTCCGTAGTGGTGCTCGCCACGTGGAATTATATCGCCTACATATCCGCTCTTCACGGCATTGTACCCATTATCTACCATAAACTGGTAAGCTTGGTCCATGTGGCGTTCGTAGTTACGTACCGAGGCCGATGTTTCGTGGTGCATCATCAATTTCACGCCTTTAGAAGCGGCGTAAGCGTTAAGCATCTTCACATCAAAGTCGGGGTATGGCGATACAAAGTCGAATACATAATCTTTGGAATGGCCAAACCAATCTTCCCATCCCTGGTTCCAGCCTTCAACCAGTACCTGGGCGAAGCCATGTTGGGCGGCAAAGTCGATGTAGCGCTTCACATTATCGTTGTTGGCGCCGTGGCGACCGTTGGGTTTGGTCTTGGAGTAATCCGTTTCGCCCAGTTTTACTGAAAGCAGGTCGTCGGTGTATGCCCACGAGCTCTTGCCGGTAATCATTTCCCACCATACACCTACATATTTCACGGGCTTAATCCACGAAACATCCTTGTAGGCACACGGTTCGTTCAGGTTCAATGTTATGCGTGAAGCCAGAATCTGACGGGCATCATCGCTTACAATCACCGTACGCCAGGGCGATTGACAAGAAGCTTGCATATATCCTTTGTTGCCTTGTGCATCAGGGGTAAGCCACGATTCGAAGATCAGATTCTTATCGTCCAAGTTCAGGTGCATGCACGAGTAATCTACCAACGCAGCTTCGTGCAAGTTGATGTACAGTCCGTCGTCGGTCTTCATTTGCAAAGACGTTTGCACGGCTGTGGGCGAGAAAGAGGTTTGCGAAGCATTATCGGTAATGGCACCTTGCATCAGGCCGCGTATTTCGGTGAGTTTGGACTCTGTATAATCGTACTCCTGTGTATCATAATCGCCCGCAATCCAGAACGCTTTGTGGTTACCCGCCATGGCAAACTGAGTACGCTCTTCCTTGATAACAAAGTAATTGAGGTTGTTCTGTAACGGGAACTCATAGCGGAAGCCAAGCCCGTCGTCAAACAAACGGAAGCGTACTACTATATGGCGCTGTTGTTCCGTTTGGTTTAACGTAACCGCCAATTCATTATAATGGTTGCGGATACTTTTTTCTTCGCCCCATACCGGGTTCCAGGTTTCGTCGAAGGTAGCCGTTTGGGTATTGCTCAGGGTGAAACCGTTCAGCAACCCCGGGTCGTTCTTCAATTCGAGTCCTAACTTCGAGGGGTTAATAACTGCCTTGCCTTTGTAGGTAAGTTGATATACCGGCTCACCTTGCGCGCTCAGCGAGAAAGTAAGCTTTAATTGTCCGTTGGGGGATGTGAGTTCTTGTGCCATAGTCGGAATACTTAACAGTGTGACAATTAGCATGAACGTGAATCTTTTCATCTGCGTTTTCATGTTTCTCATGATAGAAATAAAAAGTTAATAATTTGCGACAAAGATAAAAGGATTTGCCGGGTTTCCCTATCTTACATAATAGGAACACCCGGTAAAGTATTGAAAACGTTTGCACTGGGTGAAATGTTTACCCTTTCTTCTGGCCTAAGAAGTGGTTGAAAAGCAATAAACCAATAACAGTCAGTACTCCAATGCCACTGAAAATGATCCAGAGCAATGATGGCTGATGCAACTTGTCGACAAAGTGTACATACAGCGTGGCACCCAAAATACCGCCTACACCACTGCCGATAACACCGTACAGGAAGGAGTATCCCAGATACAGCGCTTTCTTATCTTCCGGAGCAATCAGCCCCACGTATGATAAAAACTTGGGTTGTGCTGTCATTTCGCCAAGGGTAAAGACGGTAATACCTGCAATGAATACCCAAATATTTGTAGAGATAGCCAGCACAGCCATACCCAACGTACCGAACAGAATACCGGTGATTATGGTGGGCAGTGGCTTGCAATTCTTTACAATACTAGATACCAGGAGTTGCAAGAGAATAATAACCCCCGCATTGATAACCGTAACATGCTCTACATCGAATGCCCATTGCGGATTGTCCACGAAGAACGACAGGAAGCTGTTAATGGCAGCATTGAGTGGAGCGGCATCCACATAATCTTTCACATACCACAGCACCGTATCGAACATCTGGAAGTACAGAATCCAGAACCAGGAAAAGATGAAAACCATCAATATAAACCGGTAGTCCTTTAACACCTGAACGGCTTCCAGTAACACCTTCCCTAACGACTTGGTTGTTTGCGGACGGGCAGGCTCTTTATAAACGAAGATATTGAGCAGCAGCAACGAACCGGTGGCAATAGCTGCCATATAAAAAATGTAAGAATAGCTGTAGGCTTTCAACATCGGAACCAGAATGAGCGGAAAGAGAAAAGCTCCCAGGTTGATGCTCCAATAAAAGATGCCGAAGCCCAATGTAGAGTTACCTTCGTTGGTAGAGCGGGCAATGGTTCCCGATATCAACGGCTTGAAGAAACCAGCGCCGGTATTCATCAGTAACAGCGAAGCGAAGATGGTTTCGTAACCGGTACTCATTCCGGAGAGGGCATAGCCAATGCTCATTACCACAAAAGCCATCATCAATGTTTTACGGTATCCGTAACGGTCGGCCAAAGCGCCCGACAAGATAGGCAGCAGGTAAAGCAACGGCTTGGTAACACTGCTGATAAGCCCCACATTTTCACGGGTAAGCCCCAATCCTCCATCGCCTACGGCCGTAACTAAGTAAACCGACAGTACCGACATGAGCCCGTAATACGAACCTCTTTCGATAAATTCCATGAAGATTACCACCCAATAATTACGGGGAAACGAGCGGAAGCCTGACGCCGAAGCGCTATCTTTTGATTGCATATAAATGTATTTTATAAAACTGGTTTCAAAAGTAAGAAGAAAAAGAGAATTTGAAGAAACATTTTCATAGAACAATAAAATATTGTACTTTTGCGTGCTCTAATCAAAACTAAAACAGGAAAAGTATGGGAGGTTTTTTCGGAACAGTCTCGAAACAAGAATGTGTACCCGATTTGTTTTATGGTACCGACTATAACTCACACTTGGGAACCAAACGCGGCGGACTTGCCACTTACAGTAAAGATCAGGGCTTTATCCGCTCTATCCATAACCTGGAAAGTGCTTACTTTCGCTCCAAATTTGAATCGGACTTAGGAAAGTTCAGGGGTAATGCCGGTATCGGTATTATCAGTGATACCGACTCGCAACCTCTTATCATTAACTCCCACCTCGGTCGCTTTGCCATTGTTACGGTAGCCAAAATCGTCAACCTCAAAGAACTCGAAGCCGACCTCCTTGCGCAGAACATGCACTTTGCCGAACTCAGTTCGGGTAAAACCAATCAAACAGAACTTATCTCACTCCTTATTATACAAGGAAAAACTTTTGTAGAAGGTATTGAAAACGTATTCAACCGCATCAAAGGTTCCTGCTCGTTGCTGTTACTCACCGAAGATGGTATTATTGCCGCCCGCGACCAATGGGGACGTACCCCGATTGTGGTGGGAAAGAAAGAAGGGGCGTATGCCGTTACCAGCGAATCGAGCAGTTTCCCCAACCTGGATTACGAGATTGAAAGTTACCTGGGACCGGGCGAGATAGTACGCATCTATGCCGACCGTATGGAACAACTCCGCAAACCTACCGAGGAGATGCAGATATGCTCTTTCTTGTGGGTGTATTACGGTTTCCCCACCTCTTGCTACGAAGGGCGCAACGTAGAAGAAGTACGCTTCAACAACGGTGTAAAGATGGGACGGCTGGATAATGTGGAAGTAGACTGCGTATCGGGTATTCCCGATTCGGGAGTAGGGGTGGCGCTGGGTTATGCCGAAGGTATGAAGGTTCCTTATCAGCGGGCGGTGTCCAAGTATACACCTACCTGGCCGCGCAGCTTTACACCGAGCAATCAGGCTATGCGCTCGTTGGTAGCCAAGATGAAGCTGATTCCCAACAAGGCTATGTTGCAAGGCAAACGCATCCTGTTCTGCGACGATTCCATTGTGCGCGGTACACAGTTACGCGACAATGTGAAGGTGCTGTTTGATTGCGGTGCCAAGGAAATACACATGCGTATTGCCTGTCCGCCGCTTATTTATAGTTGCCCGTACGTAGGTTTCACTGCTTCCAAGAACGACCTGGAACTCATTACCCGCCGTATCATCAAAGACCTGGAAGGCGACGAGAACAAGAACCTCGATAAATACTCCACCGCCGGAACACCGGAATACGAAAAGATGGTGCAGATTATCTCCGACAGCTTCTCGCTGAACTCGTTGAAGTTTAATAAACTCGACACGCTGATTGAAGCCATCGGGCTACCCAAGTGCAAAGTATGTACGCACTGCTTTGACGGTAGCAGCCACTTCTAAAAAACGGAATCCGACGGATTCAATATGAATAACCCCCAATGAAGCGAAGCGATTGGGGGGTGAGAAGATATCCCACTAACGTCAACCTGAAAGGTTGAATGAGTAACCATAACGATTCATTCAACCTTTCAGGTTGGGAGAGAAAGGACATTCGCTCACCCCCCAATCGCTTCGCTTCATTGGGGGTTATTCATATTGAATCCTTCCGATTCTTTTGGCATTGTGTCAGCTTAAAACGGGTTGTTTTGCTAAATATCCCCTGAAATGTTTGCAAATAATTAAAAAAATGGCGAACATTGTAGCTATGTTTTACATGTTATCTGCATGTATTTAATCTTAAAACAATATGACTTTAGTAGAACGTTTCTTGAAGTATGTAAGCTTTGATACGCAATCGAGCGAAACAACAGGGCTTACTCCCAGCACACCGGGCCAAATGGTGTTTGTGCAATACCTGAAAACCGAATTGGAAGCGCTGGGTTTAGAAGATATTTCGTTGGACGAACATGGCTACCTCTTTGCCACACTGCCGGCCAATATAGACAAAAAAGTGCCGGTTATCGGCTTCATTGCTCACGTAGATACCAGCCCCGATATGAGCGGGAAGGACGTAACACCGCGCATAGTGAAAGGTTACGACGGCAGTGACATTGTACTTTGCGCCGACAGTAACATCATTCTCTCCCCCAAACAATTCCCCGAACTGCTTGCACATACAGGTGAAGACCTGATTGTTACCAACGGTCACACCCTGTTGGGTGCCGATGATAAGGCGGGTATTGCCGAAATCATCTCGGCAGTGGCTTACCTCCAGGAACATCCCGAAATTAAGCACGGTAAAATACGCATCGGCTTCAATCCCGACGAAGAGATTGGCGAAGGTGCACATAAGTTTGACGTGGCGAAGTTTGGCTGCGAGTGGGCGTACACCATGGACGGAGGCGAAGCGGGCGAGTTGGAGTTTGAGAACTTCAATGCTGCCGCTGCCAAGATTCTGTTCAAGGGCCGCAACGTACATCCCGGCTATGCCAAGGATAAGATGATTAACGCCATTCACGTAGCCCGCGAGTTTGCCGACCTGCTTCCGGAGTGTGAAGTTCCCGAGGAGACGGAAGGATACGAAGGTTTCTTCCATCTGATAGGAACGCAAGGTACGGTAGAAGAGAGCAACCTCTCGTACATCATCCGCGACCACGACCGCGCCCGCTTTGAAGAACGCAAGCAGTTGATGCAAGCCTGTACCGATACCATCAACTCCCGCTATGGCGAAGGAACCGCTACGTTGGAGTTGCGCGACCAGTATTACAACATGCGCGAACAGATAGAACCGGTGATGCACATCATCGATACTGCCTTTGCCGCTATGGAAGCAGCCGGCGTAAAGCCCAATGTGAAGCCCATCCGCGGTGGAACAGACGGTGCTCAACTCTCCTTCAAAGGATTGCCGTGTCCCAACATTTTTGCCGGCGGACTCAACTTTCACGGACGCTATGAGTTTGTGCCCATTCAAAGCATGGAAAAAGCCATGCGTGTGATTGTGGAAATAGCCCGCCTGGTAGCCTCGAAATAAAAGAATTACCTTACATAATACCAAAAACGAAGAAATGAAAACAACCCTTTTTAATGCCAAGCATCGCGCACTGGGTGCCAAGATGTGTGAATTTGCAGGATTTGATATGCCGATTGAATACAACGGTATCATTGACGAACACCTCACTGTATGCAATGCCGTAGGCGTGTTCGATGTATCGCACATGGGCGAGTTCTGGGTGAAAGGCCCTAATGCCCTGGCCTTCTTGCAACGTGTTACTTCTAACAACGTAGCTGCCCTGTCGCCCGGAAAGATACAATATACTTGTTTCCCCAACGAACAGGGAGGTATTGTGGACGACTTGCTGGTGTATCACTTCGAACCGGAGAAATACCTGCTGGTGGTAAATGCCGGCAATACGCAAAAGGACTGGGACTGGTGTGTGTCGCACAATACGGTAGGCGCCGAACTGGAAAACTCGTCCGATAACATGGGACAGTTGGCCGTGCAAGGTCCTAAGGCTATCGCAGCTTTGCAGAAATTGACTGATATTAACCTCTCTGAGATTCCTTATTATACTTTCAAAGTGGGCGAGTTTGCCGGACAAAAGAATGTGATTATCTCTAACACAGGCTATACCGGTGCAGGCGGTTTCGAGTTATATTTCTACCCTGATGCAGCCGAAGCCATCTGGAACGCCGTATTTGCCGCCGGCGAAGAGTTTGGTATCAAACCTATCGGTCTGGGAGCACGTGATACGCTGCGTTTGGAAATGGGATTCTGCCTCTATGGCAACGATTTGGACGATACCACTTCGCCCATCGAAGCCGGCTTGGGATGGATTACCAAGTTCGTGGACGGTAAGGACTTTGTAAACCGCGCCCAGTTGGAAAAACAAAAGAACGAAGGAGTAACCCGCAAGTTGGTTGCTTTCGAGATGGTTGATCGCGGAATACCCCGTCACGACTACGGCCTGATGGATGCCGATGGTAACTCTATTGGTGTGGTAACCTCAGGAACCATGTCGCCCGTACGTAAAATTGGTATCGGTATGGGATATGTAAAACCGGAGTTCAGCGCTTTGGGAACGGAGATTTATGTGGATATGCGCGGCCGTAAACTGAAAGCGGTGCTTGTGAAACCGCCTTTCCGTAAGTAAAAAGATATTCACCACAGAGGACACAGAGGGCACAGAGGAGAAAAAATAATAATTTTCCTCTGTGCCCTCTGTGTCCTCTGTGGTGAAAAATGTAATAAAACGTGCCGATTTTTGATGGAATTCCTTTACTTTTGCCATCGATAAAAATCGAAACGCATGTCACATTTACCCACACTGATTGCCGACCTTGCCATCATATTGCTCTGCGCCGGTGTAATGACCCTCTTATTCAAGAAACTTAAACAACCTGTTGTATTAGGATACGTAGTGGCGGGTTTCCTTGCCAGTCCCCATTTTGTGTTTACCCCTACCGTGATGGATACCGCCAATATCCAGACCTGGGCCGATATAGGTGTTATCTTCCTGCTCTTTGCTTTGGGATTGGAATTCAGTTTCAAGAAGATTGTCAAGGTAGGCGGAACGGCGGTAATTGCCGCTTGTACCATTATCTTTTGTATGATTCTGTTGGGAATCGGGGTAGGGATGGCATTTGGCTGGGGGCAGATGGACTGCCTGTTCCTGGGTGGTATGATTGCTATGTCGTCCACCACCATTATCTATAAAGCCTTCGATGATTTGGGATTACGCAAGAAGAAGTTTACCGGGCTGGTGCTCAGTATCTTGATTTTGGAAGATATTTTAGCTATCGTATTGATGGTAATGCTATCGACTATGGCGGTGAGTCACGACTTTGAAGGGGGCGAGATGTTGGGCAGCGTGGCCAAGTTACTCTTCTTCCTGATACTCTGGTTTGTGGTAGGCATTTACCTCATCCCGGAATTTCTGAAACGGAGCCGCAAACTGATGAGTGCCGAAACCCTGCTCATCGTTTCGTTGGCGCTTTGCTTCGGCATGGTGGCGATAGCCGCACATACCGGGTTTTCGCCGGCTTTCGGTGCCTTTATTATGGGCTCTATCCTCGCCGAAACCGTAGAGGCCGAGTCTATCGAGCGGTTGGTAAAACCGGTGAAAGACCTGTTTGGCGCCATCTTCTTTGTATCGGTAGGTATGATGGTAGACCCCAACATGATTGTGCAATATGCGCTGCCTATTTTCGTAGTAACCCTGGCGGTTATCCTGGGACAGGCTTTCTTCGGAACCTTCGGCGTAGTGTTGTCCGGCCAACCGTTGAGAACCGCCATGCAGTGCGGCTTTAGTTTGACACAGATTGGCGAATTTGCCTTTATTATAGCTTCATTGGGAGTGTCGTTGCATGTAACGAGCGACTTCCTGTACCCCATCGTGGTAGCAGTTTCGGTAATTACCACTTTCCTTACCCCGTATATGATCCGGCTGGCCGAACCCGCTTCCAATTATGTAGATGCCCACCTGCCCGCCTCATGGCAGCGGTTCCTGGTGCGCTACTCGTCGGGTTCGCAAACGGTAAATAACGAAAACCTGTGGCATAAGTTGCTACTGGCGTTGCTGCGCATTGTGGTGATATATTCCATCGTGAGCATCTCCATCATTGCTATTTCGTTCCGCTTCGTGGTTCCTTTCCTGCGCGAGAACATGCCGGGCATCTGGGGATCGGTGGTAGGAGCGGCGGTTACCATCCTGTGTATATCGCCCTTCCTGCGCGCCATCATGATTAAGAAAAACCACTCGGTAGAGTTTACTACGTTGTGGAACGATAACCGGGTGAACCGTGGCCCGCTGGTATCTACCATCGTGTTGCGTATCGTCATTGCGTTGGTTTTTGTTATGTTTATCATTGCCAACCTCATTAAGGCGTCTATAGGGCTCATTGTGGGAGCGGCCGTGTTATTGGTTGTTATCATGATACTTTCCCGGCAACTCAAGAAACAGTCCATATTAATTGAACGCCGCTTCTTCCAGAACCTGCGCTACCGCGATATGCGTGCCGAGTATATGGGCGAGAAGAAGCCGGCATACGCAGGCAGGTTGCTTTCGCGCGACTTGCATTTGGCCGACTTTGAAATACCCGGCGAATCGGTCTGGGCGGGCAAAACCCTGCTCGAACTCCACTTTGGGAAAGATTACGGGGTACACGTTACCTCCATCCTGCGCGGTAAGCGCCGCATCAATATCCCCGGGGGTAACGTACGGCTGTTCCCTATGGATAAAATACAGGTAATAGGTACCGACGAACAGCTCAATGAGTTTGGCGAAGAGCTGAACCGCGTGTCGCAGGTAGAGCGGGACATATTCGAGAAACACGAAATGACTCTGCAACAATTTATGATTGAACCCGAATCGCCCTTCCTGGGAAAGAGTTTGCGCGAGTCGGGTATCCGCGAGAAATACCGTTGCCTCATTGCCGGGGTAGAGCGTGAGCCCGACGGCATGATGGCCCCCGAGGTAAACCTTACCTTCGAAGAAGGCGATGTAGTGTGGGTAGTAGGAGAGAATGAGCATGTGCACCAGTTGGTGGCACCGCAACAACCATATACTAATTTAAAAAAGTAATTACCATGAAAAGTGATCCGAAAGAGTGTCTGTACTGTCAGAACAATGAAACGTTGCACAACCTGATGATTGAAATTGCGCAACTAAGTGTATCGCGTGTGTTCTTGTTTAAGGAACAAACTTACAGAGGCCGTTGCCTGGTGTCGTATAACGGTCACGTAAACGATTTGTTTGAACTGAGTGATGACGAGCGCAATGCTTTTATGGCTGATGTAGCCCGCACCACCCGTGCCATGGACAAGGCTTTCCACCCCGAAAAAATTAATTACGGCGCGTACTCCGATAAGTTGTCGCACCTGCACTTTCACCTGGCTCCCAAGTATGTAGATGGTCCCGATTACGGTGGCACGTTCCAAATGAATCCGGGTAAAGTATATCTTACCGATGCTGAATACCAGGAACTGATTGATGCGGTAAAGGCTAACTTGTAATGGTTCTGTATCAATTTTAGTGCAATCATGAAGATGAACTCTCCAACAAATTGTTTTCAATCTATCATCTATCACTAAAATAGCGCAATTGTCTGTTGGTTAATGATATAGCGGGTGATAGATGTATTTTTCATCTATCACCCGCATCTGTCATCTATCACCCAAATCAAATAGTAATAGATGATTTACTTGCGCTACTATTTTGGTTTTTACCATACATTTAACCATTCTCAGACCGTAGTTAGGTGAGCCCACCCGGGTGGGACGATGAGCCCTGCATGGTGGGCCGATGAGCCCACCCGGGTGAACCGATGGGCCCTGCCGGGTGGGCTCACCAAACTATGAAGAAGTATGGCTTAATGACCTGATAACAAGGGCTAAATATACGGTGATAGTAGTCTTATTCTCCGTAAAAGTCGAAATCAAAATCGAAGTCGTCCATAAACTCCGGATCGGTAAATTCTTCCATACTACGGCGGTCTTTCTTCGTAGGGCGGCCGGTACCCCGGGCGCGGTCTACAAATCCGCTAATCTTGCTGAGTTCCAGTATTTCGTATTGGTCGGGGGTAGTCACGTTCTCCATCATTTCGGGTACCAACTTGGGACCCACCCGCTTCTCGATAGCTTGCAGTACCTTGAATGAGTAAGTCACAGGTGGCTTGCGAACCTGTATCACATCACCCGGTTTTATCATGCGCGCCGGTTTTACGTACGCACCGTTAATGGTGATACGGTTTTTTTTGCAGGCTTCGGCGGCAATGGTACGTGTTTTGAAGATACGTACCGCCCACATCCATTTATCTATTCTTGCTTCGGGCATTATTTTAGTGATTATTTCTTGTTGTATTGGTTCATGGTAAGGTTGATACCTGCCAGGCAGAAGCTTTTGATAATATCTCCGGCGGTTTTCAGTCGCTCGTCCATCGTTTTCAGGTCTTCTTCATCGAAGTGGCTGAGTACAAAGTCCACTTGTCCGCCGCGGGGGAAGTCGTTGCCGATGCCGAAACGCAAGCGGGCATACTCCTGTGTGCCTAAGGTGGTTGCAATATGCTTCAGCCCGTTGTGACCGGCATCACTACCTTTGCTTTTCAACCGCAACATGCCGAAGGGGAGGGCGAGGTCGTCAACGATAATCAGTATATTTTCCAATGGAATATTCTCCTTTTGCATCCAGTACCGCACGGCATTTCCGCTCAGGTTCATAAAGGTAGAGGGCTTGAGCAACAACAATTGCCGCCCTTTTACGGAGAAGGTGGTGGTAAACCCATAACGCCCGTCGGCAAAGGTGGCGTTGTTGGCTTTTGCCAGTGCATCTACCACCATGAAGCCAATGTTATGGCGGGTTTCGTGGTAATCGGGACCTATGTTGCCCAGGCCTACAATCAGGTATTTCATACGGAAATTAATAACGGGTTAAAAAAAAGAACGCAGATTCACACAGACTGAATCTGTGGTAATCTGCGTTCCGAATATCCTAAAAGGAAATAGCTTCTTAAGACTTGGCAGCCAAACCTCTTGCAGCACGAGTCAACTTAACTGCGCATACAACAGATTCTTTAGCGCTGAGGAGTTCGAGGTTCTCGAATGCCAATTCGCCTACCTTGATAGTCTTACCCAAACCTAAGTGAGCAACATTTACTGTCAACTTCTCGGGGATTTGAGTATAAAGAGCTTTCACTTTGATTTTACGCATTTGCAGATTCAGCTTACCACCGGCTTTCACACCTTCTGCCAAACCTTCCATCTGTACCGGAACTTCCATAACGATAGGCTTAGTAGCATCAATTTGCATAAAGTCTACGTGCAGGATGGTATCTTTTACCGGGTGGAATTGAATATCTTTCATGATAGCTGTAACAGCTTTACCATCGATAACCAAATTTACCGAGTAGATGTGCGGAGTGTAAACCAGGTTACGCAAGTTGTCGTTAGATACGGTGAAGTGAACTACTTCTTCGCCTCCGTACAATACGCAAGGTACGCCATTGTCTCTACGGATAGCTTTCAAAGCTCTTGATTGTACTGAAGAGCGTTCTGCAATTTCTCTTGCAGTTCCTTTAACTTCGATTGATTTCATTTTCTTAAATTTTTGTGTTACTCTAAATTAAGTTTATTCTTGCTTAATTCACCATTACACGATGTGACAGCCACTTTAGTCACACAGGTTGTTGCAAAAAGCGGTGCAAAAGTACGCTTTTCTTTCGGAATTACAAATATTTAGCTATTCAAAATCAATGTCTATCTTGATTTCGCTTGATAATTCGTTATTAAACTCTCTTTCGCCTCGCTCTTCGCGTTCGGTGCAGGGTTGATGTTGCTCGATGAAACCAATGGCTTCTTCGAGGGTTGTCCTAAATTTCTTGAGGTCTTCTTTGTAGATAAAAATCTTATGTTTCTCGAAGCTAACGGCCGAGTCGTCGCCCTCGCCTGTAACTACCTTTTTGCTTTCGGTAATGGCCAGAAACATCTCATCCTTCCGGTTTTTCTTTACATCTAAGTAATAAATGCGTTTACCCGCTTTAATCGACTTGGAAAACACAATCTCTTTCTCGTTTATCTCCACGGGCGTTTTCTTTTTAAAATCTTCCATATTCTCAGGTCTGTTATTTTATGGCTTCAAAATTGCCATTTTTTTTTAAACTGTCAAAAGAAATGGGTTAGAGATTGCTCCGTGCATAAAAAAAAGCATACTGGTTTATGTAAACTCATTTAAAATAGCTACTTTTGCAGCTCGTTATAACAGTTTTAATTGTATTTTATGATTAACAGAGTTCTTATTCGTCTAAAAATCATACAGATTGTGTATGCTTATTATCAGAACGGAAGTAAAAATTTGGATGCAGCAGAAAAAGAGTTGTTCTTCAGCCTTTCCAAGGCGTACGACCTTTATAACTATTTACTCCTGTTGATGATTGCGCTCACTAATTATGCACAGAAACGTATTGATACGGCGAAGGCCAAACTGGCTCCTACCAAAGAAGAGTTGCAACCCAACATGAAGTTTGTTGAAAACAAGTTTATCGCGCAACTCGAAATCAACAAACAATTAGATGAGTTTATTTCCAACCAAAAACGTACCTGGGATAACGACCAGGACTTTGTGAAGGGGCTTTACGAAAAGTTGGTGGATTCAGACTTGTATAAGGAATACATGGCTTCGGACAATGATTCGTATGAGGCCGACCGCGATTTCTGGCGCAAAGCGTATAAACAGTTTATCATGACCAATGAGGAACTGGATGAGGTGCTCGAAGAACAAAGCCTGTACTGGAATGATGACAAGGAGATTGTAGATACGTTTGTGCTGAAAACCATCAAACGTTTTGAACAAAAGAACGGTGCTTCACAGGAGTTGTTGCCCGAATTCAAGGACGAAGAAGATCAGGAATTTGCCCGTCGCTTGTTCCGCCGCTCGGTATTGAATGCCGACTTTTACCGCCACCTCATCAGCGAGAATACCAAGAATTGGGAACTGGACCGTATCGCCTTTATGGATGTAATTATTATGCAATGCGCCCTGGCCGAGCTATTGAGCTTTCCGAACATTCCCGTTAGCGTTTCGTTAAACGAATATGTGGAGATTGCCAAGCTGTACAGCACCGCCAAGAGTGGCAGCTTTGTAAATGGTACGCTCGATGGAATTGTTAATCATTTAAAAAAAGAAGGTAAGTTAACCAAAAACTGATACCTTTGTTAGATAGTATCACACAAATAAAAAGATTATTATGAACGTATCACCCTTGTTTTTACAAGCACCCGCCGGAGGCGATGGAAGTATGATGTTGTTATTGATGGTTGGTGTATTCGCTATCATGTATTTCTTCATGATTCGCCCGCAGAATAAAAAACAAAAAGAAATTGCTAACTTCCGTAAGACCCTCCAGGTAAACCAAAAGGTTATTACTGCCGGTGGTATTCACGGAGTTATCAAAGAAATAAACGACGACCACCTGGTTCTTGAAATTGCGGCTAACGTAAAAATCAAGATTGACAAGAATTCAGTATTTGCTGATGCCTCGGCCGCTACCGGCCAACCGGCTAAGTAAGTCGTAATTAGTTGACTGAAGCCTATGATTGATCGTAGGAACATACAGCATCTTTATATAAGGCTTCTGCAGAAGATTAAGAATTTCCTGTTCAGTACACAGAGCAGGGAATTCTTAGTCTTTTTATTTTTCTTCTTCATTGCAGCTGGCTTCTGGCTCATTCAAACCCTGAACGATGATTATGAGGTGGAACTCTCCATCCCGGTACGCCTCAAAGGTATGCCCAATAATGTGGTGATAACCTCTGAGAATGCTACCGACTTGCGTGTACGGGTGAAGGACAAGGGAACGGTACTGGTTAATTACATGGTGGCCAAGAGTTTCCTGCCTATCACACTGAATTATAACGACTACAAAACCAGCAATAACCACATACGCGTATTTGCTTCTCAGTTTGAAAAGCAGGTGCAGGCACGGCTCAGTGTTTCTTCGGTAGTACGTTCCATCAAGCCCGATACGTTGGAGTATATCTATACTACCGGCAAGTCGCGGTTGGTACCCGTGAAGTTACGTGGCAAGGTACATGCCGGTCGCCAGTATTACATCTCCGATACGGTTTATTCTCCCGATTCGGTATTGGTTTATGCTCCCAAGCATGTGCTGGATACCATTACTGCGGCTTACACCGTGCCGGTAACCTTGGACGATGTAACCGATACGCTGAAACAACAGGTGTCATTGGCCATCGTGAAAGGGGCCAAATTTATTCCCGAACAGGTAGAGGTTACGCTTCCGGTCGATATATACACCGATAAAACGGTGGAAGTGCCGGTGTACGGAACCAACTTCCCAGCCGATAAGGTGCTGCGCGCCTTCCCCGCCAAAGTAAATGTTACTTTCCAGGTAGGATTGGGCCGCTACCGGTATATTACTGCCGACGATTTTGTGGTTCATGTGTCGTATGAAGAACTCATGCGGATAGGCTCCCGCAAATATACCGTGAAACTAAAATCGGTTCCGCGTGGGGTAAGCAACATACGTATCTCTCCCGAACAGGTGGACTTCCTGATTGAACAAGTATCTCCCAATGGCAATTAAGTTAGGAATTACCGGTGGCATTGGCAGCGGTAAGAGTGTGGTGTCCCGCCTGCTTCAACTGATGGGCATTCCCGTTTACATCTCCGATGTGGAATCCAAACAACTAACGAACAGCGACCCGCTGATTCGGCAGGAGTTGTGTGCCTTGTTGGGCGAGGAACTGTTTGCCGGTGGCGAACTGAACAAACCCATGCTGGCGGCTTACCTGTTTGCCCATCCCGACCATGCGGCGCGTGTAAACGGTATTATCCATCCGCGTGTACGCGACGATTTCCGTGTGTGGGTGGGCAAGCAATCGTCGGAAGTGATAGGCATGGAGTCGGCCATTCTGATAGAATCGGGATTTGCCTGCGAAGTAGATGTGGTGGTTATGGTGTATGCGCCGCTCGAGGTACGCGTGCAACGGGCCATGCAACGTGACGGGGTTTCGGAAGAGTTGGTACGGCAGCGTATCCGCAACCAGATGAACGATGAAGAGAAACGGTTGCAAGCCGGTTATGAGATTATAAACGATGGTGAAACGCCGTTAATACCGCAGGTTTTGGAATTGATTGCTTCGCTGTCTCAAAATAATCATTACCTTTGCCCGTCAAAAAAATAACAAACTTATTTAATTTGAATACGAATATGTTGAAAACCATCTTGTCAATCTCCGGCAAACCGGGATTGTATAAACTCATCTCTCAGGGAAAGAATACATTGATTGTTGAAGCTATCAGCGATAAAAAACGTTTGCCCATCCATGCACGCGAAAAGACTGTTTCTTTAGGCGATATTGCCATGTATACGAATGATGGCGAAACTCCACTTCCTGAAGTAATGACTGCCATCCGCGAAAAAGAAAACGGAGCACCGGTTGCTATCGACGTAAAGAAAGCAAGCAACGACGAGTTGCGCGCTTACATGGGCGAAATTCTGCCCGATTACGACCGCGAACGGGTATATGTAAATGATATTAAGAAACTTATTTCATGGTATAACCTCTTGGTTAATAATGGAATTACCGAGTTCAAAGCAGTGGAAGAAACTCCCGAAGCTGCTGCCGAATAAGTAAGGGAATTCAACCGGGACAAATAGAAAGGTCTGCCTGTAGTGAGGGTATCACTAACAGTGCAGACCTTTTTTTAATGCACCCTCTTCTGCCTGAACAAAAGTGTTTCTTTATCTGTTTATATAATTTTCCTAAAGCTTTTTTACCTTCCCATTGATTTTTAACTATCTTTGTACATCCTGTAAAGCCAAAGCGTTGGATAAGGATACTTTTGATAGAACGAAGCGTAAGAATTATTCCGTACTTGAAATCTGGACAATTTCATACTATTCAGGAATAATGTAGAAAGCGCTCATGCTCTGCTGTATATATGATATGTATATAGTATTGAGCGTGGGCTGTTGTACATTATTTGAATAGTGGCAGTCCAGAGCCCCAAGTACAATAATTGCAGCAGATCCCACGCTTTTTTTATGATAATTCATTTCCCCAAGGGGTCGGGGGAAAGAAGATAGGGCATGGAAATTTATACTGAAAACCACAGGAATATACAACTGAACGAAGAAAACGGAGTCTTGACTTTGGCAAACTTATCCAAAGAGACCCATGTTCATTTGTACGATTCGAAAGGAAAGTTGCTTTGGCAGTCGGTAGATGTGGAGCAGGAGGCCTGCTTTACTTTGCCGGAACGGGGATTGTATCTTCTTGTGATGGGGCATCCCGTACTTCGTACGCAAGTAATTCAGTTTACTTATAAATAAAAGCAACGGGTTAGTTGCTAAAAACTAACCCGTTATCAATAGCATCCACCACAATGGGGCGGGTGCGGTCTACTTCCTGCGAGAGTAACTTCTTGGATAAGTCGTTCAGCAGGTAGCGCTGAATAGCACGTTTCACCGGGCGGGCACCAAACTCCGGATTATATCCCACTTCCGAAATAAAGGCAATGGCTGCATCTGTCAGCGTAAGTTGAACACCGTTGCCTGCCAACATCTTCTCTACATTCTTTATCTGCAACACCACAATTTCCTTAATTTCTTTTTCCGTGAGCGGCAGGAACATAATGGTTTCGTCAATCCGGTTCAGGAATTCCGGACGGATGGTTTTCTTCAGCATGTTCATTACTTCCTGCTTGGTTTCGTCAATCAGCTCTTCGCGGTTGTTGCCGGTGAGTTTCTCTAATTGGCTTTGAATGTAAGCGCTACCCATGTTGGAGGTCATGATGATGATGGTATTCTTAAAGTTTACCACCCGGCCTTTGTTGTCCGTAAGCCGTCCGTCATCCAGTACCTGCAACAGGATATTGAATACATCCGGATGGGCTTTCTCTATCTCGTCGAACAGTACCACGGAGTAGGGCTTGCGGCGAATGGCTTCGGTAAGCTGACCGCCTTCATCGTATCCTACATAACCCGGAGGTGCTCCCACCAAACGCGAAACACTGTGTTTCTCCTGATACTCGCTCATGTCGATGCGCGTCATCATGGTTTCGTCGTCAAACAAGAACTCGGCCAATGCTTTGGCTAATTCTGTTTTACCCACGCCGGTAGTACCCAGGAAGATAAATGAACCGATGGGGCGTTTGGGGTCTTGCAATCCGGCGCGACTGCGGCGTACGGCATCGGCTACGGCTTCAATGGCTTCGTCTTGCCCGATTACGCGTTGATGCAGCTCGTCTTCCAGGTGCAGCAACTTATCCTTTTCGCTTTGCATCATCTTGCTTACGGGAATACCCGTCCAACGAGATACTACATCGGCAATGTCCTCGGCATCAACCTCTTCCTTAATCATGGCATCGCCACCTTGGAGTTCGCGGAGTTGGCCCTGTACATCTTCAATCTCCTGACTTAATCCTTGCAGCTTACCGTATCGAATTTCGGCTACCTTGCCGTAGTCGCCTTCACGTTCGGCTTTGTCGGCTTCGAATTTCAGGTTCTCAATCTCTACTTTATTCTGTTGAATCTTGTCCATGAGCGCCTTTTCGCTTTGCCACTTGGCTTTGTATGAACTTTCCTGTTCTTTGAGTTCGGCCAGTTCTTTGCCTAACTGCTTCAGCTTGGCTTCGTCTTTCTCGCGCTTGATGGCTTCGCGTTCAATCTCCAATTGTTTGATTTTGCGTGAGATTTCATCCAATCCTTCCGGCACCGAGTCTACCTCCATGCGCAGTTTGGCTGCTGCCTCGTCCATCAGGTCGATGGCTTTGTCGGGCAAAAAGCGGTCGGTGATGTAGCGGTTACTCAACTCTGCGGCGGCAATAATGGCATCATCTTTAATGCGCACATGGTGATGGTTCTCGTACCGTTCCTTCAATCCGCGCAGGATGGAGATGGTGCTCAGCATGTCCGGCTCATCTACCTGTACTATTTGGAAACGGCGTTCCAGGGCCTTGTCTTTCTCGAAGTACTTTTGGTACTCGTCCAACGTGGTGGCACCAATGGCACGCAACTCTCCACGAGCCAATGCCGGTTTCAGAATATTGGCTGCATCCATGGCTCCTTCGCTTTTACCGGCGCCTACCAGCGTGTGAATTTCGTCTATAAAGAGAATGATGTTGCCTTCCGACTTGATTACCTCGTTTACTACCGACTTCAGCCGCTCCTCAAACTCCCCTTTGTACTTGGCGCCCGCAATGAGGGCACCCATATCTAAGGAGTATACCTGTTTTTCTTTCAGGTTATCGGGTACATCGCCCCGGAGGATGCGGTTGGCAAGTCCCTCTACGATGGCAGTTTTACCCGTACCCGGCTCACCTATTAAGATGGGGTTGTTTTTAGTGCGCCGGCTCAGAATCTGCAATACCCGGCGTATCTCCTCGTCACGCCCGATAACCGGGTCGAGCTTGCCGTTGCGGGCAGCTTCGCACAGGTTGATGGCGTATTTCTCTAAGGATTGATACGTTTCTTCACTCGATTGCGAGGTTACTTTCTCGCCTTTGCGTAGTTCGTTGATGGCGGCACGCAAATCCTTTTCGGTTACACCGGCATCTTTCAAAATAGTGGCTACGGAGCTTTTTACATTAAGCAAGGCCAATAACAGGTGTTCGATGGATACAAATTCATCGCCCATTTCCTTGGCATACTGCGTTGCTTTCAGGAATACCTCATTGGCTTCGCGGCTCAGGTAAGGCTCACCGCCTCCCGATACTTTGGGCAATGAATCTACCTGTCGGTCGATAACAACAGCTACCTGCTGCCCGTTGACTCCCAGTTTCTGAAAAATGAAGTTGGTTACATTCTCGCCCACCTTCATTACTCCATGCAGGATGTGTGCCGTTTCAATAGCCTGCTGTCCCCGGCTTTGTGCCAGGTTGATGGCTTCTTGCACAGCCTCCTGCGATTTAATAGTAAAATTGTTAAAGTTCATATCTTAGTTCTCCTTTCTTTATGCTGATAAATAACACCTAATCAGGCGCAAAAGATTTGCCAATGAAGTTTTTCTGCCAGGATAGCAGAATCTCTTTGACTTTTTGATGACAAATTGTCTGGGTGTCCGTGCTGTGATATTCAATTATTATCAACGAATGGCTGAAACCCACCTGTGCTAAAATGACTATGGTATCGGAGAATTTAGTGGAGTTTCCATTCTTATTTGTTTTTCAAATAATTGCTGAAAAAAGTTTGCATATGCGTGAACAAATCTTGAGTCGAGATTGTATATTACTAAATGCCTTTTTATTTGTAGAATATAGGATGCACCTCAGCCATTCAAGAAGGCCTTGATGATGCTCGGCTTTCACTATATTTGCAGAGTGAAGCATGTGAAATATAAAAATATAACCTTTACTATCTAAATTCTAGTGTTGTTTTATTAACTGGTCTTGCCCCGAGAGATGTGAAATCTGCCGGGGCAACTTTTTTTATAGAAACGAATGTCGTATCTTTGAGCCTCTAAACTCAAAACATACTACGATGAGCGACAAGATAAAGCTATCTGAGAATGTGATGCTGATTGATGCAGCTTTCCTCAACTTTGTTACGAATGATTTGAAGAGGCATTTTGAACGAATGCTGAACCGTTCGTTACAACAGATTGACCTGAGCCAGTTGGTGACTTACCTCGCCCTGGATGCCGGGTTGGCAGAAGGCGATAACGCTGTGCAAATCATGTTTGTGTACGACCGTGAATCTACCCACCTTACCCATACCACCCCCGCCGATTTGAAAACAGAACTGGACGGAGTTGCTTTTAAAAACAGCCTCGGAGAGTTTACTTTTGCCGGAGTTCCTTCGGCAGAGATGGTGACGCGTGGTGAATTATTCCTCGACTTATTAAATATCGTAGCCGATTCGGACGATGTGAAGCGCCTGGTAGTGGTTTCATTTAACGAAGAGTATGGCGATAAAGTAACAGCCAAGCTCCGTATGGTTCAGAAGAAGCAATTGCTCCAATTCCGCATGAACGAGCCAGACCAGGTAGTAGATTATCGTTGGGAATTCCTGGCTTATCCGCTGATGCAAGCACTGGGCATACGAAGCGAAGAACTCTAACCGGACAAACGTTAATAAACGATTCATAAACCTCTAAAATCTCCCTTATGTTATTGAAAGAAAAGAACAAAGCCATCTACATTACCTTGTTGGCTGTACTAAGTGTGTGCTTATTGTCAGACTATGTACCCGGTGCCCATCTGTTATCGGGGTGGGTTACGCCTCCGGTAGCACTCTTTCTGGGGTTGGCTTTTGCCTTACTTTGCGGACAAGCCTATCCCAAGTTTAATAAAAAAGTTTCCAAGTATTTATTGCAATATTCCGTGGTGGGGTTAGGCTTTGGCATGAACCTGCATGCAGCACTGGCTTCCGGCAAAGAAGGCATGTCGTTTACTATTATATCAGTAGTAGGTACGATGCTTATCGGATGGTTTATCGGTAAGCGGCTGAAGGTGGCACGTAATACTTCGTACCTGATTAGCTCGGGTACGGCTATTTGTGGTGGAAGTGCCATTGCTGCGGTAGGCCCGGTGTTGAAAGCCAAAGATAGTGAGATGTCGGTGGCATTGGGAACTGTTTTTATCCTGAATGCCATTGCGTTGTTTATCTTTCCCTGGATAGGGCATGCATTGGGTATGAGCCAGCAAGCCTTTGGAACCTGGGCAGCCATTGCCATTCACGATACCAGTTCGGTAGTAGGAGCAGGGCAGGCTTATGGAGAAGAGGCGTTGCAGGTAGCCACTACCATTAAACTAACCCGCGCGCTGTGGATTATACCGTTGGCATTCGTTACCTCGTTTATCTTCAAAAATAAGGGGCAGAAGATGTACACTCCCTGGTTTATTTTCTTTTTTGTACTGGCTATGGTTGCCAATACTTATTGGCTCAGTACTACGGAGTTGGGCGTACAGATAGGAACAACCATTAACAGCCTGGCACGTAAAACGCTTACCATTACCCTGTTCTTTATCGGAGCTTCCCTCTCCCGCGAAGTGCTGAGAGAGGTGGGGGTGAAGCCGTTAATACAGGGTGTATTGTTGTGGGTGTTGATTAGCCTGGTTAGTTTAGGCTATATATATTGGGTATAACCTGCTTCATGGCACTATCCAGGTACTGCAGGTCTTCCTTTAATTGCTTCATGGACTTCTTGGAGATTTTGGAGAGCTTTTCCTCCAATCTCTTCTGGGTCTCTGCATCGAGTTTGTAGTCCTTTAGCCTTTCTTGTATATCCTTGGCTAACTGTTCTCCGTCGAAGTTAATATTGATATCCGGTATTTGCCCGGTATAGAGTATGTTTACATTACCACGGGTAACACTTTGTATATCTTGTAAGGTCATGGCTCCCGTCAGGATAATTACTTTGTAAGTGGTTGTCCGTTGGGCGCTTTGGATTACAGTTTTTCCTGCACTGCTCTTGGCGCTTGTTTTGATGTTAGCTGTACGTTCGGTAGCCAGGATAAGTTCCTTAATCTCCTCTTTGCCTTTCCGCTTGATATAATATTGTGAGGTTTGACCGGGAGCACTCTTTTGTTCCATCAACACTTCATACTTACCTTGTTTGACGTATTTCTCTACATCGGCCTTCATTTCTTTCTGTACATCCTCGTTACTGGTTGAGAGGATATACACTCCATCCAGTTTACCTGCCATCTTGTTGATATTTACTTGTCCCATAACGGCGAGTTGGGGTTGCATCTCGAGCATGGCTTTAGAGATATAGACAGCGCTTACGGCATCTTTCTTGTTGTACTTTTCATACAACTGGCTTTGCGCGTGGCTCATGGTTGTGCAGCATAGCATAGCTGCTACAAGTAGAAGGGAATACAATGTTTTCATATTGCTTATGTGTTTTTTAATTAATTTCTTGTTTAATTTTCTGATTGATGTCGATAATATCCTGTCGTACTTCTTCTACCTGGTACATTCCATCGTTGAGTCCGTTGGATACTTCCAGTAGAGCGGCTTGTAAGGCGCGACGGGCTTCGAGCGGGTCGCTGAATGTATCTTCCGGTGTGGAATGGTTATATTGATAGAAGGTAAATCCCACTCCAATAAGTAGGGCGAGTCCGGCTGCGATACTTATCCACCGGCGGTTGCGCGGTAGCAGGTAGCGGCGTTTCTCTTTGCTTGCCCGGTAGTCAATGGCTTGCTCCAATCGGGCTTCCAGAATTTCCGGAACGACTGTTGTTGTACAGTCTGCTAAAGCGGCAAAGACTTCCTTGTCGGCTTGCAAGTGGGCTGGTACTTCGTGGGTGGTGAAGTATGCCCGCAAAAGAGCCTCTTCGCTTTCAGAGGTTTGTCCCTCGTAATAGCTACTCAATAATTTTTCAATTTCCTCTACACTCATATTGATTCATCTGGTTGAATTGTTCTCTGATCTTCTTCCGGGCACGTGACAGTAATACACGGATATTAATGGCTGTGAGTCCCGTAATTTGTTCTATCTCCTCGTAGCTGCACTCCTTTACATCGCGCAACAGCATTACTTGTTGTTGCTGTTCGGGCAGGCGGCTCATGAGGCGACGGATGTGTTGTGCTTCGTCGCGTGCTTCCAGGTTATCGGCGGTGGCAAAATTGTACTCTTTGGTTAGCTCTACGGTTTGCTTGCCCGCCACATATTTACCTGAACGTAACAGGTCGAGGCACATGTTTTTTACCAACGTAACACAGAAAGCTTCGGGGTTGCTCACGGCGGAAAGTCCGTCGCGCTTGTCCCATAGTTTTAAGTAGGCCTCTTGTACCAGGTCTTCGGCATCGGGGCTGTTCTCCAACAGCCGGTAGGCTATGTGGAACAGTTTGCGGTGGAAGGGTAGATAGGCTCTTTTGAAACTCTCTGCGTCCATGTGTTTTTTGTTCGTTTATATCTGTAAGACGGGAATAGTTGAAAGTTGTTACAACAAAACTGTAAAAAGTGATTAGTGTTTAGTGATAAGTGATTAGCAAAGGAAAAGGCGGTTAATGAACCGGTGTAAACCGCTCACTAACCGCCTTGTATCATTGCTTTAGCAGCTAATCACTTATCACTAACCACTAATCATTCACTGTGCTATTTCTTCATTTCCTGGAAGATGAGTGCTTCCAGTTCTTCAGCCAGTTCGGGATTGTCTTCAATTACTTTCTTGGAAGCATCGCGGCCTTGCGCCAACTTGGTATCGTTGTAGCTGTACCAGGCACCGCTCTTCTTGATAATACCAAGGTCGGTTCCTAAGTCAACAATTTCACCGGAGCGGGAGATACCTTGTCCGAACATGATATCGAATTCTGCTCTACGGAAAGGAGGAGCTACCTTGTTCTTCACCACTTTTACCTTGGTTTGCTTGCCAATTACCTCGTCGCCATCTTTAATGGCTTGTCCTCCACGAATGTCAATACGTACCGAAGCGTAGAACTTCAAGGCGTTACCACCGGTAGTTGTTTCGGGATTACCAAACATCACACCAATCTTTTCACGCAATTGGTTGATGAAGATACAAGTAGTGCGTGTTTTGCTTACAGCACCTGTCAGCTTACGCAAGGCTTGTGACATCAAGCGGGCTTGCAAACCTACTTTATTCTCGCCCATATCGCCCTCGATTTCGGCTTTGGGAGTCAAAGCGGCTACCGAGTCAATCACAATAATATCGATAGCCGATGAACGGATAAGCTGTTCGGCAATCTCTAACGCTTGTTCACCGTTATCGGGTTGCGAAATCCAGAGGTTATCCACATCTACACCCAACTTCTCTGCATAGAAGCGGTCGAATGCATGCTCCGCGTCAATGAAAGCGGCAATACCGCCTGCTTTTTGCGCTTCGGCAATGGCGTGGATAGCCAGGGTTGTTTTACCGGACGATTCCGGTCCGTATATCTCGATGATTCTTCCGCGGGGAAAACCGCCTACGCCCAGTGCCGAGTTCAATCCTACGGAACCGGTGGGAATTACTTCAATCTCTTCAATATTCTCGTCGCCCATTTTCATGATAGAACCCTTGCCAAAGCTCTTTTCTATCTTGTCCATAGCAGCCTGCAGGGCTTTCAGCTTCTCATTTCCGCCTTTGGTATCGTCAAAGTTCAGCTCGTCTTTTTTTGCCATTTTTGTATTTATTTAGAGGTTAATATTTGTGAGGCGTGCTCTTTGGTGCTTACCTCTTTGGGAGAGATAATCCGTTCAACAATACCTTCTTCGTTAATCAGGAACGTGGTACGGAAGGTACCCATATAGGCGCGTCCGTACAGTTTCTTTTCGCCCCATACGCCGAATTGCTCTACCAACGACTTGTCGGTATCGGCAATGAGGGTGAAGGGGAGGTTGTTTTTCTCGATAAACTTCCGGTGCGACTGAGCGCTGTCTATGCTCACGCCGATTACCTCGTAACCGGCTTTGCGCAGTTCGGCATAGTTATCGCGCAGGCTGCATGCCTGGGCGGTACACCCTGAGGTGCTATCTTTGGGGTAGAAGTACAATACAATCTTCCGTCCCCGGTAGTTGCTCAAACGTATTTCTTCGCCTTGTTCGTTAACACCCAACAGTTCGGGTGCGTGGTCGCCTACATTGATCATAATTCCAAGTCTCCATCAACGATTTCGTGCCAGGGTAAACCCTGCTTGTTGAGTTGTTCCATGAACGGGTCGGGGTTAAACTCTTCTACGTTGTATACTCCCGGACGTTTCCACTCGCCTTTGAAGAACATCATGGCGCCAATCATAGCCGGTACACCGGTGGTGTAACTTACGGCCTGCATGCCGGTTTCCTTGTAAGCCTCTTCGTGGCTGCAGTTGTTATATACATAATAGGTACGTTCTTTACCGTCCTTGATACCACGGATGCGGCAACCGATAGACGTTTCGCCCTGATAGTTCTCGCCCAAATCCTGTGGGTTAGGCAATACGGCTTTGAGGAACTGCAACGGAACAATCTTCATGCCGTTGTATTCAACTTCGTCGATACGTGCCATGCCGATGTTCTGGATTACACGCAGGTGGGTAAGATACTCCTGTCCGAACGTCATCCAAAAGCGGGCACGTTTCAGGGTGGGATAGTTCTTTACCAACGACTCCAACTCTTCGTGGAAAAGCAAGTACGAGTCGCGTGCACCAATATTGGGATACGTAAGGTCTTTATGGATTTTCAGCGGTTGAGTAGTTACCCACTCGCCATTCTCAAAGTAACGACCGTTCTGGGTAATCTCGCGGATGTTGATTTCGGGGTTGAAGTTGGTGGCAAATGCTTTGTGGTGGTTACCGGCATTACAGTCAACAATATCCAGATACTGAATCTCGTCGAAATAATGCTTGGCTGCATAGGCTGTGTAAACACCGCTTACGCCCGGGTCGAATCCGCAACCAAGAATGGCTGTTAGTCCGGCTTGCTCGAAGCGTTCTTTGTACGCCCATTGCCAGCTGTATTCAAAATGTGCTACATCTTTGGGTTCGTAGTTGGCAGTATCCAGGTAGTTAACTCCGGCTTCCAGACACGCGTCCATGATGGTAAGGTCTTGATAGGGGAGGGCTACGTTAATAACCAATTCGGGTTTGAAGTCGTTGAACAACGTTACCAGGTCGGCCACGCTATCGGCGTCGACCTTGGCGGTCTTTATCTGCGGATTACCTATGGCTTTAACGATGTCGTCACACTTTGACTTCGTGCGGCTGGCAATCATGATGTCGGTAAACACATCGGGGTTTTGTGCCACTTTGTGCGCAACGACGGTTCCTACGCCGCCCGCGCCGATAATAAGTACTCTGCTCATTTACTAAATTATATACTGTTATACATTGATTTTGAATGAGCAAATATACAGGAATTTTTTAGATATTCTTTCTGTGATGAATGAATTATTTGTGACGTAACAAACGGCCGCTTTCAAACTCCAATACTTTGCGTGGATAAATCCAGGATTCAAAGCGGGTATCCTTTTTCATTTCCACCTGTACGGGATTTCCCAGGGCCAACCGGCACTCGTCGGTGGTCATTCCTGCTTTTACTTCGCCCATGGCAATGAGTTGCCAATCTTCTTCGGTTACATACGGGTATTTCTTGCGGATGTCGCCAAAGGCAAACATATCTTCAAAGAAATTCTCGTTCTTGATAACCACGTTGTATTTCAAGTCGGTTTCTACATTGTAAGTGTGTCCATGAACGTCCGATAAGGTGAGTGTGGCCAATGTGCCGGGCAGCTCTACGTTGATGTCCCGAATTACAAGCGAGGTATAGCGAAGCAAATGTACGCGGGGGCTATTGTCTTCATTGTCAATGTTGAAGTTGCCGGTAACCGATATATTCTGTTTGGGATACACCGGCATGTTTACATACTTGCTTTTGATAGCTTCCAGTGTATTCACGTTGCGGTCGTTAAAGCTGAGGGCGTTGGCAAAATAACGGTCTTTCTTGTCGGCCTGGAAGTCGACAATATCCATCCCGGAGTTGGTACGCGACAGGGCTAATTCCATAAAATAAGAACGGCCGTTAGCATCTTCAAATACCAGTTTTACAGGGTATGCTTTAGTGCCTACACCAACTTTAGTGATGGTTACCCGGGTATTCTCGGGTAGTTTTGCATCCTTAGAACCGGCATAACTGTTGGGGTCGTCTACGCGTACCGTACTTGTTTTAGTGTAGAACGAGCGGCCGATGAGTACCTGGCGGGCAATGTCTACATCGCCCAGGTATACCAGTCCGTTGATGCTAACGCGTGGATTTTTTACGCAAACTTCACTCAAGGGCTGTCCTTTTATCTCATAATAGTATTTTACGCTGTTGCACTCAAAAACGAAGCGGGCGGAGTATGTGGTGGTTATATACAGCTCGCTGGCCTTTTCTTCGGCACCGATGAACTCAAAAATCTTACCTTTCAGGCTGCCGGTATTTGCATCACGTTCCGTTTCATACGAGTGGAATATAGGGGCATACATATCGCGTGCTTCGGGAAGAAACATAAATTTCATGCCCGGTGTCCAGTCGCATAACATGCGGTTGGGAAAGTTGTCATAAATAAATTGTTCTTCGGCCGATTGTACACTGCGGTTAGGAGCGTCGGTCGTTACCAGATAATCGTTTTGTGCTTGCAGAAAGAAAGTGCTTGCCGCACAAAACAACAAAGATAGAATGGCTTTTTTCATCGGGCTAAAAGTTGATTATGTAACGGATTCTTCCGTTGTTTTCTTGTATTATTTGACAAATGTAGTAATTTGGTATCAAATAATACAAGTTTTCTAAAGAAATATTGCAAATAATGCCAATGTCTTTATTTTTTTAGAATAATCCAAACAATAATAGGTGCTCCGAAGAGGGCGGTTACGGCATTAATGGGCAGGGTTCCCTGTAAGCCGGGCAGTTGTGAAATAAGGTCGCAACACAGCATGGTAATGCCTCCGCACAGGATAGAGGCAGGTAGTATAACCCGGTGGTTGGGTGTGTGGAACAAACCGCGTGCAATGTGCGGCATGGTGATACCGATAAAGGCAATGGGACCTGTAAAAGCAGTAGAAGTACCTGCTAATAAGGCAGTAGCCAGGATAACCCACAGTCGCAGGCGGGGTACCGAAATGCCCAGTCCACTGGCGTAGTTCTTTCCCAGGAGTAAAATGTTGAGCGGCTTCTGCAACAGGAAAGCGGCGATGATGCCCAGTAGTACTACACTACCCATAACAGGCATCTGTTCCCATCCCACGGACGACAGGCTTCCGAAAGTCCACGTGATAAAAAGTTTCAACGTATCAGGGTTGCTGATGCTTTGCATAATGCTCACAATTGCTCCGGCAAAATTACCGAACATCATTCCTACAATAAGCAGGGAAACGGTTTGCGGAATACGTATGGAGGCAATGATAACAAGCAATAGCACCCCTACAGCGCCGGCAACGGCAGCCAGTGTTTGCCCCCAACCCGTTAATGCCCAAACGGGAAGTACCGAGGCGCTCAGCGTAAGCAAAGCCACTCCCAGGCTGGCACCGGAAGTTACCCCCAGTACATCGGGTCCTGCTAACGGGTTGTGAAACAAGGTTTGCATCAGTACCCCGGCTACTGAAAGGGCGGCGCCCACGAGAATAGCCGTCAGTGCCTTGGGTAAGCGGTGGTTGAGGATAATCTCCCGATAAATCAAGTCGTCACTTCTTCCGGTGAGGGTATTCCATATCTCGCCCAATGGCAGGTTTACACTACCTATGGCAATATCGGCAATCAGCGCTACGCAGAGTGCCAGGGTAAGCAGGAGGAAGAGACGGGTATGTTTCATTGAAGACGTTCCATGTAAGTTAATTCGTAAAGGGGCAGCATTTGAGGATGGCATATCTTTACCATGTCTTTCAGTAGCAAGTCGGGACGAGCCACGCCACTTTCCCAGTAATCGTTGCCGCCGGTAGCAATCATTCGTTTGTTGGTGTTATACACATTTCCTTTTTGGAAGGCGTCGAATAGTTTATATTTGCTGTTCATCTTTTCCAACTCTTTGAGTGTGGAGGCTTGCGCGCCCACCCAGATATCGGCATGGCTAAAATAAACCAGCGCCATTTCAATACTGGAGGCTATACTGCCCGAGGTGGTGTCGCTGAAATCATTGTACAGGGCGGCTGCGTCGTGGAAGAGTTGTGCCGAATAGCTTCGTCCGCCGGGCATAGACCACGTGCCCCGGTAGTCTTGTCCCGAAAGGATGGAAGGTAGGGTAGTAAGATTACTTACCGAGCGACGGGTTTCGTTGTACTCCCGTTCTATCCCGCTATACAAGGTGGCGGCCAACTCTGTCTTATCAAAGAAGGCGCCCACAAACTTAATCCATTCAGCACGGCCCAACAAAGTTTTCTCTTGCCACTCTATATTATATAGGAGTGTGAGGCCGGTTTGCTTCATCCGTTTGCTGTTTTCATCGTCGGCATTGTAGGCGGTGGTCATTACGGCTTGCGGATGTAGTAGGAGCAGTTTCTCAATGTCGAGATTAAATGCATCGCCCAGGTTCTGAATATGTCCCTCGGCTACACCTTTTCTAACAATGGGATTGTAGATGTAATCGGCACTGCTTACGCCGGATATTTTATCCAACTCTCCAAGCATCTCCAAAAAGCCCAGGTGGGTGGCAGAATTAACTACCAGGTTTTGTATAGGTATGCGTACCTTCTGCCCATCGGTAGGCGTGGCAACAGAGTCGTTTTTCACCAGATAATAGGTGGCGTATACTTCACCTGCCTTCCAGGGGTTGTACACGGTAACGGTGGTGTAGTGGGGCATTTGTGCAATGGTAAAACCCTGTGCATGCAACAAGGGTACGGGACTGCCTTCTTCGGCAGGTACGGTTCCGGCGGTTTTCTTGCCGGTACAGGCACATAACAATACGGTGGCAAGTAACAGATAAACTATTTGTTTGAACATAATTACCGGTTGTTGGGTTGGTTTGCAAAGGTACAAGAATATCTTTAGAAAATAAGAAACTGTTTTGAATTTATTAAGGCGCAAATGTGTTGCATCTCAAGGGCAAATATCCCGTTACTTACCGATAATTTTTTGATAACATGCTTTCAAAACTCCTTGTACACCCGGGTGTAGAGGGGGGTTATACCCGGATGTACGGGCCTCTTACACCCGGGTGTATACCATACGTACACCCGGGTGTATGCAAGCATTATTGACTATGTTACAAGATTATGATAACGCTAAAAAGAAGGTATTTCCATGTAGTATGAAAGGAATTAGTGCTTAGTTTTGGTGAGAAACCAATAAGCCAAAGCTTTGTACTTCACTTGTGTTGTGATAAGCATTTTTAGATTGTTTTTTGTAATGCACTAAAGAACAAAGAAATACATCGTCTTATTAAAGTAGGTGCGTGAGATGTGTGTAGGATGAAAATCATCCTACGCACGCACATAAATGCCTATGAATAAAGGATTTCAGGTGTGGTGCGTAAGTGCGTAGCTTACTTTGCAAATTCCTTGCATAATTAACTTCCATGTGCTAAAGTTAAATGGCCGCGTACAGCCGATAGGGTGTATCCTGCGACAGTTTTCTGACAAACGCGATACTTTTTCGTAGCAATCAACTGCCGTTCTGTCATATTTTGTCAGCCATCTTCCCGCTAAACGCTTTGGCACACCGTTTGCTTTTACTGCAATGTCCGCTTGAAGGGTGGACACAAAAACAAGAAATAATAATAAATAAAAAAATAACAATCATGGGAAAAATTATTGGAATCGACTTAGGAACTACCAACTCTTGCGTTTCTGTATTCGAAGGAAACGAACCGGTAGTAATTGCAAACAGCGAAGGTAAACGTACCACACCTTCTATCGTAGCATTTGTAGATGGTGGCGAGCGTAAAGTGGGCGACCCTGCTAAACGTCAGGCTATTACAAACCCTACACGTACCGTATTCTCTATCAAACGCTTCATGGGCGAATCGTGGGACCAGGTACAGAAAGAAGTAGGTCGCGTACCTTATAAAGTAGTAAAAGGCGACAACAGCACACCGCGTGTTGATATTGACGGACGCCTGTACACCCCGCAAGAAATCTCGGCAATGATTCTGCAAAAGATGAAGAAGACAGCCGAAGACTATCTGGGACAAGAAGTGACCGAAGCCGTTATTACCGTACCGGCATACTTCTCCGACTCACAACGTCAGGCAACTAAAGAAGCCGGACAAATTGCCGGACTGGAAGTAAAACGTATCGTGAACGAACCTACCGCAGCCGCACTGGCTTACGGTTTGGATAAGGCTCACAAAGATATGAAGATTGCCGTGTTCGACTTAGGTGGTGGTACATTCGATATCTCTATCCTCGAATTCGGTGGCGGTGTATTCGAAGTACTCTCTACCAACGGTGATACTCACCTGGGTGGTGACGACTTTGACCAGGTTATCATCAACTGGTTGGCACAAGAATTCAAGAACGACGAAGGCGCCGACCTGACTCAGGATCCGATGGCTTTGCAACGTTTGAAAGAAGCTGCCGAAAAAGCAAAAATTGAATTGTCATCATCGACCACTACCGAAATTAACTTGCCGTACATCATGCCCGTAGGCGGTGTACCCAAGCACTTGGTAAAAACGTTGACTCGTGCTAAATTCGAATCATTGGCTCACTCACTTATCCAAGCTTGTTTGGAGCCGTGTAAGAAAGCCATGAGCGATGCAGGTTTGAACAACGCCGATATTGATGAAGTTATCCTCGTAGGTGGTTCAACCCGTATCCCTTCTGTACAGAAGTTGGTAGAAGACTTCTTCGGAAAAGCTCCTTCAAAGGGCGTAAACCCCGACGAAGTAGTAGCCGTAGGTGCTGCTGTACAAGGTGCTGTATTGAGTGACGATATTAAGGGTGTGGTATTGCTCGATGTTACTCCGCTGTCAATGGGTATTGAAACCCTGGGTGGTGTAATGACCAAGCTCATCGATGCCAATACAACCATTCCTTGCAAAAAGAGCGAAACATTCTCGACTGCAGCCGATAACCAAAGCGAAGTAACCATTCACGTATTGCAAGGCGAGCGTCCGATGGCGAACCAGAATAAGTCAATCGGTCAGTTTAATCTGGCAGGAATTGCTCCCGCCCGTCGTGGAGTTCCGCAGATTGAAGTGTCGTTCGATATCGATGCCAACGGTATCTTGAAGGTAACTGCCAAAGACAAAGCTACCGGTAAAGAACAAGCTATCCGTATTGAAGCTTCCAGCGGTTTGAGTAAAGAAGAAATTGAACGTATGAAGAATGAAGCAGCTGCCAACGCGGATGCCGACCAAAAAGAACGTGAAAAGATTGACAAGCTCAACCAAGCCGACAGTATGATTTTCCAAACTGAAAAGCAACTGGAAGAACTGGGCGATAAGCTCTCTGCCGATAAGAAAGCTCCGATTGAAGCTGCTTTGGGCAAGCTGAAAGAAGCTCACAAGTCGCAAGATTTGTCTGCCATCGATGCTTCTATGGCCGAGTTGAATGCTGCTTTCCAAGCTGCCAGTGCTGAGATGTATGCGCAAGGTGGTGCTGCTCAACCGGGTCCCGACATGAACGGACAAGCAGGTGGTGGTCAGAGTGAAAGCAATCAGAATGACAACATTCAGGATGCTGACTTTGAGGAAGTGAAATAATACAGTATAATTGCAAATAACTGGAAAAGCCGTAGTGAACGTTTTGTTCGTTGCGGCTTTTTTGTTGGTTTTCTTTTCTTGGGATAAATATACAACCTATCAGGCAAATCATTACTTTTGTAATAGTAATGAAGAAACGAAAGATATGATACCTGAAACTAATCGAATAGAATACAAACTACAGCTTACAGACGATTTGGAGAAAGAAGCGGTTGCTTTTCTGAACTATCACGAAGGAGGCGTAATATATATTGGAGTAGACAAAGCGGGCAATGCTGTTGGTGTTGAGAACATTGACAACGATATGCTTAGAATCAAAGACCGGCTGAAAAATAACATACTTCCCTCTTGCATGGGGTTGTTTGATGTGAGAGTGGAAAACTTAGAATCGGCAAATGTAATTAAAATCACTTTTGCCAGTGGAACAGAGAAACCATACTATATCAAAAAACTCGGGATGTCGGAGAAAGGTACATTTATTCGTGTTGGAACTGCTGCCGAACCAATGCCGGTGAGGATGATTGAATCGCTGTTTGCAAAGCGTATCCGTAACTCCATCGGAAAGATTAAATCTCCTAATCAGAATCTTACATTTGAGCAACTCAAGATTTATTATGAAGGTGCAAATAAAATGCTCAATCAGCAGTTTGCAACTAACCTTGAATTATTGGCAGAAGACGGGCAATACAATTATGTAGCTTATCTGCTGGCAGATGTAAATGGAACATCCGTAAAGGTTGCCAAGTACAATGGCTTTGACAGGGTCGACTTAATGGAAAATAATGAATATGGTTATTGCTCATTAGTAAAGGCTGTTAAGCAAGTGTTGGATAAGATGGAAGTTGAAAATAGAACCCTGGCAAAGATTACTTCCAAAGAACGCGAAGAGAAAAGACTTTGGAATCCGGTTGCTTTGCGT